>JABCYV010000188.1 GCA_013290025.1 Acidobacteriota bacterium
CGCCGTGCAGGATCAAAACCGGACACAGCCGTCGCATGAAGAACTTCATCTCCTTGGGCAGACCACCAAAAAACTCCACCACCGCCCGAATTCGTGAATCAATAGCGGCTTGGGAGAGGGATAGATAAGCGCCGAGAGAGAATCCCAGCAATCCGATGCGTTCCGCATCCACGTGCGGCTGCCGAGCCACAAAGCTCACGGAATCCCACAGAGTCTTCATCCACACCGGAAAGTGCCGGAAGATGACGGCGCGATCGGTCTGAGTGGTTGCGGTGCGGTCGAAGTAATGCAGCACGTAGACCGCGAATCCCTGTGCCGCTAGCAAAGTCGCCGGTTCACCCATACTGGCGTATCCGCCACCTGAGCCATGCAACCCAATCACGGCGGGGAACCGTTGTCCGTTGCCGATAGGCAGGAAGCAGTCCAACCGAATGTCCTTGCCGCCGCTTTCGAAGGTGGCCTGGAATTGGTTTACGGAGTACATTAGCTGGCCCCTAACGAGCAACCACCGACATCTCCTCCGCTAACCTTCTCAATGACTCCGCATACGGTGACCGCGCGATGCCGTGTTCAGTAACGATGGCGGTGACGTATTTCGCGGGGGTCACGTCGAATGCCGGATTTTCTATCTGCACGCCTTCCGGCACCATCTGCTTGCCACCAATGTGTGTAACTTCCCTGGGATTGCGCTGTTCGATGGGAATTTTGCTGCCGTCGGTAGTCTCCAGATCAATCGTGGAAAACGGTGCGGCCACGTAGAACGGGATGCCATGTTCCTTAGCCAGTACCGCCACCGTGTAAGTTCCGATCTTGTTGGCGACATCGCCATTTGCCGCGATACGGTCGGCGCCCACCACGATAGCGCCAATCTTGCCCTGGCTCATCATGGCTCCGGCCATATTGTCGGAAATCACGGTGGTGGGAATACCGTCTTTCATGAGTTCCCACGCGGTCAGCCGCGATCCCTGGAGGAAGGGACGGGTCTCGTCGGCGTAGACGTGGATTTTCTTACCTTGCTCGACCGCCGCGCGGATCACCCCCAGCGCCGTGCCGTAGCCACACGTGGCCAGCGCGCCAGCATTGCAATGGGTGAGCACGCCTCCAGTTGCTGGCATGAGCGTCGCCCCGTGTCGTCCCATGGCCCGGTTGGCGGCGATGTCTTCGGCGTGCATCCGCTGCGCCTCGTCAATGAGCGCCTGCTTGATCTGCGGCAGCGGCCGCACTCGCAGCAACTCGAATTTGTCTTGCAAGCGGCGAATAGCCCAGAACAAATTCA
The DNA here is from genome assembly GCA_013290025.1 of Acidobacteriota bacterium. GTDB lineage: Bacteria > Acidobacteriota > Terriglobia > Terriglobales > Acidobacteriaceae > JABCYV01. Next base: position 1,277 of record JABCYV010000188.1, read on the forward strand.
CGGCCGTGGGACGAGTCTTGGCCATCACATCACAAATCTGGTCGAACTCCCGCTTCAGTTCTCCAACGCTCTCGGCTTTCGAATTTTTGACTCCCAGTGCAATGCCCATGGCGGCGGCCACACCAATCGCGGGCGCGCCGCGAACCACCATGGTGCGGATCGCATCGGCGACCTGCTCATAGGTCTTGCAAGTTACGTAGGTCTCTTCGGTAGGCAGCTTCGTCTGGTCGATGAAGCGTACGCCGGAGTCGGTCCATTCGAGGGTCTGAATCATTTGACAATTAGTCGCTGGTCATTCGTCGTTGGCCGAAAGCTAAACTTTATGCTCCGCACACCGAACCCGGGGCGTGTGTACCACCGCTTGACGCCCGCAAATTTCGCAGCCAGCCCCGAAAGCAACCATCGACGGAGATGTCTCGTCATTCTGTGCCCCATGTTCCTTGCGCACGTCATTCGCCGTAAAGACAGAAACGAACTGCGCCGGCGCCGCCGCTTTCTCAACGTTGGGGCGTCCGCCCGCCTCCTGGCGCTCGACCAAACACATCACTCCGGCAACCTCAAAGCCAAACTCCCTGGCTGCTTCAATCGCCTGGATGGTCGAAGCACCCGTGGTGCAAACGTCATCCACAATCACCACACGCGCGCCTTTCTCCTGAAACCCTTCGATGCGCCGCCCGGTACCGTGCTGTTTTTCGGCTTTGCGCACCAGGAACCCCTGCAGCTCGCCGCTGGTGACGACGACTGCCACCACAATCGGATCAGCCCCCATGGTAAGGCCGCCAATGGCCTTCGCCTTCCATCCTCGAGTTCGGATCTCGTCAAGGAAGACTTGCCCGGTCAGGCGTGAACCCTTTGCGCTGAGCGTGGTGGTGCGACAGTCCACGTAGTAGTCGCTGCTGGCTCCGGAAGAGAGCTTGAATTCCCCTAATCGAAAAGACTTCGACGCAAGCAGACGTAACAGTTCTTGACGGGGGGACGACATGGGAAATTCTAAGATAGCACGGACCCCAGACCTCAGGCTTCGGACCTCGGGCTGCAAGGGCTAAAGTCTAAGGTCTGACGCCCGACTCTACTGATTTAGCTTTTCCAAATGCCGGAAGCCATCGGTGGCGACGAAAATCAGTATCGAAATCGTGGCGTTGTAGGCAGCATGCATCAACACCCCGGCACCTACGGATTTGGTTATGGCACGGGTGATGGTCAGCGTCAATCCGACCAGGAACACTACCAGTACTGGACCCCAGGCCCACCCCAGTTGGGCAGCGTGGATCAGTCCGAAAGGGACCGCGGTGAGAACTACCGCTGCGACGATCCCCATACGCCGAGCCAGAACGGGATAGAGAAATCCGCGGAAGAAAAGTTCCTCAAGCAACGGGGCCACCGTCATTCCGAATAAGGACAAGACCCAGGCCTCACTGGTAGTTTGAAAGAAGCGATCTATGGGTAGCTCTTTGGGTATGGGCAGCAGGTGCGCCAGGCCTTGCAGCCCGAATGCCAGCACTAAGCCCCCGAACAAGTATCTTGGCCAGTTTTTGGGCCAATTCCAACGAATCGACTTCCAAAAGTCTTGGCCGCCTTTGCTCCTCACCATCGAAATCATACCCACCAGCACTAGGAGCTCAGCTAACAGTTCTCCTAGCACGGCCACGATCGGATACTTCGCTACATCGCCGATCGCCATCCTGGGATACACCAGCCGTTGCGCTGCATAAGTGACCAGAAACACGAAGACGACGATCGAAAAGAGCGTCAAGATGGCCAGGAGCAACACGTCCCATCCCGTCCAGATGGGGTTCTCCACGGGCGATGCAGACGCTGGCATGGACGGGAGCATCACAGGCTCTCGAGATCCAAGATTCTGAGTCTGGGGGTTCTGAGAGTCGGCGCTCCGAGACTCAGCTCCGGTCTGCGATTCAAACCACGGATTTTGCGGTGAAGACAAGCGATTTAGCGAGCGTTAACAGCCTTTTCTGAATTTACACGAAACCGTGAGCTGATGCAGGGCGAAGGTCTCTTGCACGATCTAGCCGCCCGGGATATAGCATTGCTTCTTGACGATGAAAACGGCCGATGTAAAGCTGCGAGCGGGAGAACTGAAGGACGCGGATGCCATCGCCCGCCTGGTAAATGATGCTTTTCGCCCAGAGCGCTTTTTCATTGATGGCGACCGCACCAATCCCGAGAACGTTCGCGAGTTAATCAACAAGGGGAAGTTCCTGCTGGCTGAAGAACGCGAGAGAATTGTCGGCTGTGTCTATATCGAGCCCCGCGGCGAACACTGGTATCTTGGTTTGTTGTCGGTCGATCCCGCGCACCAGGGTGGTGGTTTAGGCTCGCTCCTGATGGCGGCGGCCGAAGAGCATGCGCGATCCGCCGGTGCGGTGGTTATGGATCTCCGAATTGTAAATTTGCGCAGCGCGCTGCCGGGATTCTATCGACGTCTGGGGTACGAGGAGACCGGCACTGCACCTTTGCCGGCTGACGCTACCGTGAAGCAAGCCTGCCATTTTATTCAGATGTCGAAGAAGTTAGGCTGAAGGGGTTGTGCATGCAGAGTTCTCAAAAGCAGTCTGGCTCGTAGCGGCGACCGATGGTCCGAGCTCAATCAGCAATATCATTCGCCCCGCCGATCTGCCGGCGGAAGGCGCCCGTCGTTTGTACCCTCGATTACGGCCAGCGCTTCGCCGTGTCTTCCCACCCCGCTGCGCGCGCCGGTTGCGGAGAGGCATTCACCGCTGGCTGCGGGATGCGGATGGGCTGCTGCGATCCCGGCGACGCCGCCAAGGTTGGCTTGTTAGAGTTTTCCGAGCCAGACTCTTTGTCCTCGGACAGCAGGGGCGCGGCCACTCGCAACGCCTCGACTTCCTTTTCCAGCCTCGCCAGTTCCAGTTCCTTCTGTCTAAGAACCTCGTAAACGTTCTTCATACGTGGGCACCTTACGGAATGCTTGAGATACGAACAATTGACCGAACTTTATCAGTTGTCTCGTTTTTGTCAAGAAGCAAGAATTGAAGCACCGCCCTGGTTCCAATCAGATTTGTTCCGATTGAGGCTTGGACCAGAATTCGGCAGAAGTCAGGACGGGAACAATTTCAAAGTCGACCAGATCATCCCAGTGGGAAACCCAAGTGGTTAGCGATTGCGGATGCTGCGCTTCCATGAGTTGGAAGCAGCGCGTACCGGCTGAATCCACCCAGCTGGCGTGATAAGTGACGCCTTGGGGCACCATTTGCTCCTCGCGCCTGAACCGCTCCCCAACGGGCCCAGCATCGCCATGTTTGAACCGTTCTATAACCACGAACAGCACGAAAGAGAGTCCACCGAATCGTGAGGTCTCCGCAAACTACGCGAACCGGCGGCCCATTTGGGGTACACGCCGTGACACCGATTTTACAATCCCCCGCCTTACCTTTCCTCGATCATATCGTCTAACCCATCAGAAAGTTCCCGTAGATGCAGCGGCGGCTATCTCCGTGCCCCGAAGAGAAATCGCGGAATCGTAGTCTTAGATTCAGTTTGAGGGAACGAGTGACCTGAGGTTTGCGTATCTGGGGACATGTGTTTGGACCCAGGTTTGGTGTGTTGGTGGTAAGGCCCGCCTGACGTGAGCGGCAGTCGGCGGAGTGGCGGCTCTGGAGGACGGTCATGGTAAACGGGCAGGGTGGCGGCAATGGTAGCGGAAACAAGCACCTTCCAGGAAACGGCGACGCGCATGTCCAGGAAGTGGTAAACGCCGCGCATGAGGAACTCAGGCAGCTTATGCGGCAGCGCGCCGATGTGATGAAGCGCATTGGAACAGTGAAACAGACAATCGTCGGACTGGCCAACCTGTTCGGCGACGAGGTTCTGAACGAAGAACTGCTGGAGTTGGTAGACCGCAAAAGCGGCGGGCGCCAGCCAGGTTTTACCAAAGCCTGCCGCACGGTGCTGATGGAAGCGGACCGGCCGTTGGGCGCGCGCGACGTTTGTGAGCACATACGACGACGCCTTCCCCCAGTGCTGCTTCGCCACAAGGATCCGCTGGCTTCAGTCACCACCGTGTTGAACCGGCTGGTTGAGTATGGCGAAGCTCGAACTTTGCTCGGCGAGAATGGACGCCGCGCCTGGCAGTGGGTATCCGACCCTGCCAATAGCGGATTTGCTCCAACTGCCGACGATGCGGTGCCCCTCTCTGAACTCTAAATCTCAGCCTCGGCCCGGAAGATTGGTGGCGAACCGGGCCACCCAGGCCTTTGTCTTTGCTATCCTGACTTAGTGAAACTCGATTGCGAAGCCACAACAACCGATAAAGCGATTCGGTTTCGGGCTGCGACACTGATCGTCGCGGCCGCTTCCGTAGTGCTTTTCTCCTGGCTGGCGAAAGAAATACTCGAACACCAGTCTCTGGTCTTCGATTGTGCGATTCGAAATGCAGTTCACCAGCAGGCCACGCCCCCGCTGACATTTCTCATGCTCGGACTGTCACTGCTGGGTTCAGCGGATGTTCTCCTGCCATTGGTAGTAGTGACGCTCATCCTTATGGCTGGCGCCGGAATCCGCCGCCAAGCAATCCTGTTGGTCGTGAGTCTGACCGGCGCTGCGGTGTTGGAGGCAACGCTCAAATTGGCTTTTCACCGTCCTCGCCCACAGCCATTTTTTAACCTCCCGGCTCCGGGGGACTATGCATTTCCCAGCGGACACGCCATGGTTTCGCTGTGCTTCTATGTGACTCTGGCATGGATAGTTAGCGGGCGATTGGCGACACGGTGGTCGCGCGTGGCAGTTTGGACTGCCGCCGCGTTGCTGACTGGCTTAATCGGTCTCTCCCGAGTCTATCTGGGCGTCCACTATCCGACCGACGTTCTCGGGGGTATGCGGCTGGATTGGTGTGGATGGCTTCGGTCGCGAAGGCGCGAAACTGGCCGCGACTGGCAGCGGCGAACCCGAATTCAACCGCGGATTCGGCGGGAAGCCGCATCTCGCACTCTTCCAACGGGCAGCTTATCCCGGCGGCAGTAGCATCCCCTTTTCCAGATGCCGGGTCACGTGCGCGTAGGACGCTGCGTGAGGATCATGCGTCACCATCACGATAGTCTTGTGGAAGTCTTCATTCAGACGCTTCAGGATCTCCAAGACTTCAGTTGCAGAGTGGCTATCCAAGTCGCCGGTTGGTTCGTCGGCTAGCAGCAGCGTAGGGTCGCTGACGATGGCGCGCGCAATTGCCACGCGCTGTTCCTGGCCGCCGGAGAGCTGTTTGGGAAGATGGTGAACCCGCTCCTCCAGGCCCACGAGTTTAAGCGCGGTCATCACGTGATCGCGCCGTTGCTGGGCGTTCAACTTGGTAAGCAATAGCGGCAATTCGACGTTCTCAAACGCGGTGAGTACGGGAATCAGGTTGAAGGTCTGGAACACGTATCCGATATGCTCGTTGCGCCAACGAGCTGACTGGGTATCGCCGAGGCGAAAGATGTTCTCGCCCAGCACCAGCAGTTCTCCTGCTGTCGGCCGGTCAATGGCCGCGATCATGTTTAACAGCGTAGTTTTGCCCGAGCCCGAAGGACCCATCAGGGCAAGGAATTCGCCTCCAGCAATTTCAATAGAAACGTCGTCGAGCGCCTTCACCTCAAAGGCGTCCCGCTTAAATACCTTGCTGACGTTGCGAGCCTGAACGACTTTGGTCTGAGTAGCGGTCTTCGGAAGAGTAGTAGCAGTGCTCATGATTGTCCCTTAATCTTGATTTTATCTCCGTCTTTCAGATCTTGTGGGGCCGTGGTGATGACGTCCTCGCCGCCGTTGAGGCCCTGCACTAACACCCCGCCGCTGCGTTGCGACAGAATCTTGACGTCCCGGGCTGTTGCCTTGCCTGCGAACGCCAGGAAGACAAATTTCTTGCCATCGTGATCTTTAATCGCGGCGGTAGGCACAAAAACACCTTGCGGCTGCGAACTCGCGCGCTGCTGGGCCTCGTCCGCAAGAAATTTGACAGTCGCGTTCATATCGGGCCGCAGGTGCTCGTCCGGATTGACGACTTGTACCTTTACCTGAACTGTGGCCTTGGCACGATTGGCTTGAGGAGAAATTTCGGCGATCGAGCCGTCCCATTTGCGGTCAGGGTATGCGTCCACGGTGACCACGCCCTTTTGCTTGGGGCCTAGCCTGGCGAAATCGTCCTGTGCGATATCGAGTTCGACTTGAAGATCGTTGAGATCGGCCAAAGAGACGACCAAGCCTTGCGGACCGCCCTCGGCCGTGCTGGCAAAGCCGGACGTTACCAATTCCCCCTTTTCGGCCGCGCGCTCAAGAATGGTTCCAGTAACGGGCGCGCGGATCACCGTAGCGTCCAGCAAAGACTTGGCATAGTCCGCCTGACCCTGAGCTTGCTGGAGCGCGCCGTGGGCACGAGCGATCTCCTCTTGCCGTGGCCCGATCTTGGCCAGTTGGAATCCTCTTTCCAACGAGTTTACCCGCTGCTGATCGGCCTCAAACTTTGCGGTCGCGTCGTCCAGCGCTTGTTTCGAGAGCACTCCCTGGGAGGTGAGTCCGCGAGTTCGATCCAGAATGATCTTGTCGTTGGTCAGCGTCGCGCGAGCTTCATTCAGATTATGCTCAGATTGCTGGATTTCCTCAGGCCGCGATCCGTGTTGCAACTCCTCCAGGTAAGCTCGCGCATTCTCAGCGGCGCCTTTCGCTTGTTCGTACTGGGCGCGGAACTCGTCGTCTTCCAGGCGCACCAGGATCTGACCTTCTTTAACCTTGTCGCCTTTTTCCACGCCGATCCATTTCACCCGGCCTGTCACCTTGGAATTCAGATTGATCTTGTGGTGGGCCACAATGTAGCCGCTGGCTGAAAGAACGACGCCACCGATATCGCTGTTCTGCGCCGAGGCACGAACCACTTCTACCTCTGGAGTTTCGCGGGAGAACAAGCGGTAGGCTGTCGCCACCACGCCCAGCACTACCAGCAGCGCGATCCCGACGAGGATATAGCGGCGCGCCCACGCCGGAGGTTCGCCTTCGCCTCCGGTGCGCGCGGTGCGATCGATTCGGAGGCTTTGCAGATCTTCGTGTTTTGCGTCAATCGGCATCGGGCCCAAGATGATTTACGGTATTGCCGACACAAATTCTTCGCCGTTTATAAGTAGCTTTGGCGGTGCTAGTCGCGCAGCGCGTTAAGAATGTTCTGGCGCGACGCATGCCAGGCGGGAGCAAACCCACCCACGACTCCCATGATGAGGGCAAACCCAATCGCGCTGACCACCACCACCGGCGTCATCTGCAGGCTGAACACGACTTCGCTAAATGTAACCTGATTTTGGGTTCCTGTGGTCATCCCGTTGAACGGCAACATCAGGATGATTCCGAGCGTCGCACCGAGCAAAGACAACAACAGCGATTCCAGCATGAACGAAGTCAGAATGCTGGGACGGGAGAATCCAATTACCCGTAGAGTGGCAATTTCGCGTCCACGATAAGCGACCGCAGCGTACATAGTGTTGGCGGCGGCGAAGCAGGAGCCGACTGCCATGATAAAAGCGACAATCCAACCAACAACCTTGATGGGGCCGCCCGACTTGGTTTGCGAAGCATAGTAGTCGGGTTCCAGCAGGCCGTTAAGCTCCAGTCGCTGATCGTCATTGGCACGGTTTTTCAGCGCCTGCGCCGCTACCGGATCCGTCGCCCGTACCAGCACCGAGGAGTAGACGGTACGCTCGAAATCCGTGACCAGTTGGTTGATGTCACCCCAAATTTCGGACGCATGCGCCGTGCCGCTGGCGTCGAAGATGCCGACGATCGGCCAGTCTCCTTTGCCGATATGCACAGTATCGCCTATGTTCGCGTGCTCAAATCGTTTGTTGATCGAGTTGCTTACAACAACTTCCCGCTGTCCCGGAGTGAACCAGCGCCCCGTGACCAAGTGGATCTGCGGCCGCATCTCGATTCCGAGCGGAGTCAGGAAGCGGGTGGTGACGTTGGTCTCTCCTGTCCCGCCCTTGCGCGGCATCACGACCACGAGGATGTCTTCGCCCGAGACCAGAGGCTCGCCTTTGCTGTTCTTGGCGACGCCGGGCAGGTCTTTCAGGACTTGCATTGCATCTCGTGAAACTCCGCCGGCCGCCAGCTCCGAGTCAGAGCCTTTGCGTAGCATCAGCACATTCAGGGGATCGCCGGTAGTGGCAAAGGCGCGGCCTAAGCCCGCCAAGAGCGCCATGATGAAAACCGCAGTGGCCACCGTGAGCGCGATTCCCAGTGCCGTCATGATGGTAAGGCTTTTGCGGAGCCGCAGATTGCGCACGTTATAGCTAAGAGGGATTGCCATTTCTATTCTCGTCCTTTAGCGTCCTTTTGATTCCGCGTCGGCGTCCGGGAAGCTTCTTCCTTTGGGTACCTTTGTGTCCTTGGTGGCCAATGGAGTGCAAATGCCAGAACCACAAGGACACAAAGGAGCTCATCCAATATGACGCAAGCCGTCAACTATGTTGACCTGTGACGCGTGATAGGAAGGTACAAACGAGCTGACGAATCCCACCACCGCCGCAATGAGCAACGCTACCGCCATTGTGATCGGAGTAACCTTCATGCCCGTGAACATCCCGCCTTGACTGGCCATCGCTTTCACGATGAAAAAGCATAGCAGCGAGCCGATCAGTCCTCCCACCAGTGCAAGCGAAACCGCCTCACCGACGAACAATCCCAGAATGCTATTGCGGGTAAAGCCCAGCGTCTTCAGTACCGCAACTTCCCGGGTCCGCTCGCGAATCGACATTGCCATGGTATTGGCCGACACCAGCAGGATGGTAAAAACCACGGCCAGACAGATGCTCATGATGA
>JABCYV010000189.1 GCA_013290025.1 Acidobacteriota bacterium
TTCCGAGCGCATCACCCCCACCGCCTGCCTCTGCATCTGCGGGCCTACCACTTTTTTGTCACCACCGCCTGCAACGCTCGTTTGTCCAGCAGCAGTTCGGCCACGGCGTGCTTCAGCTGCCGGTTTTTCCTCCTCCAGCTGCCGCAATCGCCGCGCCTCGCTCACTTCCATCCCGCCGTACTTCGCTTTCCAGCGGTACAGGCTCCCGCGTGTGATCCCGTGCCGCCGGCACAGCTCGTCGGGTGCTATCCCAGCCTCCGCCTCCTTCAGGATGGCGATGATCTCAAACTTCATGCCATCCCGCTCGCAACCTCTTAGAAACCTCACTGCATCGCGATCCGCCAGGCTCACGTCCCGCAAGTCCAGAATGATGTTTCGGTATTCGCAATCGAAAAACTCCTTCAACTCCGGGACCTGCGCCCCCTCCATACGCCCACTTAGGGTGAACACGGTTCTCGATTCTCAAGGTCATCGGCGGTCGTCGCGATGTTCTGCATTGCCGCCATCCCCGGCCTGACGTAAGTGGAAATGCAATGCAGAGGCCACATGCAACGTATTGAAAACAGGCGCTAGAGGTAGCGGTCGGATGACGAGACTTCGGGAAGTGCCGAATTTTCGGGAGTTGACGGGAGGGACTTACTACTGCTCAGAGATAGACTTGTGTTTCTTGATCCTCAGCTGCTTGATCTTCGAGTCCAGCGTCGATCGGGGAATTCCGAGCTTCGCTGCCGCACCTTCGCGGCCAGCAACTTTTCCTTTGCTTTCAGCTAAGGCCGCTTCAATAATTTCTTTTTCCCGACTCTGGAGTGTATCTGGCAAAGGACCCGCTAATTCCTGCCGGGGTGGGTGCACGCGTGCCATCCAGGACTTTTCGATCCAAAAGGTGTCGCCGCCGCACAGGATCACCGATCTCTCAACGATGTTTTGCAGCTCACGGATATTTCCCGGCCACGGATACGATTGGCACAGCTCCAGCGTCTTGTTGTCGATCTTGCGAATTTGCTTGCCGGCTTTTTCCGCGTAGCGTTTTACGAAATACTCCACCAACATCGGGATATCCTCCCTCCGCTTGCGCAGAGGAGGTACCTCAATCGGGAAAACGTTAAGCCGGTAAAACAAGTCGTCTCGAAACGTTCCCGCGGCAATGGCCGCCGTTAAATCACGGTTGGTTGCGGCTATGATGCGAACGTCAGTGGTAATAATTCGGTTACCTCCCAATCGTTCGAACTGCCGCTCCTGAAGTACTCGCAGCAACATAATCTGGGTCTCTGCTGGAAGCTCGCCCACCTCGTCTAGAAAGATCGTACCCGAGTGCGCCATTTCAAACCGGCCCTGGCGGCGCTGCACCGCGCCAGTGAAGGCGCCCTTCTCGTGGCCAAACAGCTCCGACGCGATCAAGGAGGAAGGAATCGACGCGCAGTTTACGCCAATAAACGCCTGGCCGGAACGTTGCGAGTGCTTGTGTATGGCGCGCGCAATCAATTCTTTTCCGGTGCCGGTTTCGCCGGTGATCAGCACCGTGGAGTCGGTGGGGGCCACTTTCACAATGCTGGAGAGCACGGTTTGCAGGGCCGGTGACGAGCCCACAATGTCCTCAAACATGAATGCCTGATCGATTTGCTCTCTCAGCGCAAGGTTTTCGTCACGCATCCTCTCCTCGGCCTGCTTGCGATCCTCGATATCCGTCCCAGTGGCATACCAGCGAACAATGTGCCCTTGGTCGTCGCGAAGAGGATTGTAGCGGACAAGAAACCAGCGATAGTTACCGTCTTTCCCAAGCGCTCGTTGCTCAAGTTCAAAAGGCTTACCGCGCGCGAGCGCCTCATCGCGCTCCCCGCGCAGCCTTTCCACATCCTCCGGGTGGAAGACCCGTGCTCGCTGGTCTTCTCTCTGCACGTCTTCCAAAGTGAGTCCGGTGTAATCGAGCACTGTCTGATTTGCATAAAGGGCTGTCCCATCCGGGCGCAACACGTAAATATAACTGGCGACGGCGTCAGTCATCCGCCGAAGCTCTGTTTCCTCTGCCTTTATTTGCTCAAACGCAGTCTGCAGAGCCGCTCTCGCTTCGTGCTGCTCAGTGACATCCATCGCCGTACCGACTAATTCAATGACGTCACCGGAAGCATTCACTACCGGGTGTCCGACCACATGAATGTACTTGGCCGCGCTGTCTGGCAGAAGAACCCTATAGTCGATCTCAAAGTCAGTTCTATCCCGAATGGCCTGCTCGACCACAGGTGTGTAATCACGCGCGTCCTCCGGGTGCCGCCGCCGGACTAGCTCCACGTAAGATGGTGGCGTCGGACCAGGATCGAGGCCGAAGATCCGGTACATCTCTTTTGACCAATAGGAAGCGTTCCAGCCGAACCTCGGGAGCACTTCATGCCCTTGACCGGCCTCACCCTGCGCGTTTTCCATCTGAGGGACCCGCACCGCCCAACTGCCTGTGTGGGTCAATTTCTGTGCTTCCGCCAAATAAGCTTCGCTCCGCCGAAGAGCTTCCGTCCGCTGCTTAATTTCCTCGAAAGCGTTCTCCAACTCGGCTCTGGCCTTCCACTGTTCGGTCACATCCATGACGGTGCCGACGACCTCAGTGATTTCCCCTGAGTCATCCCTAACAGGATGAGCGACAGAATGGAGGTGCTTTACGGTGCCGTCCGGGAGGATGATACGAAAATCAATCTGAGAATCTAGCCACTCTTTTCCAGACGCCTCCATTCTTGCTCTCTGCTCGATCTGTGGTCGATCCTCAGGATGAACTCTTTCGAGGAACTGTGGCCAACTGACTCCCATTTCCTGATATTCATAGTCACAAATGCTAAACATTTCTCGCGACCAGAAGAGAACGCCGGTACGCACATTCCAGGCGTAACTGCCTGTGTGGGTCAATCTCTGCGCTTCGGCTAAATAACCCTCACTCCGCCGAAGAGCTTCCGTCCGCTGCTTAATTTCCTCGAAAGCGTTCTCCAACTCGGCTCTGGCCTTCCACTGTTCGGTCACATCCATGAAGGTGCCGACGACCTCAGTGATTTCCCCTGAGTCATCCCTAACAGGATGAGCGACAGAATGGAGGTGCTTTATGGTGCCGTCCGGGAGGATGATACGAAAATCAATCTGAGAATCTAGCCACTCTTTTCCAGAGGCCTCCATTCTTGCTCTCTCCTCGATCTGTGGTCGATCCTCAGGGTGAACTCTTTCGAGGAGCTGTGGCCAAGTGGGTCCCATTTCCTGATATTCATAGTCATAAATGCTAAAAACTTCTCGCGACCAGAAGCGAACGCCGGTACGCACATTCCAAACCCAACTGCCCGTGTGGGTCAATTTCTGCGCCTCCGCCAGATACGCCTCGCTTCGCCGAAGAGCTTGCTCCGCACGTTTGCGCTCTGTGATGTCCTCGGACAGCGCCATTATGAATTGCGGTACCCTCTCGGTGCCCGGCACAAGAGAAACGTTGTTGCTCACCCAAATCGAACTGCCGTCCTTGCATAGATATTTTTTCTCGATCTGAAACCGCCGTCGTTTTCCTTCCAGCAACTCCGTGATCAGCGCCCAGTTGGCTTCGCGGTAGTCCTCATGCGTTAAGTCCAGAAAATAAACGGCGCGTAGTTCCTCCTCCGTGTAGCCCACCATCGTCTGGAAGACGTGATTGGTGGCCAGAAAGCGGCCGTTCAGGTCAGTCAGCGCAACCGCGATAGCAGAATTCTCAAAGACGGATCTCCACCGCTCCTCGCTTTTCCGAAGGGCTTCGTCGGCACGCTTCCGCTCCTCCAGATCGGTATTGGTTCCGTACCACTTCGCGACTTTTCCCGATCGATCGCGCAGAGGACTACCGCGAAACAGAAACCAGCGAAATTCGCCGTCGAAGCGGCGGAAGCGGCCCTCCACTTCGAACGGCTCTCCAGAATTCAAAGCTTCCTGCAATGTTTCCAGAATGCGTGGCCGGTCGTCGGGATGAATCGCAACCTGCCATCCCGAGCCCAAAGCTTGCTTGGCAGATAGCCCCGTATAGTCCAGCCAGCGCTGATTGAAGAAGTCTGCGGAGCCGTCTGGACCAGCGGACCATGCCAACGTAGGGATGGTGTCGACGACTTGCGCCAGTTTCTCTTTCAGTTCGATAATCTCGCCGTAGGCCAAGCAATTCTCAATGGCGATGGCTATCTGGCCCGATGCCTCACTGAGAAAGTCGACATCTTCAGACGTAAATGAACCTTCGTGCTTGCGTGCAACCATAAGGACTCCGACGGTTCGACCACGGCTCAGTGGTATCAGGCAGTGGCCGTGCAAGTCCTCTGCAACGACCAATGCATATATTTCAGCCCCGAGTTCCTCGGCATCGTTTGTGTTTACGATTACCGGTTTAGAGCTTTCCCAAGCGCGTTTGAAGGCGAGCCCTGGCTTGACCACAATCTCTTCCTTGACGAATCCTTTCGCATCTGGAAAATCGACCGCATAAATCCGGCTCTTATCCGATACCTCATCGAAAAATGCAACGCCTGCGGCATCGGCACGCATGGTCTTTCGAACGGTGGCTGAAACTGAGCGCAGCACTTCGCGAAGCTCAAGATTCGATGTAATTCGCTGCGTCAGTTGGAGCAGCAGCTGGAGTCGAGTATTCTGAACTGCGAGGCCTTGTTCTGCTCTTTTGCGCTCCTCGAGATCGGTATTTGTTCCATACCATTTCACAACTCTGCCGTATTCGTCTAACTATGGAGTCGCACGAAACAGAAACCAGCCGTATACTCCGTTTGAAATCTGCTGGGTCTTTAACTGAGTGTGCAATGACCTGCGACTTGCGCACAACCGTAGATCGACGGTCTTCGGATAGGTATTTGGAGGAGACCAACGCTACCATTTAGGGTGACTCGACGCTCCCCCTTCTGGGTGATAAGAAATCTTTTAGCGTTGCGGGATTTCGAAGTGCTTCCTGCCGAAGAGATGCGCATCAATGGACCACGCACCAGGACCGATCATTGCCAGGGTGGCACCCAAGGTGGCCAAGATGATTGGAATTCCAAGACCGCCGGAGCTCGAACAAACAATCCACAGCTCAACGATTGTGATCATCGTTCCAACGACCGGCGTCCATAAGCCAACGAGGAGTAGTATCCCGGCGACTGCCGCGAACATGTGCGGAACTATCGATGCAAATTGTGATGTGTCCCTTAAATGTGCGATCCCAGAACAAAACAGAGTCGTGGCGGTTAACACCCGCTGGAGCAGAATGCCAATGCCCGGCCAACCGTTCGGGAATGTGGAAAATAAGCGTTGCAAGAAAGACCCTGATCAAGCATAGGGTATTCGCAACACCTCCCAAAACGCCTAAAAGGAGGTCCGCACCTCCATCTTTCAGGGGATCTCTAGCTCGATAATTCCACGCTTCAGCCCGATTGTAACGGCATGGGCCCGGTCGCTAGCCCCAAGTTTCGAGAGTATGTTACCGACATAGCTCTTTACGCTGGCTTCACCGATTGAGAGCTGATCGGCGATCTGCTTGTTGGCGTTTCCGTTAGCGATTAGCCGTAATACATCGATTTCTCGTGGGGTCAAGTCGTCCCTAGGATGATCTACCAGCTCCGCGGCAATCTCTGAAGGTATGCGCCTTTGTCCCGCATGGACAGCTCGGATGGTCTCCAAGAGCTCTCTGTGCACCTGTCTCTTCAACAAGTACGCTCGTGCGCCTGCCTTGAGGGCTCGCACCACTTGGGCATCGCCCGTGTATGTCGTCAGAACGATGATCCGTGCGTTCGGGAATTCGCTCTGGATGCGAATAATCGCTTCGATGCCATTCAAGCCCGGCATCTGCAGATCCATTAGGGTCACATCCGGTCGGTGCGATCGGAACTTCTCGATGGCTTCCTCGCCATTACAAGCCTCTGCAACCAGCTTCATGTCAGTTTCAGCATTGACCAGTGCTGCGATCCCCTTGCGCAGAAGAGGGTGGTCGTCCACGGTGAGGATTCGAATCAGGCTAAGATCGGTGCTCATGATTTCTCGTCCGTCGGAATAATCTGAATCCGGAGCGATCGGGTGTCTTTTCGTAAGCTATGGCAGCGGCAACGGTTAATTGAACTTCCGTTCCTGTTCCCGCCTCGCCCCAAAGATCCAATTTTGCTCCCATTTGCTGCGCTCGTTCCCGAACACCTGGCAACCCCCAGTGTCCGGCCCGTCCACCTTTCTCCAGAACTTGTGGATCCATACCCTTGCCATCGTCCCGTACGCGCAATCGAAACTGGTGTTCATCGTATAGAATCTCTGCCTCGATCCGGCGCGCATGGGCATGGCGGAAAGCATTTCGTAAGACCTCCCGCGCAATGCGGTAGACTTCATCCCGGATGGTCGGAACCAATGTTCGTCGCTCTCCCTCAACGGTCAGGCCGAAGGTGGGCGCATCGTGGTCTGCACTCCGAGATTCCAGTAGTTCCTCCCCCGTTGCCCTCAGTAGCTGCGCGAGGTCGCTTTCAGCGACCTTAGCGTCACGTAAGCCTTCGATGGCGACTTGGCTCTCGGTGATGGCCCGCTCGGTTCCCGTGATCGCCCCATCGAGAGCTTCGAGTGCTTCTTCGGGGCGCCGGTGGAACATGTTGCGCACTGCCTGAAATTCAAACATCAATCCGTGCAAACTCTGCAGCAGAGTATCGTGTAAGTCTCGCGCGATGCGTGTGCGCTCATTAACCCGCGCCTCCAGACCGATGTCGAATTGCCGATGCAATTGTTGAAGTCGGAGTTGATAGAGCGCCCACAGTATTACAAGAAAAGCACCTACGCATGTAAGGCGGAACCACGCAGTCTGGTAGAAAGCTGGGACGATGGAAAATTCCAGGAATGCGCCAGCGTCATTCCATACGCCATTGTTGTTGCAGGCGGTGACTCGGAAGCGATAATCTCCCGGAGGAAGATTCGTATAAAAGGCTTGTCGCCTTGTACCCGCTTCCTGCCACCCCGTATCGCGCCCTTCCAGTTCATAACGGAAATGGACTTTTTGGGGTACCGCCACACTCAACCCGCTGTAGTCGATCTCAACGTCGCGAGTTAAGGGAGGTAGCCGCACCCGCTTCCCGAGAGCGTAGCCCTTATGGTCCGCGACAACACTTTCTATGTGCACTGGTGGTGGAACCTTATTGGGATAGGTTTGGCTGGGATCAATCATTTGGACTGAGATCTGGTTTATAAACCATAGCCGCCCGTCCGATGCCTTTGACACAATCGGCTGAACCGGGCGCGATGCCATATGGGCGCGCGCGCCATCGAATCTGTCAAACACCTCAGCGTTAAGGATGCTATCGCCGTGTGTGCGCCACTTTTCCAATTCTGCACGCCCCACCTTTAGGAGGCCACATTGCGAATAGAGCCACAGGGAGCCGTTGTTATCTTCGACCGCAGAGAAAATTGCATCGCATGGAAGGCCATTGCGACGATTCAGCACACTCCAGGCTTTGCCGTCCCAGCGGTACTGGCCATCGGTCGTTGAGACCAACAAGGAATCGTCGGAATCAAGAAGCATGCTCAAAACTGAGAAAGAACTGTCGTGCCCCTTCAGCGCTGTTGTGTCGATACCTCCGTTGCGCCAGTGAACCAGATTGCCATTTTTCGAGGCGGCCCAGATACCGCCATCGTGATCGGGTACAAGATAACCGGCTTGTCGACTATCGCTGGCCACCTCCGTAACTTCCTTCTCGATTTGATGGGTGACTCTAAGGAGATGACCGGCTTCAGTCAACGCCCAAATATTCTGATTCACATCCTCAGTGATGGCATCGACAGAATCGCCGCGGGGACTCTGGCTGTCAGAGCGCTTGATCTCATGGAATCGCCCATGCTCGTAACTCACCAGCTTGCCGTCTATTCCGAGCCAAACCACACCGCTCTGGTCTTGAAACAGCGCTGCCACATCTTGACCTGGCAGCCCACCAGCAGCAGACAGTGGTGAGAGCCGATCCCCCTTTAGAATGTCAACGCCACCTTCGTGTCCAATCCAAACTGAGCCATCATGTAGTGCTAGAACCGAAAAGAGCGCGGATGAAGACAGTCCTTCATGCATGGAGTAGGTGACAACTGGCGTACACCGAAACGTATCGAGTCCGCCTTCCGTTACTACCCAAAGGTCACCCTCGTGATCTTCATAAAAGAGAACAACAGAATTGCCCGATAACCCATCGGCGATTCCAAAGTGATCTGCTACCCCGTCGTGGACTCGGTAAAGTCCCTGATTCTCCGTTCCAATCCAGAGGGACTTGTTTCGATCGACGAACAGTGCATGAGAATTGACCTTTCTCCCATCAAAGCCTGGTACGACGTAAGGCGTCCATTTCCCATTGGAGTAATAGCGAACACCCAGATCAGGCCCGACTCCATCCACCGTTGCCCAAATGGATTCTGACGGTCCCGCCGCGACATCAAATACGCCGTTTCCCGCGTCATGACGCTTTGCTATCCCGTTCAAGTAGGTGCTCACGGAGCCCTGCCGCCAACGGCAAAGTACACTAGACCCAAACCAGAAATTTCCAAGGCTGTCTTCAGTCAAGCCAAGACCGAACCTCACTGGAATTCCATCAGCCTTTCCGTAACAGTGGAGCCCATTTCCCTCGACCCGGCATAAGGGACCTTCGCTTGGCGGGACGCGATAACGCGTCACCCAAATTGTCCCCTCATGGTCTTCTAATATGGCGCTGATCCCACTGCGCTGAGTGGGATTCGAGTACCATCGGAACTCGCCGTCCTTCAGTCGGCCGAGACCGACCCTTGTTCCAATCCACAGACTGCCGTCGCGAGCGCCCAAAAGGTACGTATAAGTAAGTTTTGCGAGGTCAAAGCCGGGGATAGAAAAAGGCACAAACTTGATGCCATCGAAACGCAGCAGACCCTCAGGTGTTCCTAACCACAAATAACCGTCTGTGGTCTGGGTGATGCTGGATCCAATGTTGATAGACCCGTCTTGGACGCGCCATGCAGTATGGGCATATTGTGAGATTCGACGCCCTGGGTCGAGCGCCCAGATCAAAGCCGTCGAGCAGCAGTAAAAGACGGTAAGAGACAGGAGAGTGCGCGCAAGACTCGACTTTGCTCCGTGTTTAGCGCCCGCAAGTCTTTGCAAACCCACTCTCTGTCCTCCAAGCGGAGCACGCTGGCAGTGCGTGGCATTCGAAAAGGGCTCGGAGCGCAACTCCACAGACGGCAATTCGCACCGAATCGATGTAGGGCTCCGCAACCCATCCACGAATACCGAGGATTATTCGTGTGCGTAATTTTAGCCCATTGTACATACCTTATTGCTGGGCGGGAATGAAGCGACTCCAGTCGCCAGGCCTGTTCCCCAGTGGCATTGGCCCAAAGGGACCCGAGGCTAGCTCCGCCGTAGACCTCGCTTCTAACCAGCTGAACTACGCCCCCGCCTTGAACCGATTCCTCGCGATTGCCAGTGGGAAGGGACTACATGCGGACAATGGCGGATGCTCCAAAATAACTCAGGGCACACTCGGTAAGTGCAACTCAGCGCACACCGATGTCCAGCAGTAGTAGGCACGCAATAAATTCTGAAGCTGCACACATCAAAGAACCGCGGAAAGCACACGGCGCGAATCGAGAGCAATCGGCGAGTTTCTTGAGCATGCGCACTGATTAACCGAAAGCGTGGATTCCGCTGCAAGGTAATTCACTCGGCTAATTTCTCCCTCCTGCACCCGCCATTCGCCTCCATGCCTGAAGATTCTTCTGCTCCGCAACGGCAGTGCGGGAGAAACTCCGATTCACACCAAACGTTCCAGCTTCGTCTTCTTCTGCCTACCTCGTTCCTCCCTCTTCTCTCCCGGCCTCTGTGCCCTCTGTGCCTCTGTGGTGAATCCCTTCTGCCTTCTGCCTTCCGCCCTCACCGCGTCCCCGGCGTCGCGTCCGTCTGCACCTTGTACAGTAAGTACGGCGGCTGCCGCAGATCCTGCCCCGCGTTGAAAACTGGCAAACGATTCACCTGCGACGAGGTAATGTAGAGCGT
>JABCYV010000190.1 GCA_013290025.1 Acidobacteriota bacterium
GAGAACGGGCTGGGTGGCGCGGTTTTCCCAGAACCTACAACCAAGCCGATCGCCGAACCCGCCGCGGAATTCATTCGCCGGATTGTTCGAAAGTATCCCAGCGAGGTCACGCTACTCACCATAGGGCCGTTGACGAATATCGCCACGGCATTGAATGGAGATCCGGAACTGGCCGTCATGGTTCGAAGCCTGGTCATGATGGGCGGGTCGCTGTCCGGGGGAAACATCACGCCCGCGGCGGAATTCAACATTTATGTCGACCCGGAGGCGGCGCGCATCGTGTTTCAGTCGGGTATCCCAATAACGATGGTCGGTCTCGACGTCACGCGCAGAACATCTCTGACGGACGACCATGTGCGCGTGCTCCAGGCTGCCCAGAATCCGGTCAGCCAGGCTGCGGCAAAGATCGCCCGTAACGCCATTGATCACACTCGCGCGCAAGGATTTCTGGTTGGACCGAACATGCACGATTCCCTGGCCGTGGCCGCATTTCTCGATCCTCTGATTCTGAGATGGAAGGAGTACTACGTTGACGTCGAAACCGCGGGCGAGTTGACCGCAGGCGAAACCGTCGCCTACAGTCCCGCTGCCGGCGATGACCGTCGGCGACCTGACCTGGAAAAGCAGGGGACCATGAACATGCCGATTCGCGGATCGGCGCCTACTCTTGGCAGCACCAGAACATCTCCGGTCTTGCGCGACAAATTTGTGCCCAATACCAACGTGGCCGTGGACGTGGATTCCGCCAGGTTCTTCGAGTTGCTGATTGGGCGATTATCGGGAATGCAGTGAGATTCGTCGGCATCACTGACGTATCCCGAGGCACTGTCAGCCTTTTGTCACGCTGAGCGAGGAGTGAGCTTCGGGCAGAGGACTCTACAGATAAGACCAACCGGCCTATCGTCCCATTCGCCCAGCATCTTCTTTCCCTGCGTTTGATCGGGATGTTGTTTGAGAAGCTCAAGAAGAACCGCCCGAGCCTTGTCCGACGCGCCCTCGAGCGCATAAACGCGGGCGAGGTTTAGATAAGACTGGTCGAAAGCAGGCGCAACACGGATGCATTCTTCAAAACTGGCGACCGCTTCATCCCGCCTTTGGGTTACGCAGATAAAGCACGCCGAGGTTGTTCAATGCTTCGGGATAGCCGGGACGAAACTTCAGAGCTTTCAGCAAATACTCGTAGGCGCGATTGGTGTCGTCGAGTTGCGCAAAGACCATCCCCAAGCTGTAGTTCGCTTCTGGGTCCTGAGGGCCGACCGCAACCGCCCGCTCGAGGGCTTTGCGAGCTTCATCCCAGTTCTTCTGCTGACGATACGCGTTCCCGAGGTCCTCAAGGGCGATCAAGTGATCGGGACTCAGACGGAGTGCCTCCTGAAAGTACGGAATCGCTTCGGCTGTGTGTCCTTCCCGCGTGGCGAGCAGGCCGAGATTATTCCATGCGTTCGGTAGGGTGTCAGGATAGTTGGCGTGAAGTTTGATCGCGCCTTCGAAACTTTTCCTACTCGCCTCGTGCGCCAGTGGAAGGAACAAGTCCATGTCGTCGAAGTGGAAACGGAAGGCTATGCATACAAAGGTGCTCGCTACAAAAACCTTTCGGCGATCTACACCCGCAAGTCATCCGAAGAAGGCTTGGAGCAGTCCTTCAATTCCTTAGACGCTCAACGAGAAGCCTGCCAGGCTTTCATCGCCAGTCAACGGCACGAAGGTTGGCGAGCGGTCCCCGCCGAATACGACGATGGTGGATATTCCGGTGGGACCCTAGATCGACCGGCGCTGCAGCGTTTGCTCGAAGATGTTGAGGCCCGCAAGGTCGACACGATCGTGGTCTATAAGGTCGATCGTCTCACCCGCAGCTTGGCCGATTTTGCCAAGATCGTCGAAGCCCTGGACACCCGCGGAGTCTCGTTCGTATCCGTTACCCAGCAGTTCAACACCACGACCTCGATGGGAGGACGATTAACCCTTAATATTTTGCTCTCCTTCGCGCAATTCGAACGAATCTCCGGCCAGTATGCATTCGTGCCATGTGCGTGCGCGTGCCAGGTGCTTTCAATAGTGACGGAGCCGGGTGCGACGCGTCCCGCGATTGCCTCGGCCAGCAACCGGTCTCCGGTCAGAGAGCTCTGGCCCAAAAGCTCAGTCTGAACGAGCGTTACGTGGGCCGAGTTCTGCAGTGCGGCCTTTCTCGCACCCGACAAGGTAGAAGCCATCCTCAACGGCCGACAGCCTTCGAATCTGACCCTTGAAAAACTGACCTGCCGGTTGCCGCTCAGTTGGGTGGAGCAACGAAGGCTTGCTCGGGTTTCGACTCCAACCTTTCTTGATCTCCTGCAATTCCCCGTTCCCCGCACACGATCCCTGATTCTCCCTGATAATTCCCTGTTCGCTCCCTGTTCCGATTTGCCAAAAAGATCTCTGTATACACATGAGTACGAAGAGATGCCGCGATGATGAGCGCACTTTATTGCCTTAGAACTGACGAATTCCCTGTATTTTCCCCTGTTAGCAGGGAATTCTAATGGGGACTGCTGGTGGACTGTTTGGGGCCCGAGTTGATTCATGTTTTGCCCGGCGACGGCCCACCCCATCAAAGGGAATGTGGCATTCTTACGGATCTTGGACCCCCATCAGGTTTCGATGATGGAAACCTTCAAAAACTATATCGACGAGACGGAGAACATCCGATTTCGAAGCCGCGGTGCTTGGCGGCGATCCAGTTTCTCTGTTGCGTCGTCATGAGGCTCACCTCGACCGTCAGCTTTACCGCGCCATGGCAGAGCTGGAGCGGTGTCAGATGCGGAGGAGAGGTGAGAATGGGCCTCCAGAAGTGCGAGTTCATCTGACCCGGGAGATCTAGCCGCAAGAGACTATCACCAACGAAGCCAACAAGTTTTAAAGTGCGATCCTGGTTCAAGATCGTGCTGGCCCAGAGTCCGCATTTGGTTCGTTAACCGTGCGGTCTTGACATGGACTTATTCGGTCTGGGGCCGCGCGCTTGTGCACCGAAGCTTTTCAAAACCCTTTGTTTTCGGCTCACCAAGTTGACAGTGCTGAGGCCGGAGCTTCGTGTTGTGCGACCTTTGAATCGGCAGAGAGGATGTAGGTCCATGTGTCGAACCCAAGGTTAATGATGTAAGATTCGTCTCCATCACTGTATATCGTATTACGACATATATATAAGCCAAAGTCCTCGGCGAGTTGAGAAGAAACGATTGTGTCCAGCGACGAGAATTGCTGGAGATTTATCGCAGTTCTGCTCGCGATCTTGCTCGCGCTGATCAGGAGCGCGGGGCCGATACGCATCCGCGTCCCTCGTATGCCCTGCTAAATCCTAGGGCCTTAGGGGACCATCATTTTGGCGAAACGAACCCAACAAGCCCACTGTTTTCAGTTAGATCACTTTTTGGCGTCCGACACCCGAAGCTCAATTTTGTGTTTTGCGAGGGCCGACACCGAACAGCATTTGACCTGATCTATCTATCCGAATTATTGCGCAAAACCGGTTCTGCGCCAGCTCTCGCGTCCAAGCAGTAAACCCAGTAGCGGTCGAGCCAGACTCGATGGGCAGCCGAGTACTCGCATCTCCCGGTTTTCGCTACGCGCGCCGATCCGTTCCATGTTCGGGGGTTCGACTTGTAGCCTTCATTTCTATTCCATATGATGGTGCGGGTTCTGTCCGCTCAAAACTCGCAGGAGGAAAAGCTATGAGCACCTCACCTGTTGGACTTTTGAAGAGAGCAAGCGGTTGGGCTATCGCCGTGTCTATAATCCTGATCTTTTTGGGGATTCTCGCGATTACTCTTCCCCTCGTAGCAGCTATCGCAATAACCGCGATCGTCGGGTGGTTGTTTATGTTCGGAGGCATAACCCATATTGCCGCTGCCTTCCATGCGCGCCGGGCGGGTGCGGTTGTCTGGGAGATTCTGATAGGGCTGATTTATGTAGTCGGGGGTGGCTACATGATCTACCATCCGCTGCTCGGTGTCGCCACGCTGACTCTCTTTCTGGCGAGTCTATTCCTGGCGGAAGGGGTGTTCGAGATTGTCGCTTTCTTTGGGATTCGCGGCCAAAGCGGAGCTGGGTGGATGCTGCTGGATGGGCTGGTCACAATCCTCCTGGCAGGACTCATTTGGGTGCACTGGCCGTCGAGTTCTGCGTGGGCGATTGGCACGATCGTTGGTATCAGTTTGCTATTTAGCGGCGTCAAGTGGTTAATGATTTCGCTGGCTTCCCGCAAAGTACTTGGCATGGCCGATCAAGCGCCTCAAAGCAAATTAGGTTCGGCCGCCTGAAGACGCGGTTCTGTTCCCAAGACGCGACTTGGCAACTGACGCGCTCATCGCCCCCAAACTTTGTAGAGCGTGGGTCCTGTTTTATTTTTGGGATTTGGGGTCACTAGCCTCCAGGTCGCCAGCAAGGGAAGCGCATGCGGTCCGGTGATCGTCCCGGTCTTCAAAACCGGCGGTCGTCGTCTTTCGGCGGCGACGGTGGGTTCGACTCCCACTCGCTTCCGCCATTCGATGGGGGCTGCGGAAGGTTATTCTGGCACCAGTCGACCGTCTGGCGAGAGTCTCAGTTCCGACCGTTTCCCGTTTCTTTCAAACTGGACCCGATATGCTGCAATCACGCCTGACGGCAATTTTATTGATTCCAATTTCTTGATCTTGCCGTTTGCCACCGAACTTTCAATCGCCCTTCTCGCTTCAGGTGGCACGTGCGACAAGGAGATCGCCTCCTCGATTTCGAGAACTGCACCGCGCTGGTCGACGAGAATAGTCTTACCCGAACTACCACTATTGGTTTGGGCCTCGTACAATTCCTGACCACCACGCGAGGTCTTCCTTAAGTGAAGAATAGTTGCGTGTTGAGTTTGCTCCACGATGGTTTTTCGCACTACGTCAGGAAGATCTGCCAGTTGCACGTCCGAGGCGGTGGTAGCAGGGACGACGACGCACAGCAAAATTGTCACAAACCATATGACTCGGAGTGCCGTCATTTCATAGGCTCCTGCGGGCTAGGGCTGGCGATAAAACAAACGCCGCTGTGGAGCGGCCTTGTGTAATGAGCCTGAGGTGCAACCGAGATCTGGCTACATTCTTTACGGTGTGGTCTGCCAAACTCCGCGACCATAAGTTGCTACCCGCAAGAAAGAGCCGTCGGGAGGCATGTACAGGTCACGCACTTCTACTTGCGGCAGGCCCGAACCGAAGCGGGACCAAGTCGCTCCTGCGTCGGTTGAACGATAAACTCCGAGGAAAGTAGCTGCATAAAGTGTGTTTGGATCCACCGGACTTACGAGCACACGGTTCACCGGCAGATCGGGAAGTCCCTTACTGGAATCCGTGAAGGTAAGACCTCCATCGGTTGACTTGGCGACACGTGCTCCCGGAATCGGGCTTTCTGATGCAACATACAAAGTCTTATTGTCTGCCCACTCAACATTTGAGTTGAACCCCTGCCAATTCGGAACCGTCCCGATCAAACGGGTCTGCCGCCAATGACGCCCGCCGCTGTGGGTCACGACCACCCATCCAGAGTTGCAAACTACCGCCACGTTGCCGAGCCCATTTGCCTCTGGACTGACTCCGATTCCATGCACTGTATCCCGGAATACGCGCTGTGCGCCAATGCCAGATGACGGTTTCCCAGGCTCAAGCCCATTCTGACCGATGTTCACCCAACTCTTGGCCCCATTGGTCGTCTGATAAATCGCGCCTTGCGTATAAGTGAAAAACGCGTGACCAGTGGGATCGGCACTCGCTCTGGGAGTGGCCAGCGCAGTATTAAACGTAGCGAAGTGACGATCTATGCCAGTGAAGGCATTACTAAACTGACCTTGCAAGAGGGGATCATCTGCAGCGGAACGGAATATCAGAGAGAATTCCACAGTCCCCAGAACAATGTCATCATTGGCTTGGCTCCAGCCCGCGCCAAAACCATCTCCCCCGATGGGCTGCTCCCAAACGCTACTATTACCGCGGCGAACGAAGGTGCCATTGTCTTGCAGGCCCATGATGGAAGTCTCGGGACGCCCGGGAGTTGAATTAATGGTATAGCCCAACAGAGAGATCACACCTTCGTTACGATGATTGTCCCATGTAGCGCCACCATCTTGGCTGGTGAACAGACCTCCGTCAGTTCCGAAAAACAGCGTAGATCCTCCGCCTGGCTGTGCGGTGAACGCGGCGGCATGATAATCGGCGTGAACGTACGGCAAGCCAAACTGCGCCAGCCAATTTGCCATCACCGTCCAGGTATTTCCACCGTCAGTGCTTTTTACCGAACTAAGCTCTCCGCCCAAATAAACCGTGTTTCGACTGCTATCCGTCGGGTCAACCAAGACCATCTGGTTATAAAATGCCTGTATTTGCATCAGGTCAAGGTTGGGTTGATCGGGATTGGGATTGGTTGGTTTTCGGTGGGTGATGTGCAGCGCCTTCCAGTCTTGCCCGCCGTCGTCAGAGCGGAAAAGGTCAAGTTGTTTCACGTCGTTGGTGTTTGCAGCGAAGGCGTAAACTCTCGTGTCTCCGGGAGCTCCAACCCCTAGAGTTGTACGGCCAGCCCCGGTAAAAGTGTTTCCGTTGTTCGTGATGGGCTGCCAAGTAGCGCCATGGTCGGTCGATATGGCGATAGCACCTACACCATCGGTCGCTGGATCACCCACTGCAGGATTTTCAGTTGACGCTAGCCATCCAGCGCTTGTCCTGGCAATGCTCCAAACCGTAGTGCTGAACAGCCCGAACACTGTGTTATCCAGGAAGACGTTGTCAGGAGCGCGATTATAAGACTGACCGCTGTCGGTGGAGATATACAAACCGAAATCGGTGGCGACGAAGACGACGTCCTTGGTCCCGCTCGTATCGACTTTGACGTCTCTAATACTGGTTACGTTGGACAGGACTATGGGCGCGCTGAAGGTGGCGGCGCCGTCGGTCGTCTTAATCATGTAGCCGGCGGTGGAATGACCCTGCTGGAACGGGTCGCCCAACCCGACATAAATTGTCCTAGAGTTTCTCCCAAAGGCAGCAGCGCCCCCTGAAGTCGTAATAGTAGTGTCAGTCTTTGGCGCCCAGCGGGGGTGTGTAGCCGTGAAGTTCGTCGTCTTCCACAGCCCGCCGGAGGATGTGAATAAATAAACGATGTCAGGGTTGGTTGGATCCGGCAAGATCGAACGCATGCGTCCGCTGTCGGTTACGTGCAAGGTCACACCATTCTGAATGTAATCGTTCTTGATGGGACCGATATTCACCCACCGGGGGGCAGCCGACGAAGACTCGGCAGCTCCCGGCAGCAGGTGTCCGAACTGTATACGTTCTTTCGCTGCTTCTTTTAGTAATTGAAACTGGAACTGCGGATTGCCGCCTCGACTCTCGCGCTGTGCCTCCTGGCGGGCTCGCGGGTCATCGGATTCTTTTGTGACGGCTGCGCGATCAATGCTTGAAAGATAAGGGCTTGTATATCCGGAATCGTTGGGATCGCTCTTGAGGTTGGGATTCTTCGCGAATGCGGACGCAAGCAATAAACATGCACACAATCCTCGATATGTGGCGCTGGTGGCCGAATTCATAGGAACGCTCCAGGTGGGCGAGGCGCCCAGAAAATGCGAATCATCATGGACTGAGGGGACGATGACTGTCAATACTCAGTACTCAGATGTTCGATGGGAAAAAGGTTGGCCGCAATAGACTTTGATTCGGTGTTTTGTTATAGAACGCACCCAGAGGGCTCGGCTTCGGCGGAGCCGCATAACTTTGCACATTCATCTTCGCGAAGAACCTACTGAGGAGTACAAGAGAAGGCTAGTTCTTCTCCTTTGCTACCTTCAGCCGTGTTTCCGCGCGCTTCAGAGCGTCTTCAGCGTGGGTGAAGTCATCTTCGGTCTTGCCCTTCCCAAACTCTTCTTCCGCGCGCCTCTTCGCCTCCTGGGCCCGCCGTACATCGATGTCCTGAGCCCGTTCCGCAATCTCCGCCAAAACCGTCACCTTGTCGGGCAGTACCTCGGCGAAGCCCCACGCCACAGCCAAGTGATGGGTGTTACCGCCGTTGCGATAGCTGATTTCGCCCACCGCCAACTCGGTGACCAGTGGCGCATGGCCAGGCAGGATCCCAAGATATCCATTCTTGCCCGGAATCTGCATCTCCTCGGCGGTATCGCGCACCACGATCTTTTCTGGCGTGACGATTTCGAGTTGGAAAGTGTCTGTCATGTGTCAAAACTGGCGTCCGACCGCGCCTGTGTGACTTCAGGAACTAAGGATGAGGTCAAAGGTCCGAGGCCCAACGTCCGTCTTATGCTGCTGCTTTCAACTTCTCGGCTGCCTCGAGCACCTCATCGATCGTGCCTTTCATATAAAAAGCCTGCTCGGGGATATCGTCGTATTTACCTTCCGCAATATCTTTGAAACCTTTAACTGTGTCCGCAACCTTTACGTAGCGGCCCGGAGCTCCTGTAAACTGCTCGGCCACGTGGAACGG
Organism: Acidobacteriota bacterium; assembly: GCA_013290025.1. GTDB lineage: Bacteria > Acidobacteriota > Terriglobia > Terriglobales > Acidobacteriaceae > JABCYV01. The sequence continues at coordinate 8,476 of JABCYV010000190.1, forward strand.
CTGAGAAAGGAATTTCTGTATCTTACGCGCTCGTGCCACGGTAACTTTCTGGTCTTCGCTCAACTCGTCGATGCCAAGAATCGCGATGATATCCTGCAAGTCTTTGTAAGTCTGTAGCGTCTTCTTCACCAACTGGGCAACGTCGTAATGTTCCTGGCCGACAACGCGAGGATCGAGAATGCGCGAGGTCGAAGCCAGCGGATCGACTGCCGGATAAATTCCAATCTCAGTGAGCGCCCGGGAAAGCACGGTGGTGGCGTCCAAATGGGCAAAGGTTGTGGCCGGCGCTGGATCGGTCAAGTCGTCCGCTGGCACGTAAATCGCCTGTACCGACGTTACCGACCCTTTCTTGGTAGAAGTGATTCGTTCCTGCAACTCGCCCATTTCAGTCGCCAGGTTCGGTTGGTAGCCGACGGCGCTGGGCATGCGTCCTAACAACGCGGAAACCTCTGAGCCTGCCTGGGTAAAGCGGAAGATGTTGTCAATGAACAGCAAAGTGTCCGCGCCCTCAACGTCGCGGAAGTACTCAGCCACGGTGAGTCCAGTCAGGGCTACGCGCAGACGAGCGCCGGGCGGTTCCGTCATCTGGCCATAAATCAGCGCAGCTTTGGATTTCGCTGGATCGCCGGGCTTGATGACGCCCGACTCCGTCATCTCCAGCCATAGATCGTTGCCCTCGCGCGTGCGTTCGCCCACTCCCGCAAATACTGAGAAGCCGCCATGTTGCTTGGCGACGTTGTTAATGAGTTCCATAATGACAACGGTCTTGCCGACTCCTGCGCCACCAAACAGGCCGATTTTGCCGCCCTTCAGAAACGGCTGGATGAGGTCGATAACCTTGACGCCAGTTTCGAACATCTCGGCCGTGGTAGCTTGTTCATCAAACAGTGGTGCGGGACGGTGAATGGGCATGGTTTGGGTATACTGAATCGGCCCAAGCTGATCTACTGGCTGGCCGATGACGTTCATCACGCGGCCGAGCGTACCGCGACCGACAGGCACCGAAATTGGACCACCCTGGTCGATGGCTTTCATGCCGCGCACCATACCGTCGGTGGCTTCCATGGCAATACAACGCACACGGCCCTCACCCAGGTGCTGCTGCACTTCGAGGATCACATTGATCGGCGTCGGCACAGTAAAGCCGTCGCTTACCACTTTCAATGCCTCGTAGATCGGAGGCATCGTGGCCTCAACGAACTGAACGTCCACGGCAGGGCCGGCGATTTGAACTACGTGTCCAATGTTCTCTGGCATATCACCTCAGCTCTTAGTTTCTAGCCTTTGGCTGTTGGACGGAACTCCTGAGAGCGGAAATTTCAAGTGGTATTAGAGCCTCGCTAAAAGCTAATAGCTAATAGCTGGAAGCTAATCTACTGTGCTGCCGCTCCACTCACAATCTCGATAATCTCTTTCGTGATTTTCGCCTGACGGGCGCGGTTCATGGCCAGGGTCAGCGAATCGATCATGTCGGTTGCATTGTTGGTTGCCGCGT
>JABCYV010000191.1 GCA_013290025.1 Acidobacteriota bacterium
ATGCCTAGATTCAGGTGTGCATCGGCTGAATTGGGAGCAAGCGCTACCGCTTTTCGAAAGGTATCGACCGCTTCCCTTCCCCGGCCGGTCTTGGCTTGCAGCATCCCCAGAGCGGTGTATGCTGCTTCGTTCTGGGGATCGATTTTCAGAGCCAGATCAAATTGCTGTGCTGCCTGTGGAAATGCTCCTTGCTTAGCCAGCGTCAAACCAAGATTGACGTAGGCTTTGGCAAAATTCGGATCGTTCCCGATCGCCTGCTGGAACAGTCCCGCCGCTTCGGAATCCTTGCCTTGCTGACTGTAGAGAACTCCCAGATTGTTCTGCGCCTCGGCATACTTGGGATCGATTCGAATTGCGGTCTTGAAATCTCGTTCCGCTTCGGCAAAGCGGCCATCGCTCATGGCAAGGAATCCCAACTGATTGTGTGCAACGGAAAGATTGGGATCGAGGCGGATAGCAGTCTCCAGTTCTTTCTGCTCAGCAGGCTTGTCGCCCAGGTGGTCAAGAGCGAGAGACAGGTTGTAGTGTAGTTTTGCATCACCGGGATTCAGCTTAAGGGCTCGGCCGTAGTGTTCGACCGCAGCTTGCGGATTTCCTGCCAGCAAATACTGATTGGACTCATTGTTGAGTTTGCCTGCTTGGGCTTGCTGATTCGACCGGCGTCGAAGCTCAGTAGCTTTTCGCAGCTCGATTGGCGCGCGCTCCTTCTGGTTTTGCTGTTCGAAAACAGATGCGAGTTGGGAGTGAACTTCAGGATCGTTGGGATTGATCTTTGCCGCAGCCTCGAATTCCTGAATAGCTTCCTCTGGCTTTTCCGTCCGAACCAAGACTAATCCAAGGTTGTAACGGGTATCTGCGTTGCCGGGATTCAGCCGCTTGGCCTGCCGCAAGGATGTTTCCGCTTGCGGAAATTGCTTGACTCCAGCATAAGCCAAGCCTAAGAGATAGTAACCCTGGTCATCACGCGGTTTGTTCTTGGCGTATTCCTGGAGGATCGAAACCGATGCCGAATATTGTTTCTGAGTAAGTAGCGCTCTTCCCAGCGAGATTCTGGCGGCGTCCAGGCTAGCGTCAAGGCGCAGCGCCTCGCGGTACTCCGCAACTGCCGCTTCCACATCATCTGGCTGGCCTTTCTGAAAATAGAGGAGACCAAGATTGAAGTGAGCGTCGGCGGAGTCTGGATGTGCAGCGACAAAATCTTTGAGGATGCCCACCGCTTTGTCCATTTCACCGCTTTGGCTGTAAGCCAGGGCGCGCGCGACCTGCAGGGTTTCTACTTGATCGGAGGGTGGCGACAGACCCAGAGCTTTTTCTAGACAAGCAATCGCTGCCGCCGGCTTCCCCTGGCTCATCAGGACTTGTCCGAGTGCCACCGAGGCTGAGACAAAGTGCGGATCAATGGTCAGCACAGCGTTGAACTCCTGTGCAGCTTCATCCCACCTGCCGTCGGCTTGCCGCACGTTTCCCAAAGCAAAATGCGCGGCTACTGAATCTGATTTCTGTTGAATCGCGGTTTGCAACTCCGTTATCGCGCGGACTCGATTACCCTTGCGGAGAAGCGACAGCGCGAGGTTGTAGTGGGCCTCCCAGTTTTGTTGCTCCAGGCTAAGGGAGGCTTGAAAAGCTGGAATGGCGCAGGTAACGCGATCCGCTTGGGCGTACAAAACCCCGAGTGTGTTGTATGCCCCTGCAGTGGGATGGTCGTGAATGGCCTCCAAGAGTGTTGCAATCTTCTCGGAAGGATGGGTCTGCTCCAGACACGACTTGGGCAAGACAAGTGCGTGCGCTACTGGCGTCGCTTGGCCCGGCGGAGAATTCTGTGCAGCTAGGGAGAGCGCGCCTGCCAGAGTCAACAGGACACTCAGCGGCAAGAACAAATTCCTTTGAGGTAGAGCCCGTTCTGTCCTAGCCGCCAACATCTCCAGTCGCCTTCGGGCTTGCGGTCACTCCGACACCAGACAACTTCGTCGTCCGGTTCGTCGCTTGCACTAGTCAAACAATCTTGTGCTCGCAATAAGTGTAGCAACGCTCAGAGCGATGCTACCGTTCAAAAAAGTCGCAGGTGCAATCGGCTCCAGAAAGTTTGGGCGGGCGCTTTCGCCTTTCTGCTAGCTGAGCACGCCCGCCGCAATATGATCCACATTTGAGTGCCGCTGTCGGCCGCACTCAGAAGTAAAGCTTGAGTCCGAACTGCAACTGTCGAGGCGCGTTGGCCGTATGGTTGACTGTCCCGAAGGTTGGTTTTCCCGAGGACGAAAGTGGAGCGTCAAAGCTCGAAATCGGAACGCCCCAGACAGGGGTGTTTGTCACATTGAACGCCTCGAAGCGGAATTCCAGTCGGAATCGTTCTGTAATCGGGAATTGGCGGAAGAGCGAGAGATCCAAATTCTTGTACCAGTCGGAGCGAAGTGAATCTCGGCCCAAGTCGCCAAATGTACCCTTAGCAGGCAATTGAAAAGATGCGATGTTAATCCATCCATTGGGACCCTTATTAGCAGGATATAGGCTGCCAACTACATTAGCTCGCTCGTAGCCATATCCGTTGCCGAAGTTGAAATTCCCCGTTTCCGCGATATCCTTGGTGCTTCCCACATCGAAGGGAGTTCCTGAATTGAGTGAGAGAATACCGTTCAGGTTCCAGCCGCCAATCACCGCATCCGCAACCGCGTTGCCGGAAGACATTTTGCTGCCTTTGCCAAACGGCAAGGCATAAACCCATGCGGCGGAGAAGATCTGCGGAAGGTCGATAGCTGAAGGGCCTTTGTCAGCCTTCAGGTTATAGGGGTTTTGAGTAGAGCAACCTTCCACTCCATAGAAACCAGAACAGCCAAGATCCAAGCTCTTCGACCAGGTATACGAAATCAGATACGCAAGACCATGTGACTGTCTGCCCGTTAATGAGGCCTGCAGCGCATTATAGGTGCTTTTTCCCGTGCCGCGGTCATAGGCGGTGGCCCCGATGTAGGGAAAAGGCGCGCCGCAGTTCGGACTTGAAGTGGGACAGTTAGCGTTCCCGCCAGCGACGGTGGCGGTGTTGTATGCTCCGCCGACATCCAGTCGTCTACCAACTGAACCGACGTAGTTCATCGTCAGCACGCTGCTGGAGGTTAGTTGATCCTGGATGCCGAAGTTCCACTGATCGGCATAGGGTCTCTTCAAATACGGATCCGCAAACCAGGTTGACTGGTTAAAGGGGGTCCCGGTGGTGACGGGCTTTCCACTGCCGAGGTTGAAGGGATCCCCGAATGACACAGTTGGGGGGCCGGCGGTGACGGGGTTAAGATTGCTGGCTCCAAGTTGGTCCAGGCTCGGCCAGGTGCCCTCGTAGTTTTGCGCGGTTTGAGTAATCGCTGCCCAATTATCAAAGAATCTTCCATACCCTGCACGAAGTACTAGATTCGGCCGCAGTTGATACGCAATACCGACTCGCGGTTGTATGTCGTTGTAGTCGGTGTGGAAAATCGCGGTGCCACCAAGCGGCGTCACTACCACGTGTGCGGGGAGAACGCCACCAGGGATGCAGGGAGCGGCATTGGTCTGCAAGCACGACGGAGCATTCCGGGCCAGAATGTAGGTTCCGTTGGTGAAATTCATGTCGCCCACGAAATTGTTGGCGTTCTTATTGTCCCCGTAAATAGGCATGAGCGTGATGTCATACCGCAAACCGAAGTTGACATTCAGTTTGCTGGTCACCTTCCACTGGTCCATGGCGTAGAATCCGTCAACCCAGCCACCATGTTCGGTTTCAATCACATTGCGCCGTGAGGCGTTGTTCGGAATGCCCAAAAGGAACGATGCTAAAGCGTTGCCGCCCTTGAGGGTCAGAGGGTTTTCCGTATTTGCTGCCTTAAACTGAACGCTTGAGTTCAGGTACAGAGCATTGGAGTTATTGCTGGCGAAATTCAACCCTGCTTTGAAGGTGTGGCGTCCGACTGTTTTTGTGAAGTCACCCCCATATTCCCAGATGTCCGATACATGGGTGTTGTCAACCTGCGCGGCCCCGTGCGCGCTAGGATTGGAATTACCAATGTATCCCGAGATCACAACCTGCGGGATCATCGAAACCCCGCCCTTGAAATTCCCCGCGAAGTTCGGAGAAAATCCCACTTGCGTCCCGAAGCTGGGCGAGGCATTGGTAAAGTTGGAGCCTTGGTCGATATTCACGCTGGTCCGTCCGAAATGGAATTCAGCCAGCGTGGTCCCGGAAAATAAGTGGGTGTAGTGAACCGCTACGTTGTAACCATCGGTTACCTGGTTATGGAACAGTCCAGCAAAACCACCCGATCCGCTGGCGGGCTGTCGGAAGCTGGTGTAACGAGCCCAGACGTCGTCGCGCTGGCCGAACTGGTGATCCAGTCGTCCGCTACCCGTGTCTTGCCGTGTAATGGACTTGGTTGTATCCAGGCCGTTACCCTTTGAGCTGCCCGTGAGGTTCGGGGCAGGGAACAAGGTTTGTGCGTAGTTGACCATGTTCTGGTTAATCATGGTCGAGGGAATCTTGTTGCACGGTACGCCGGCTCCCTGAACGTTGCCCGGCGCCGGTAGAGGATTGCCCGCACCGTCGCACATGAAAGCCTGGCCGCTGAAGGGATTGTAAATTTGTCCGGTCCCGACGGTGGCGGTTAGGTCTCCCGCCAATTCTTGGCTGGTGGGTGTGGTGTAGAAATTGGAAGCAGCGGTGTGATTCCGGTAGCCTTCATAGCTCAGATAAAAGAAAGTTTTTTTCTGTCCGTGCTGACCCGGCAACCAAAGCGGCCCTCCGAAGGAAGCTCCAAACTGGTTCTGTTGGAATGGGGTCACCTTGTTCAGGAACGGGTTGGCGGCGTCAAAAGCCGTGTTTCGAAGAAATTCCCAAGCCGCCCCGTGGTACTGAGTCGTACCGGATTTCGTGACCACGTTGACCACGCCGCCGAGCACGCCGCCAAACGAAGCGTCATCATTGTGCGATTGAACTTTGAACTCTTGAATGTCGTCCACAATCGGGGCAACGGCATAGGTGCTGCCGAACGACCCTTGGTTATTGACACCGTCCAGCAAAAATAAATTGCTGCGGTTGGATTGGCCATTCACCGATGGATAGGAAGACACGCCGATGGGATTCGACCAGATGCCACCCGCGGAAGGTGCGTTCTGGGCCACGTTGACTGTGCTTACACCTGGTGTGAGGTTCAGGATCTGGGTGAAGTTTCGTCCATTCAGCGGCAAATCGTTCACTTCTCGCCGCGTGACGGCAACTCCCAGCTCCGACGTGGCCGTCTCCAGAGCAACAGCCGAAGCTTGCACGGAGACGGTTTCCGACGTGGAACCCGTCGGCAGGCTTAAGTCGAAGACAGCGGTTTGATTGACCCCCAACGTAATGCCCGACTGCACCGCGGTGCGGAAACCCTGCTTGCTGACTTTCAATTCGTAGTTCCCAGTCAGAACATCCGGGATAGAGTAGTAGCCAGCGTCGTTGGTCGTTGTGGCTCGGCTCAGGTTCGTATCCGTGTTGCGCAGGACAACAGAAGCGCCGGAAATTAGTGCTCCGGTTGCGTCGCTCACCGTTCCCTTTATGGAGGCATTGACCTGCGCGTCGGCATTCATTGGGGAGAATACGGTGAACCCCAAACTCAACAACAGAACGAGCGTGAGAGACGACTGGCTTGAAATCCTGGCGAAACTTGGGCGTGTCATCGTTGCAGTTCCTCCTCGCGAATCTGGCGGCCGAATCCTGGCTTCACACGTCATAGACCAGCCCAGCCGGAGCGAATTTTTCTGGGTGCAACCCAAGGAGACTTTGCGCTGGCCCCGAGCAGCCAACGGAGAACCCCACATCGAGTGCGTTGTTTAGCACTGCTGAACGAATGTTGTCAATCAAAAAATTTCATACAGTTGAACTTTGTTTCACCCAGTGGTACTATCTGATCCGTTTAGGCGCGGTTTAGGTAGGACAGTTTCATCTAATGGAACAACTGGTTCGCTAACTCACCGGCTTTGTTTGATGCCCCGGCGATCCGGAATCTGTATTTCGGCAAGGAGTTGAATGCGACATCCGAAGAAAAAGGGACCTGCTCCAGTTGGCGTTATCTCCAAGGTTTTTCAGATCCTGGAGGCCATTCAAGGGGCGCCTTCGGGGCTACCGCTCAAGTCCATCTGCCAGCTGACCAGGATCAATAAGAGCACTGCCCACCGCTTTCTGAAGCATCTGGAGCGGGATGGCTATCTCATGCACACCGAGTCTGGGGTGTACTTGATCGGACCGAGGTTGGCACAGATGGCGGCACGCGTGAATCACCGTGCCACTTTGCAGGCTGCAGCGCAGCCGATCTTGTGGGAACTATGGAAGTCCACGCGAGAGACGGTGAATCTTGCAGTTCTGGATCAAGCCACCGTGCTCTACGTGGATGTGCTGGAAAGCCCGCACGAATTCCGGCTATCTTCGCGCGTGGGCACGCGTCGGCAGTTGCACGCGACTGCTCTGGGAAAAGCGCTTGCCGCGTTCTTGCCCGAGGAACAGATAGAGGACATTCTCGGCGCCGTTACATTCCAGCCACTGACGCCGAAGACGATCATGAATCTGGTGCAGTTGCGGCAGGAACTGGAGAAGATCCGGCAGCAGGGCTACGCGGTCGATGATGAGGAAACCACTCTGGGAGCACGCTGCGTGAGCGCGCCGATTCTAGGTGCGGGGCAGCATGCAATAGCCGCCATAAGCGTCTCCGGCCCGGTGACGAGAGTTGCTCCCAGCCAGGTCGCAACCATCGCGCAGGCGGTTATTAAGGCCGCCGCAGAAATCTCGGCCGCCATGGGCTTTCCCCGAAACGAGCCCGTGGCTGCAGCTTCTCGCAGAGAAACTTCGTCCGTTACTTCCTGAGAACGGCAGATCCCTCGCTCCGCTCGGGATGACAACCTAAAAGGATTACGGCGCTGGAGCACTCGTTTTCGTGGATTCGCACTCTTTCAAGAGTTTCCGAATCACTTCATCTCCGGGAAAAATCTCAGCGCCAGTTTTTAGGGTCGCGAGCGCTTCGGCAGTTTGATTGTGCGAGAGATAACTTTTCCCCAGCAAGCGGTAGAGTTCTGCGTCATAGGGAATCAGGTTGATGCCGCGTTGCAACCTGGCAATAGCTTCCTGCACGCGCCCAGTTGCGATGAGCAGGTTGGCCAATTGCTCAAAGTCTTCCGGATTCTTGTTTTCCCCATGCGTGGCGCGATCGAGATAGCGGATAGCCGCCGCCAGTCCTTCCGGGTTTTTTTGTTGCAGCGCAGCATCGGCCAGCGCCTCGAGCACAAAGACGTTGTCGGGTTCAACCGTCTGCAGTTGCTTGCCCAGAGCCCAATAACGTTCGCGATACTCAGGAAGGGAGAGCGTGATCTGACCGTACGCTTGCAGCAGCGTGAGCGGATCCGACGTTGAGTCGCCCCGCCCTGGCACGGCATTGAGATGGACCAAATCTGGGAGTGATGCTGTGGTCATCTGAAAAGCCGCGTCGGGAAATTGCTCCTCAGCTTGAGCTACGATGCGATGGTTGGTGAGAACTGAATGAGAGATGACCTTTACGTCACGCTTTGGCATGTGACATCCGGCGCAGTCGTCGGCCGGAACCTTGTGCTGACGAATGGCGAGAGGCAAAGCACAACTCTTCTCGGTATGGCATGCCAGACACTTCTGGCGGAAATAGGCAGGCGCCTCCTGTGCTGACGGCTCCACGTGCGGATCATGACAACCGATACAAGCCAGACGGCCGCTGCTTCCCCGGTAACACTTGCTAAGAAACATGGACAGGTAATGCTGCAGCAGATCATCCCGCGGAGTGGACTCGCGGCGAAGAGGAACCATGAAGATGCTCAGCGTGTCATCTAAAGCTGATCCAGGACGAAACTGACTGTAGTCTTTACCGGGCTTAAAGATTCGCGCGTCGCCGGCCTGATGGCATGACATGCAAATGTTATCGGCAAGCCAGGGCGTGACTTTCGCCGGATTCACGATCGAATGCCCGGCTCCCTGCGAGGGATCCATTTGCATCTCCACAACGTGCTGCTCGCCGGGCCCGTGGCAGTTCTCGCAACCTATCGCCAGTTCCTCAAACGGAGGATCGCGAAAAAGTCCGTTCCCGTCTGCGACTGGCTGCGGCCTGCCACTGTGGCATACGACGCAACCCGCCAGAACCGGACGGCTGAAACCATAATCAGCAAACTCGTATCCGGGCGACTGAGCCCAGCCGTTGATTTTTGTGTAGAACGAAAGTGGGGCCTCGAAGAGATAATTTCCACGTTTGACAATCGCGCCAAAGCCATTTGCTCCCGAGCCGATGATCCACTCCACTTTGTGCGTATCGCGGAAAATTTCTCTTCCATCGGGCGCAGTCGCAAATTCTGCCTGAAAAAGCTCGTTGTTGCGAACAGAAGTTTCAAAATGACGTTGGGAGCGAGGATCGAACAACGAGGCTGACGTTGAAATCCTTCCCAGCAGAGACGGAGTGATAGAGGCCATGGAACGACCCATGTCAGTTTTCGAATAAGAGTCGTAGATGGATCGATGACATTGCGCGCAGGCCTTCGATCCGACGTACCCGCTGCTCGATCGATTCACCTGGGGGGTTGAAGGGACTGGTCCTTCCTGACCTCGTGTGGTGACGATAAAAACAAGAATTGTGCCGAGATAAAAGCCGAAATGCCGATTTCCGCGCCGCATAAATGCGAAGGCCTTCATACTATCGGTTGGAAGCCTCTACCCAAGACAGAAATTCTTGCTTCACCCACTGTGGACTTTTTTCCGCATGACAAAGCAAGCAGGCATTCGGGCTTTCTTGCTGCCCAAAGCGCAGAGTCATGTCAGCATCTGGAATGTCATCGATTTGGTGGGTCCGGGCACGGAACAGCAACGCATCCATGATGCCTGGCATATGGCAGGAAACGCAGCGACTGCCTTCGGAATCGGCGTGGTGATGTGTGTGGGCCGCCAGCCTGGACGCATCCTGGAATTTCTGATGACAATCGGTGCACGCCCGATCCGGCTGACCGGGGAATCTCAACGAAGTAGGATTTGCGGTTGAATTGTCGCCGCTCGACGCATGGCCGTGCGGATCATGGCAATTCCCGCAGCTCACTTGGCCCTTCTTGAAACACTGGGAACGCTCTAACGCTTCGACAATGAAAGTGGTCTGGCGGAATCTGCCGTCCTTGTAGAAGCCTTTGCGCGAGAACTCACCAAAAGGGATGCGCTGATTGCGCACGAAAAACTCGCCGCTGGGAGAATAGTTCAGTTCACCGTGCGGTCCTGGGATGCGAAGTGCGGACTGCATGTGACACTGCGAGCAGATTTCAACAAAATCGCGGGTGCCGACCTGGTGAAAATTAACCGGAGGATCAAGCGGATTTGTTGATAGATAAAACTCTCTTTGGGCTACTTCGGCGATGTGCTGAGCCGACGGCCCATGACAAGCTTCGCAATTAATTCCTGGCTCTTGAAACTCTACGTTCTGCGGCTCAAATCCTCCGCCCTTGATGTTCCGTAACTGACTGCTGTGGCAGACGGCGCAAATCGCTTGATAGCTGGTCGAGCTGTCGAGTTTTTCCCAGGAACGAAGATCGGATCGCTCGCTTCCGGGCGAATCAATAACCTGCCAGAAATTGACCCATCGCTTGTACATGCAGTTGTACTGGACCGGGAAGACATGGATCTCGCCGTTGGGCAGTTTGGTCGCATATGCTTGCTGGAACTTGGATCCGATGGTGTAGTCGACGGGATACGAGTGCCATTGGCCGTCAGACTGCCTGATGTCAAAAAAATGGCGGCGGCTCCGAACCACCATGCGCGCAAATGGACTGCGGTTCTTACTGCGCAAGACCTCAAGCTTTCCGTTGCGATAGTCGAACTCGTCGCCCGCGTAGAATTCATTGTTCGTCTGAAAAT
>JABCYV010000192.1 GCA_013290025.1 Acidobacteriota bacterium
GTCCACGGGTCATCTGGCGTGTCCCGTGACGTGCTGCGACGTGCGCAATTTCGTGCGCCATCACGCCTGCCAGTTCCGCCTCTTCGTCGGCCGCGAGGATCAGCCCCGAGTTCACGTAAAAGAAGCCGCCCGGCAATGCGAACGCATTGATTGAATCGTCATCGACCACCTTGATCGTAAATGGGACGCGCGCGTCGGAGTTGCGCACTAGATTCTGCCCGATGCGGTTGACGTACTCGTTGACCACTGGGTCCCGCACCAGCTTCGCGTTCTGCTCAACCTGCTGGGCCAACTCCTTGCCCATGCGGATTTCCGTCTCCAGCGAATACCAGTTTCCAAGCTTGCTGCCCTTGCCAACAGCGCGGTTGCCGATGGCATTCACGTCGTCCTTGCCGCCGGGCTTGACATTGGGCAGTCTTGATTCGGCGGATGATGTTTGACCATCTTGCGAAACCGTCGCCAGCTGAGAGGCTTCAGTCTTGGTGGGTGAGTCGCTCGTATTCGGCGACGGTGGAGTCGTCGACACTCCGTTACCCTGGCTCAATGCGAACTGGCTCAACAGCAGGGCGGCCACAAGCGTAGTGCCACGGAACCTCATCTGAAATCCTCGCTAACTAACACGCCCGGTGCGCTGCAAACAGGAATCGGCTACCAGACCTTCTCAACCATCGCGAAGCCTGCTGGGCGGCTCAGTGAGGACAACTGACGTTTTGATTTTTTATTCCATCTCGACAATGCGATTTTGCACCACCAGATCAGGTGCCTGCTCTATGTCAAGTGCAAGCCGATTTCCCGTTAGGCCGCTTCTGATTGCCCGTTAAATCGACAACTCTCGAGAAGTGGTGCGGCGGGACTCCGTCCGTCACCTAGCCTGCTTACACTCTGATCCCCGGGGACGCCTGACACGAAGGGCACACATGACTGTTCGTTGATGGCAGCAACTGTAGGGAATAAATCGGCAGCCCAAGGGTTATCGAACAGTGGTGGATCGAAGACCATAACGAGTGCGTAACAACGACGACCGCAAAGAAGAAGGCACCATGAACTGCGAGATCTGCAAAGTAATCCAAAAACTCGGCCTCCCTAAGTCAGCCCATGAATTGTGGTTCTGCACCGACAAAGTGATGCCGCGTCGTCGAAGGCGCGTAGCCATGGTCCAGCGGGGGAACCGTCGGCTTCGGAGAGGATTCGCAAATTACCGCCTGGCGGGAAGTCGGGGAACTAAGGAATAAAAACACCGTATTTACCGTTATTACTTCAGTGCAAAACGCGATAAGCCAGGTAATCAGTATGAAGAAGATAACGTATTTAATGGTGTTGTGTGGAGTTTCCCTATTAGTGGGACGGAGCGATGCGAAGGAACTAAGCAGTGAGAGTAGGAACCCTTCGAGTTCCAGGGGTGAGATCACTGTTCAGGGTTGTGTGGCCAAGTCTACTGGGTACTATATCTTGATGCGGACCGGACCAGGGAACACTTATAACCTTGAAGAGGGGAGTAGGACGATAAAGCTGAGTTCGTACCTGGGTGAACAGGTGGAAGTAACGGGTTGGGAATCGCCTCAATTGAGTAACAGTTCCTCAGTTTTCTATAGCACCGCGCCCAGTGCAGTGACGGTAATGGTCATGTCCATCAAGACACTCGCAGAGCGCTGCACAGAGGGGGAAATCAGTGCGAGTGCTGATCTAGACTGGTTTCGGGAGCAGAACTGGACTTGTCGTCCACGCCCCCGGATGCGGAAATCGAAATAGATGGAAATCTCGTGGGCCACACGACATCTATTGTGGGTGTGTCGGCAGGTGACCATCAGGTCATCGTGAAGAAGAGGGGCTATCAGCCTTGGAAAAAGAGGATGGTGGTCACAAGCGGCCGAATAAGAATACACGCAGACTTGGAGGCCGAGTCGAAGTAGGCTGTAAGCAACAAACGCGCTCCCAGCAAGAATGTTACGTTGGTGCCTTGCACGGCAGTTTGCCTCACCGGCGAGGGGGGGCGATCTGGCTTACGTGTTTGACTGCGTCCATCGTCGCGGCACGTACCCACGCTCCGTCACGGACTGCTGAGGCCACACAAGGATTGAGGTGCACAGTGTCATCCAAGCTCAACCCCTTCCCCCAAGTCGGACGTTCTGTGCTCGGTTATCCAAGCAGACTTTTGAGTCGTACCAAGGTCGCTGAGAAGACCGTCGCATTCCAGTTTCAAAGGCCTCGTAACTTCTTGTTTCGTCCGGGACAGTTTATTGATTTGGGTCTGCCAGGACTTCCACGAAATGGGTCGCACGGTCTTACGCATACCTTCTCGATCGCAAGTTCTTGTTTCGCCTCCGACATTTTGTTGGCTACGCGAATGCGCGATTCTTGCTTCAAGCGTGCTCTATCGGTCTTGCCACTCGGTAACGAAGTCAGCATACGGGGCCCGATGGGCTCATTCGTTCTGCATAGCGATGTTTCAAGACCGGCAGTTTTCCTCGCAGGAGGCATCGGTATAACTCCCTTTCTGAGTATGCTTTCCTCCGTAACGATAGAAAAACATCGCCTACCTGTCTTTCTTTTTTATGCGAATCGATACCTCGAAGATGCCGCGTTTATGGACACTCTGTGCAATCGCGAAAAGGTAACCGGAAACTTTCACTTTGTCCCAACGTTTACCCGCATCGCGCCAGGCCAGGGCGGATGGAAGGGGACAACCGGTCCCATCAACGCACAGATGCTCTCGAACTACATCAGTAATTTGCAAGATCCGATTTATTACGTTGCCGGACCTCCAGGCATGGTGGCAGGGACTCAACAAACCCTGGTTGAGCTCGATGTCCGTGAAGAAGACATTCGTACAGAGAATTTTGCAGGTTATTGAACGCAAAGTGATTGGTGTCAATTGACTGATGGCGGAGCTTTCAGTCTCAATCAACGGATTCCTTGGCACCGGCGCTACCTTCGCTTAACTTGGTTGTGCAACTCGCCATGGGGCGCTCTGATCGTCGGACTGATTCTCGCAAAGCACAAGCTATCATCCTAGAAAAGAACACTGGAACGCAAGTCCATGCAACCGCCGGCACCATAAACGGAATTCGTGAGACTGCTGAGAACAAGCGCGCATATTGGACGCCCATTATCGGAGCCAACTATCCACAGAGATTCGCGATTCCCGACGTCACTGTTCGTGATGGAGAGCATCTAAGCATCGACGGCGTCGAACTGGTAGTCGATGATTTCGGGCCGACGGAATGTTCCGACAATACTGCGATTGGGTTGCCACAGATCGATGCGGTTATCATTTCCGATCTCGTCTACAATCGTGTGCACCCTTGGCTTGCGGAGGGCCGGTCCGATCCTTGGCTCAAGGCTTTGGCTAAGGCAATCGTTGTTTTGCATCAGCAACGGTGCTATAAGCCGGGCATGGCAGAGCAGGTTCACCATCGATCATCAACGAGCAAGCCTCTTGTATCAACGCGGTACAGGAGATCGTCGCTAGGGCGGTGAAGGAAGACCCAGGATTATCCGACGCCAGCCGGGCGGCTGCTATTCAACGGAGGGTGCGGGCTGCCTACAAGAATTGGCCACTCGAAATGATTATCGATATGAATACGACCGGCCTCACGGGCGAGTCAGATCGGAAACTTGGAAGCAGGCACCGGCTGTCAGCCGCCCCCCGCTCTAACCTCGACTTTGTTTGTCAATGTAAAGAATGATATGACGATCGCCCAGGATGAGATTTTCGGCCGCATGCTCCGTGTGATCGCCTACGACTCCGAGGATGAAGCGGTCCACAGTGCGAATGACTCCAGATACAGATCCTTTAGCACGCTAACGAAGCGGGCATGAAGTGCGCCAAGGCCACCAAGTGTTCATTTTCTCCGCCGCCAGAGTCGTCGAGGCAAGAGGTACGTGAAACCAGCAAAGCCCTCCCATTGTGTGGAGGTACTCGTCAATCCGTGATCAAAACCCGCATCGACCACGAGGTTTTTCCGCAGCGAATACGATGTGGACCATGGATTCCCAAGCGCATAACCGTGCGTCAACGGTTGTGTGAAGTGCCATATCTCACCAGAGATCGTCAACTTGCCGACCGGATGCGAGATCGAGAGCGTCCGGGCAAACTGCGCTCGCCGTATTCTGGTCTTGTCGTCCTGCTGCTCCATCACGAGCCCATTCACGTCGAAGTGAAAACCGCCGAGGTCGTCACTCAACAGGATGGTCGCGCTCTGGACGAAGGTGCCGAGATCGAGTTCCGGCGCTCGGCTGGCATAAAGCCGCCTCAGGTACTGGACGGAGATCGTCGGCCGTTCCGCACCCGGCAGAATGACCGTTTGTATGCCTGCGAAAATCTCTCCCAGTCGGTTGCCTGACACCGCCGCACCGGTACTGTGCGTGAAGGGCTCAGACAGGGCCAGCACCTCCATGCGCTCGTTGATGCTTAGCTTTGTTACTTGATTGATGCCGAGACGTTCGAGAACTCAGGCGAATCAGTCGCATACAAGACACCATTCTCGAATTGCAGATAGCCCACTGGGGTCAGCGTTGCAGGAGTTGAGAGTGTCGGCCGCGCAGGGTTTGCGTCTGGCGCGTCCGGAAGACTGGCCTGTGCTGGAAGCGTAGGCGGGCAAAGCAGGAGTAGCATTGCCAACAGAGTACGAACACCGTTCATCGAGCACAGTCTCAATGTCATTCCCTCGTGAGCTGCTTTCTGCATCGGAGCAAGTCGCAGAAAGATACAAGGTGAGGTGTCCGGCCCCTGTCAACTGCAAGAACTGGATGATATCTAACACAGCCACCATCCATGTTCGCCGCAGTCTTGAACTGCAACTCGGCGTCATCAAAAAGAAAGGAATGGAACATCGCCAGTCCAAGCTCGATGTGGGCCTGGCCTTTTTCGAGCAGGAGATTGGAAGTAGCATCAGCGACCTCGTCTCGAAGCCTCTCCTAAGGTAGAACTGACGCCTCGGACAAATATTCCCGAACACTCGCACGTCGCCAACGTTAATGAAGAAAAGCGGGTAAAGGTGAACTGGAGTTACCCTCGCCGGCTAGTTAATTGACGGTGATGGTTACAGGGGTGGAATGGCTTAATGAACCGGATGTGCCCGTCACCATCAAGGTGAGCTGAGATGCAGTTGTTTGACCTTTCGTATTGCTACTGCAACCAAGCGAAAACAGTGAAATGAAGACCAACAATCCCAGTACGGCTATCGATAAAATGCTCTTACGCGTTAGCGATTTCCGTTTGCGCGTCGTGAGAACGGTCCCGAATACGCCGATACCAGGTAGCAGAGCCGCAATGCCTGGTAGGGAATAACCTGTGGCCGGCGGCGTCGTGGCGGCAGAGATGGTCAAGGTCGAGGATGACGCGCTCGATCCGGGAGAGATGGTCGTTGGACTGAAACCACACGTCAGACCAGCGGGCGCAGAGCAGGAGAGCGAGATTTGACTGTTAAAACCTCCGACCGCACTGGCGCCGATCATCAGGTTAGCCGAAGCGCCCGGCGCGACGGTTATGCTTTGAGTCGAGAGAGTCAGGGAAAAATCTGGGCCCGCGACCGCTGCCGCGGGTACAACACTGGCGAACACGCTAGTTGTGCTGCCTCCGGCCGGGAAATTCGGCTGGTTGCCGCCTCCGGCCGTGAGATAAAGAGTGTTCGGATCGCCGGAGGGACCACCTCCTCCGAACACCAAATCCCACAAGCCAGGATTCACCAATACATTCTTCGAAGAATCGGTGAGCTGCCCGAGAAACTTCCCATTAGTGTCGAAGGCGTTTATGGTGCCATCCCCGAAATTTCCCACCAGAATCGCGTTGGGGAACGTGCCGAAGGTAGATGGAGCCGTCACCACGCCCCAAGGCGCATTGAGTTTGCCACCGGCAGCGACAAAGGTGCTGATGAAATTCCCGTTCGTGTCGAAGATATCGACCTGCCCCAGACCGGCACCGGGCTGGGCGTCGTGCTTGGCGGCATCCTGCATGGCATACGCAACGTAGATCTGGTTTCCGATGACATGGATGCCATGGGGAGCGAAGCCCGGAGCAAGTTTCGGATCGACGAACGAACCGCCCAACGAAGTGAGGTTGAAGTTGCGATCAAGAACATCGATTTTCCCGCTGTTGAAGTTCGCCGCCAAAAGGAATGTGCTGTTGAGAAGCGCCAGACCTTTGTAGACTGCGCCGCTGGCGGAGTTATCGAACACAACCGTTGCCGTATTACCGGTGCCCGTCCAGCTGGCGATCAGGCCATCTTCGGTGTCAAAGATAAACTGCCCACCGCTGAAGTAGATGCCGTTTCCGTTTGAAACGTTCCCCGTAGGGCAGCCAGGGCTGCAATTACCGTTCGGATTGCGCGAGGCCCCGGGTATGGTTACCACGAGACCAGTATTCTTGTTACCCTGGCCGTCATAGAGGGTGGATGTGCCACCGTTATTGTTGGCGATCCAAAAGTCTTGCCCCGGAAGTATGGAAATTCCCCATGGATTCAGCAGTTGAGAGTCTGTGGTCTTGGCTACGCCGGCAGTATTAGACACCAAGTCCGTCTGGGAATAGCCGACCTGCTGCGCGAGCAGTCCCGAAGGAGTTGCTAACGTCATCAGCAGTCCGAATAAGGTGATTGCTTTTTTCAAGTTATTCCTCCATAACCCTGCTTTTTGATTTGTACGAGCATGCCGTCGGATATTTCTTTTTCCGGCCCGAAGCTGCCAGTTACCGGTTGTACAGAGAATTCACATATAGTGCGGCGCCTCCAGGCTTCTAAACTCCCGTTCGAATCGTGCCGAGTCTACAGTCATCTTCCCTAAGGTCGCTTTTTAGAACGCCGCTTTGTCGAGGCAGGGGACTGTACGTATAACTGGGGTACTGCCAGGAAAAGAACCGATTCCGCAGCAACACCATCCAGAAACCCGGGTGTCACTGCACAATGATCTGGCCTGTCATCTTCGGATGGACCGAGCAGTAGTAGGGATATTTCCCCGCCTTGGTGAACGTGTAGGAGAACTTTTCGTCCGTATCCCGCACCTTGGACTTGAACACGCCCTCTGTGCTGACAACCGTATGGGGAGTGTCATCGCGGTTGGTCCACGTAACGGTCGCTCCGACTGGTACCGTGACCGTCTGCGGCCCAAAACTGAAATTGTCGATTTTTACGTCCGCATTTGGAGAAGACGGTTGGTCGCTCGCACTGGCGTTCGGGGATCCCGCTGACAGCAGTGCAATCGCAATAACTACTACCGCCACGAAACTTCCTACCCACACGTGTTTACCCGTCATTGTTGTATTCCTTTCCGATGTTGGATCTGTTTGTTTAAGCGGAATCCTCGGCGGCTGCCCTCAGCGACAAGTTAGCTACCAGGCTTGCAGTCGTTGATTCGCTACTCTTGGCCCTCGGGCTGTCCGGCTCCGAAGAGAGATTGGCGCGGACGTTGCAATAGGCACCGTGCCGCCTCTCCGCTTAGGGGTCTTGCCCCCAGCAATCCTCACTCTCCGCTATACGAGGACTCCATTTGTTCCGGCTGGCGATCTGCTGGCTTCGAAACCACCCATAGCCCGTCGCCGTTCAAGACATAAATGAAATTGCGCTCGTCCTGAAGCCACTTAACCACTCCCGAGAATTTCCGCACTACTCGAGGAGCGGATGGATTCGACAAATCCCAAAGCACAAGGTCCTCGTTGGAGGTGCCGCCGTGCATCGGTCGGTCTCCAGTTCCGGAAATGATCGCCAAATCACCCGTCACGTTCATCCTGCTCGACACAGCTGGATCTGGCCACGGAATTACTCCAACCGTTTTCGGTTGAGCGGGCTTGCTCATATCGATAATCGAAATACCTTGATCTTTTGTGTGCTGCACGTAGAGGTAGTACTTATCATTCAGTTTCTTCTGCATTGCCATGTCGACAGCCGATAGTCCAGGGAACGAAATATGTGCGACCACATCGGCCTGGTTGTCGGATGTTTTGATTTTGTGATTCTTGGCCGATGCTCCACCAGACACAAGGAACACGGTGGTAAGAACTGCCAAGGCCGCCGAGTTGAACTTAACGAGGCTGCTTCTTAAATTCTTCACAATCTCCTCCCGCAAGTTGAGTCTCACCATGGATAACGGACTTTCTGGTCCCTTATTCCACTCGATCACAGAAATCGTGGAGTGATACCAGCAAGTGATTCAGTTCAACGAATATTGCGTGAGGAGTTGGTTCTCGGGGGAGTCGGGACTACACAATGCTGTGAGAAGCGCTTGCCAAAAGTGTGGTATTGCCACTCGGTCTGCCTGCATTGTGTTTCTCGAAACAAGCTGTTTTGAAGAGAATAAATCAACGATTCTGATTGTTTTACGATGTGCCGCGTCAGGAGCGGAGCTGCAACTCGAACTTTTCAGCGAAATTGGAGACTTGCAGATCGCGATGCGGCCCGCTCATCACCGCTGGAGGTCTTCTCGACCGATCGATTCGATCTCCAAATCCGAGAATTGACGGGCAAGCGGCTCGTCTTTCTCTCTAATAAAGTCCGGATCGACAGACACCTCTCTCGTCGCCCCGGGCTCTTTCCGCTCTGTGCGCGGATGTCGGTCCAGAGGGTGCGCTACCGCTACCAGTGACTCGCGAACTGCCTTCCGGGCTCTGGCCAAGCGTGACATGACGGTTCCTGTCGGGATCGACAATATGCCCGCGATCTCCTGGTACGACATTTCCTCCACTTCACAAAGTAGGAGGGTTTCCCGATAATGCACCGGCAGATTGTAGATGGCACGCTGCACCAATTCGGAATTAGAGCGACTCATTAGAATTGTTTCGGGAGTCTCCGCATCAACTGGCAGTTCATGTCCGTCCTCCTCTGAATCCATTGCAACGGTCATACGCCGCTCCAGTTTTGAGCATGAACTGAGAAAAGTGTTTTTCAGGATCCTAAACATCCATGCCCGGAAGTTGGTGCCACGCTGAAATGATGCGAAACTGCGTAAAGCCTTTAGATAAGTCTCCTGCACGAGATCCTCGGCATCGTTCTGGTTGTGCACAAGCCAGCGCGCGAAGTTGTAAAGCGAACCGAACAAGGGCATGGCCAACGCTTCGAACTCTGCCGACGATTTGTCGTCCTGTGAGGATGAAGGCCCGAATCCGACCATCCCTTGTAGCCCAAGTCCGATACGCCTCACTTGCCTTCTCCCAAATCAGTTCGAAACCTACCCCAGCTATGCTGATTTTTTTGTTTGCGAACAAAACTCAATGACTTTCCCACCTTGCTGACGAGGTCTCCACTTCAACGGTTTCCGGAAATTCTTCGGTACCCAAAACTCAATCACCTTTGCCATGACCATCTCCTTGATCTTGTGATCTCCGACCAATCTGACGCGACAGTCCTCAGGCGTCAATTCACTGAGGCTCTTCTCGCCATAACCCGTTTGCTGCTTGTCAAGCAATTGATGTCTAAGGGGTTAGTTCTGCACATTATCCTGGCTGGGTCTGACACTTGGGTCTGATAGAGGTGCTAGACTTCCATGCTGAGCCCAAGTGCGCTATGGAACCTGTGCGCCACATGGCGATCGTGCGATTCGGAACCTACGAGGTTTCTCTCCAGTCAGGCGAAATGCGCAAAGGGGGCGTGAGAATCAAAGTCCAGCAGCAACCGATGAAATTGCTGGAGATCTTGCTGGAGCGTCCGGGGGAAGTCGTAACGAGGGAGGAATTGCGCAGCCGAGTCTGGGCCGACGAAAGTTTTGGTGATTTCGACCAAGCTGTCAACATCGCCATCGCGAAACTCCGGAGTGCCTTAGGCGACTCGGCTGAAAATCCTCGGTTTATCGAGACGCTTCCCAAACGTGGGTATCGATTCATTGCGGACGTGTCGGTTATCGATACAGACTCCCGCCTGAAAGA
>JABCYV010000193.1 GCA_013290025.1 Acidobacteriota bacterium
CTCGGGATACGCGCAACAATTGGCCGCGAGCCGCGATCCGGAATTGGCGCGGCAACTGGCAACTGACATCGCCGCCGAATCGGCCCACTTGGATCGTACGATTGGTGGCTTCCTCAGTGGAGCAAGAGGGGCAGCCGAGGCCGCGAGAGTTTAGTTTCACCACAGCCCATGCCGCTCTTAGTGATTCAACGGCTGGGCACGAAGGAATGGAGCAACTATGAAGCGCATTACTTACACCTGGTTGACGGCGTTAACTCTGGCAGCCGTTTTCATTACCGTCGCTGGCGCGCAGTCTGACTCGCTTGGGAATTACGCTCGCGCGGTCCGCAAAGACAAGAAGCAGACAACCACCAAGCAGTACGACAATGACAACTTGCCCAAGAATGACAAGCTGAGCGTGGTAGGAAAGCCGAGCGAAGAAGCAGGCGATCAGTCTGCTGACAAAGTCAACGGCGAAGCTGAGGCGGAAGCTAAAGCTAATCCACCCGCGGGCGACCAGGCTGGAGCCGCTGCCAAATCTGCCGAATCTGCGCCTAAGGCTGAAGACAAGGCCGGCTCATCGACCGCAGACAAGCAGAGGATGTATGACCAGTGGAAAGGCAAGATTTCCACCCAGAAGGACAAGATAGATATGCTCTCGCGCGAACTGGATGTGCTACAGCGCGAGTATCGCTTGCGTGCCGCCGCGTTCTATGCCGATGCCGGAAACCGCTTGCGTAATTCCGGCAGCTGGGACAAGGAAGACGCACAGTATAAGCAGCAGATCGATCAGAAACAGAAAGCGCTCGACAACGCCAAGCAGGAACTGGACGATATGCAGGAGCAGGCCCGCAAGTCGGGCGTTCCGTCGTCCGCGCGCGAGTAGGATGGCGTGGACGGCGCGACGCTCGTCCGGCGGAGTTAAGCTGGGCGGTCCGGGACGAAATTTGCTTCCAAAGCCCTCGCGTTTTGTGGGGGCTTTTTCTTGTGTAACCATCCCTCCGCTCTTTAATTTGTTTCACTGATCGTGAATACTGACGGCCATCCCTGGGTTTCAAACGCCCTGGTACACCCACTCGAGAAATAGAGCTGGGGTCATGAAACCGTTGCCCCATTCCTCGTCCGTACGAGCGCTGGGCTTGGCGGCGACAACCTCCGCCAAAGATCGGCCGTGTTTCTTGAGTGCGGCTACTTTTTCGCGGAGGTCGACCATGACGTCACGGAAGAGCATCAGGTCGGCTTTCCCACCGACGGCGCCGTGCCCAGGAATGACGATCATCTTGTCAGTTACTTTCGCGAGGTTTGCTTCGGCTGCGCGAATGGTGCCGTCGATGCTGCCCCCAGTCGAGTAATCGATGAAGGGGTAGTTGCGATTCCAAAAAGTGTCGCCGGTATGAAAGACGTCCGCTTCCACGAAGTGCACCGAGATGTCGGAATCCGTGTGAGCCGGCAAATAGTGCTTAAGAACCAGGGTGGTGCCGTTGGCGTGCAGAGTGTAGTCCTCTTTGAAGACGGTTGAAGGAATCGCACCCGCAGGCGCGGCTGGGAAGGTGTACTTCCAGCCTTCGACGCGTGTGTCTACCAAAAGATGCTTTCGGGTGTTCTCTTGCGCCAGGATGCTTGCTCCGGCTTTGTGCACCCACTCGTTGCCACCGGTGTGATCGAAGTGCCAGTGAGTGTTTATCAATTGCTTGATGGGGTCCGCATTGATGCTCGCTAGAGCCGCAGAAACGTTCTGACCCGCGGTGACGACTTCGGCATCCACGAGGAGCTTTCCGTCGGGGCCGGTAAGAACGGCGATATTTCCGCCCGGGCCCAAGAGAACCCTGATATTGCGGCGAAGAGTTTGAACTGTGATCTTTGCACTGGCGGATTCCTTTAACGCATGTTCAACGAGGCCGCCGGCCTCGGCGAACAGGTTCCATGGACCGAGGTACGCTGCCGCAACCGTCAAACCTCCTGCAACGAGAAACTGGCGGCGTGAGATTTCGGGTGACAGTGTGGTCATCATATGAGGCGCTCCGATGCTGAATATGTATGCACTGGTACTCAAGCGACGCGGAAGGGGGGCTGGCCTTAGCACCAGCCCGCAGCCTTCGCGAGTCTACGCTGCCTTATTTTGTTGTCGTTGCGAAAGGTTAGGAGGCAGCGCAGGGCAAGTCAATGTCAATCGCTAGGACGCGGCGCAAATCGAGGAACAGGCACCGCGAGAGGTCCTACTCCTTTCAAAATGTGTCCTACTGCCGCTCTACGACAAGCACTGTAAACGTGCCAGGTTTCGGAGTCATTCGGGCTCTTTGCCCGCTGACCGCGGGCGCGGGCTGCATTTCCGCCGCGGACAGGAACAGGCGTTTCGATTTGGGATCGAAAGCCATGGTTTTCGCGCTTTTCTGGGTTTGAATGTCGCCGACAGGCTCATACTCGTTCGCGTTCTTCTGCCGAATAACTGATATCGTGCCATCACCGTTGGAGGCAAAGATCAATTTGTTGTCCGCATCGAAGGCGACTGCATCGACTCTCTCGCCAATCGGCAGAGTAGTGATCACCTGGCCGCTCTTAGCGTCCATCACGGCCAGGACCTTGCTCCTGCAGCCAATAAACAGACGGGAGTTGGGAGCATCCATTGCCAGCCCGGTCGGGGTCTTACACTCGGTGATCGGCCATTTCTGTTTGACGGTGAGAGCCTGGGGATCGAAGCTGACCACCATGGCCGCTTCTTCCAGGTTCACGAAACCGGTGCCTTTTCCATTGACGACGGCGGCTTCCGCACCGCCACCGAGATCTATTTTCCCGATCACGGCCTGCTTCTCCGGATCAATGGCCGTGATTGCAGCCGCATCTCCGTGGCAGACCAAGACTCGATTGGTTTGCGGATCGTAAAAGATAAAGTCTGGATCCTCGGCAACGGAAATATTCTTGATGGTCTTGAACGTGTCGGTGTCAAAGACCGACACCGTCGCATTCTTGCCGTTGCTGGTGAATCCACGGTGCAGCGTCGGAACGATCGCAACACCGTGCACCCCGGGTGTGTCTTCAACTTTTCCGAGCACTGTTCCGGAGTCCGCGTCGAGGACATCCACCTCTGTTCCATGCGAAACATAAAGTCGATTCGAGGAACTATCGAACACGATGTAATCAAAACTGCCGTCGCCCGGAACGGGGTACTTCTTCGCGACTTTGAAGCCAGGCGCCTCTGCACCTATGCATGCAGCCGCCATCGCCAGGAAAATACAGAACCGCGCGAGCGCTTTCATCCGTACCGATCCCCCTTCAGAGCTGCTATCGGTTGCGGCCTTTGTGCAGCCTGATTCATTCGTGCCTGAGATCCCAGCGAAAGCCAAAGCTGTACGTCGGCTTGTAGTACTCGCGCTGCAACACAAACTGCGGGCTGCCGTTGTAGAACCCGAAGACCTGATTGTTCAGATTCAGACCCGAGACAATTGCGGTGAGGCCCTTCCCAAGGTAGTAGCTGGCCTGCGCATCGACCTGGTAATGCGCGTAGAGGTACTGGTCGCCAAAGGGACCTTTTACGCCGCCGGGTTGGGGGTTCGGAATCGTAGCTGGCGGGGGCGTAGGGTTGGCGGAAAGGTTGTGATACATATACTGGAAAATGTTCGGGCCATTGTGGGCGAGACCGACGCGGAGCGACAGCCGACGCCGATCGTAGGTGGGACTGATGTTCCAGGTATTCGGCGCCTGGCGGAGAAGTGCCGGGTTGTCGGTGCGGAGGGGGTCCACTTTCGTGGTCCCCGAGGTCGTGTAACTGTAATTCGCCGATACTCCAAGTCCGCTCAGCAATCCGGGAAGATAGGTGAAGTGCTGCTGGAACGCCAGTTCGATGCCGTAAACGTATGCACTACCGGCATTCGACGGAGTCGCGACGAAGTGACCTGCGAACGGTCCTGATGTAGCAAGCACCACATTTGTGACGATGGGACTGCTGATGTTCTTGTAGAAGAACCCCGCCTGGATAAGGCCGAGCGGAGTTAGATACCGTTCATAGAGCAGGTCGTAGTTGTTGGCGTGCTCGGGCTTGAGCACGGCGCCAACGTTGAAAGTAGAAGGTGCCGTGCTCGTGTCTTCGGAAATCGCGGTCGTTAATTGCTGGGGAAGCGGACGCGACAGTCCGCGGGCGTAAACAAAGCGAAGTCCGGAATTACTGTCGAGTCTGTAGCGCAACGACACGCTCGGCAAAACATCGATATAGGAGCCGGAGGCTAACACGCAAAGGCCGATGCAGGGATTAACCGCCGTCGTGTTAACGCTCTCACTGTTAAATTGCGTGCCCTCGAAACGGACGCCGGCGACGAGGGTGAACCGGCTGAAATCAATCGTATTCATCAGATAACCGGCCGTGACGCGCTCTACCAGGTCGAAATTCGCAGGATTGGTCCCGTAGGTGTTCCCGGTGCCGTTGTTGAAAAAGTTACCAGGATTGGCCCTGAAGTAGGTAAGGATCTTGTCCCAACTGGCCAAAGGCCCCAAGGGATACGAGCCGCCGTAGTAGTGTTTGTCAGTGAGGCCGGTGGGAAAAGCCGCAACCGTGATCGTGGTCGGGTCCACCGAGGGCTGCAGTGAATAGAAGTTTTCGAACGAATCGTCGAATTTGTGCGCGTTGCGAATTCTGAACCCCATCTCGAATCGGCTAGCGTCGGGACCAATACTGTACAGCCTCCCCAGAGAAACCTGGCCCTGGAGATTGAGTTGGCTGGCCTGCCCATGATTAGCGTCCTCCACCTGAGAAAGCACAAAATTGCCGGGGTTGTACGCCTCCGTGAAACAAGCCGGCGTGAACTGTGGACGGTAAACGCTCTTGGTTGCGGCTGGATCGTATGCGCAGCTGCTCGGCAGCGTTGGGGCATACGAAAAAGTGTCAATCGACTCACCTCCGTTGATAGGATTAAAAACCCGAGAACGCGAGGCGGCGAGTCCCCAGCTCCCGTAGTACTTTGTAAAAACGTGGTTGCCTCCCAACAGCACACTCGCTACCTGATAATGCGAATTTCGGATCTCAGTATCGAAAACTGGGGCAGTGTTAGATCCTCCGGTGGAAGCTAAGAACGCGGGATCGTTATTATTGAGCACATATTCCCACCTGCGACCGGAGTCCTTGAAGTCAGAAAAGAGGCCACGTACGTAAATGTCCGACGACTCTCCGAGCTTATAGTCAACGTTGCCACCGAGTCCGTAGCGGTTGCGGTTGAATTTGTACTCCCGAATGGCAATGCTTGAATAGTCGGGAGTGAAACTGGTTCCGGGAAATATCGCCGGAACCGGTTCAACGTCATTGATGCCGCGACCGTTGTAATCGTAGGACCCGCTGACCAGCACGCCCCAGCGCTTTTGCGCCCCGAAGCGTTCGCCGAGGGTGGCTCCCGTCTCTGCCACCGGTACGGTGTTAATGATGGGTGTAAATCCGCCCAAGCCATATATGGAGAGGGTAGGCCGTTCTCCCGCAATCTTTGTAACCAGGTTTACGGTTCCACCGATGGCGTCGCCATCCTGGTTGGCCTGCAGCGTCTTGTAAATCTGGACCGAGTCGATCAGATCCGCCGGGATGACATCCAGCTTTACCTGCCGTATCCCACCTTCCGGGGAAGGAACCTCAACGCCGTCAATGGTCAGGTTGCTAAGTCGTGGCTCGGTACCACGGATCTGGACGTACTTGGCTTCCCCCTCGTCACGTTCCAACGTGACCCCGGGCAAACGTCCGACGGCGTCGGCAACATTCGCGTTCGGAAGGCTGGTGATCACCTGAGCCGGCAGAACGTTGAGAATATTCTCTGAGGTCCGTATTTCGTTGATGGCGGCGGCTTCACCATGAGCGCGGTCAACGGTCACAAGGACTTCTTCGCTCTCGGAAGAAACGTTCAGGACGACGTTTACGCGTGCCACCTGGCCCGCCGCGACGGTCACGCTGGTCTTCGACGGCGAGAACCCGACGTAGTCCACATTGACCGTATACGTCCCGGGGACAACGTTCGTAATGGTGAACTGACCTTGGCTGTCGGAGACGGCAAGAACATTGCCCGGATCCACCTTTACGGTGGCGCCAGGCAGGATGGCCTGGCTGGTATCGGTGACAGTGCCGCTGATCGCACCGGGGCGTGCCTGCGCTGCCGCTGGAGAGGAGCAGAGGAGATCCAACACCAGCGGCACTAACACTAATAATAAGAAGGCGTACGGTAACTTGCGCATGAATCAACCTCCGGTTCGATCTAGAGTGGCCGGGAAGTGGTGGCTTGTTGGTCGACTAGCAGATAGCGTCTTAAACATTTAAGACAGACCGACTAGCGCACGGTAGCGGGTGTATGTGAACACCAAGTTAAAATGAGGTTAAGATCTCGTTAAAAAGGTTTGCGCTTTGGGCGGCTGGCAACGTATGTGCTCTTAAGGTTCTCTTAAGGTTCGTTGTGCTTGCGAGCGACTACGGGTTCTTAGTTGCTCGGAATGTTGTGCGCAATTCTCGCAATTTGTCTCACCTAGCGCTGCTTGTGCACTCAATGAAAACTCCGCCACGTTAAACCATAGTTGGTGACCTTCGGTTTCCCGCGAGTGATGCTCAGAACTTTTGATTTGCTTTTATCATTCTCAGGGGAGGACGAACCCATGAAGATTAGGTTGACGATAGGCGCCCTGTCGATTGCAGCGTGCGCGTTCCTGTTGTCGGGCTCGGCGATGGGACAGGGCGGAGGACTGGTCCGGGCGGAGTGGGGAGTTCCGGGACGGAGCGTGGACGTGACATCGCGCGTTCGGACTTTCATCCACAACGGAGTACTGCAATTCGAGGTCACGCGGGTTGAACTTGGAATTGATCCAGCGCCACACCAGAACAAGACTCTGCTGCTTCGCATCCGGCACTGGGACGGAGACGTTAAGGAATATAGCTATCCGGAACGGAGCACGGTGCGTCTGGAACTTGATCCTGAGGACGGTTTTGACCGGCGCGAAGAGCGAGAAGAGCACCGCGAGGACGGATACGAACGGCGCGAACGAGGACTACACATTCTGCGCGCCTACTACGGAGCCGAAGGGCAATTCATGAATGTGACCGATGTCCTGCGCAGACGAATCGACGATGGCAGGCTCTATGTGCGCGTGGACAACGATAGCTTGGGAGGCGACCCGCTTCCCGGAGTTCACAAGTGGCTGCGCATCCTCTATGTATACGACGGAGAGCGGCGGAACATCGTGGTAGACGAAAAGACCGATTTGCGGTTGCCGTAAAGGGATCCGATTCGCCAGTACTAATCTATGGCGCGTGGACAGCCCGCAGTCGCAGAATTTGTTTCACGTGATGATTCCCGTGCAGCCAATGAAATTTCCGCCACTGCTTACCTGTGAGCGGCCCAAGGATCGGATGGTCGATCAGCCGGATTCGACCCCCATGCCGGGCCTCACATTGTGCGATGAGTTGGTCCATGGCCAGGATGGTTGGCCCAATCTCGGCGACTACTTTTTCTGCCGCCATTCCACGCGGTATCGTATTTTTGGGCGCCTGTCGCGGGCCAGGCAAATAACCAGCTTCTACGGATATTACGGTGAACAAGCGGTCTTTCAGTCTGGGAGACCTCGCCAACGGTTTCCCTGCAGCCAGACAGCGCTCGAATCCTTTTATGGTCCCAGTGTAGGTAAGAAACAGATGCTCGAGGATCTCCGCGGGGCACCACTTCCCTTCGGGATGGCGGGTGAGATCTTCAATCGTCATGCCACGTGTGGCTGACTCGATTGCCTGCTGCAGGCGCTGCAGATACGAATCCATGGAGTGCCTCTTTGCTGATTCTAGTAGAATGGCCCGTCATCCCCGGTTGAAAAGTCCGAATATTCCTGAAGGAGCGCGGCTATGAAGAAGCTGCTGATGGCGACTTTGGCATTGGCCCTGATGACGGGTTGCTCGTCGGAAACGAGCAAGCCAGCGCAAACGGAAAAGCCACAACCCAAACCTGCCGAATTGGTCAGCGGCCGCCCCGCGTTCCAGAAGCTCTATGTCGCCGCTCGCGGCTGGGCCCGGGACGCCCAACCTTACCGGCTGGAATCGTCCGTCACGGCCGACTCCAAAGGGAGAGATGGCAAATCGGCATTGTGGCGCGCCTTCTTCGGGTCTGCGGAGCGAAAAAGCTTAAAACCGTACGTCTGGTCGGGTGCGGATATCCCTGATGGCCCCTCGCGCGGTGTCTCTCCGGGCACGGAAGACACTTACAATCCCAGCAACGCTTCTACGCAAGTTTTCGACATCGCTTTCCTCAAAGTGGACTCGGACAAGGCGCTTGAGACCGCCCAGAAACATGGTGGCGACAAGATTCTGGAAAAGAGTCCCGACATCCCCATTCTCTACATGCTCGATTGGAGCCGTGCTACTAATGAACTCATCTGGCACGTGATCTACGGCAACAGCCGGGATGACGCCAAACTGAAAGTTGAAGTAAATGCCAGCAACGGAGATTTTATTCGAGTCGAGAAATAGTCTTTAGCGTAGACCCTGCGATTCGCGTTCATGCCGGAGGCGAAGAAAGGAGCGGGATCCTCCAGCACGACTAGCTATTGCTTGATCGAAGCTTTCGGCGACGCCTGGTTCTTCTCTTCCGCGCGCTGCAACTTCTCCACTGCCTTGCGCGCTTCTTCCGCCAGCGGACCACGAGGCAGGATGTTCAAATATTCCTGATAGTGGGTGATCGCCTCTCCGGGGTTGTCCAGCTTTTCAAAGCACTGGGCCATGCGGAAGTTGGCAATGGCGTCGTTCGCCTTCCACCCCAACGCCTCGCGATAGCGATCGAGCGCCGCATGATAATTTCTGCGCTTGAAGTAGAAATCACCGACCTCGATGTCTTTCAAAGCCTTGTGTGGGTTCCAGGCGTGGAATTCCTGCACATCGCCTGAGGAGTTTTCTTCGTCCCTGTCGGAAATGGCCGGCCCGCTGTTGGGATGGTCCTTGGCGTCGTTCCTCGGAGGGCTCAGGTCAATGCGAGTCTCGCGGCTGGAACTTTCCCCGGCTTCTTTATCCCGGTCTGATCGGGGAGGTGCCTGGTTCTGCCCCGGACCTTTTTCGTCTTGCGCAGGATGGGCCCATCCTGTCAAACAGAGCGACAAGACCAGCAAAGAAATCACGCGATGCATAGATCCATTCTAACCCTGCGATGACCTCGGATGGCGGAGCAGCCGGTAGGGCCGCCATACCGACGCCCGTAACAAAAAATCAGGCCGCTCCATGGGGGTGGGGCGGCCTGCGTTGGCGAAGTCCTCCGGGGAGGAGGGGAAACAGTCGTTTATAAGGACGGCGGCGCCGGATTCGTGCTCGCTGCCGGCTGCTGCGCTGGCGTCGAGCCTTCAACCGTATTGGTCATCAGGCGGACGTCCACGCGGCGGTTCTTCGCGCGCCCTTCTCTGGTCTTGTTATCTTCGACTGGCTTATCCTTGCCCAGCCCGACCAGATAGATCTTGTGCGCTGGAATGCTGTGCTGAGATGCGAGGTACTGGATCACAGCATCGGCGCGGCGTTCGCTTAGACCATAGTTGTAGTCCGCGGAGCCGACCGAATCGGTGCCACCTTCCACCGTGATGATGTAACCCTTGGTATTGGGCACGTCGGTGGCAAGCTGGTCCAGCGTTTCCTTGGCCTGCTTGGTCAGGTTGTCCTTATTGAAACCGAAGTGCACTGCGGTTTCAGTTACCACGCGATAGTTGTCCAAGTTGGCCACGGTGTTCTGCAGCGAGTCCACGCGATGGACTGCGTTGTCGGCTGAAGTCTGGGCTTCGCCAGCCTGGTTGCTGGAGGCT
>JABCYV010000194.1 GCA_013290025.1 Acidobacteriota bacterium
ACTCGCGTTCGTAGCGTTCACGCGCCATTCCCGGCAGTCTTTAGGAATGGCTTCAAGATGCAGAAACTTGGCCAGCACCGCAGCCGACGATTTCGCGCCCCAGCCAGAGAGTCCAGGGTATCCGTCGGCCGTATCTCCTACCAGGGCGAGGTAGTCAGGGATGGACGCAGGTGTCACCCCGAATTTCTGCACAATGGCAGCCTCATCCAACGTGACCCGCGTCCTGCGATTCAATTGGACGATGCGGGAGCCGTGCACACACTGCGCCAGATCTTTGTCAGGCGTACAGATGATGACGCGATCCACACGCTTGTCTCTAGCCGCCGCGACCGCCGCGGCCGCGAGAGCATCATCGGCCTCGAACTCCACCATAGGCCACACGACAACGCCGGCCGCTGACAGGACCTCTTCAAGCAGCGGAAATTGTGCCCAGAGATCGGGCTCGATACCTGCACCGGTCTTGTAGCCTGGCCACAATTCGTTACGGAATGACTCGATGACGTGATCGGTCGCAACTGCGATGTAGCTAGCGCCAGCTTTGACCATCCCCAGCACAGAGGCGAGCACGCCGCGGACGGCAGCGACTTCCCGCCCGTTCTCATCGCGCGCGGAAGGCAGCGCGTAGTAATGGCGGAACAGCTCGTATGTGCCGTCTACCAAATGAATATCCAAGTCAACACTCCAGCCGAAAGTATACGACCTATTAGATGACGATCAAACTTCCACGACTGATTTTGGCGATTCGGTGGCTAGAGCAGTTCGTGTGATCAAACACTTCAGAAGAGATGTCGAGCATGGGTTAAATTGCATGAGAAACTTAGGGAGGTCCTATGCCGCTGCCTCGCTGGGTCGCACGATTTAATCTGTATGTGACGAATCGTCTTCTTGGCCCGCTGGCAAGTCGCCTGCCGGGCATGGGAGTGGTCATCCATGTTGGACGGAAAACCCGTCGGCGTTACCGCACGCCTGTGCTCATTTTTCGGCGAGGCAATCGGTTGATCATCGCGCTTACTTATGGACGTGAGTCGCAGTGGGTGCACAATGTCCTAGCGCAGGATGGCTGCCGGCTCGAAACGAAAGGCCGCACAATAAGGCTCTCGCATCCTCATCTTTTCCATGACGACCAGCGTGGGGCTATGCCCAGCTTCGTCCGGTTCATGTTGGGGCTTCTCAATGTGACCGACTTCCTCGAGTTCACGATTGCTGAGACGGTTGGATCTCAATGATCT
The DNA here is from genome assembly GCA_013290025.1 of Acidobacteriota bacterium. Classification (GTDB taxonomy): domain Bacteria; phylum Acidobacteriota; class Terriglobia; order Terriglobales; family Acidobacteriaceae; genus JABCYV01. Next base: position 1,230 of record JABCYV010000194.1, read on the forward strand.
GTGCCTGAACTTTTGGACGGTTGCTCAGGCAAACGGTTTTCATCTGGACTACGGCGTAAATCGCCGGAATTGGAACAGCCATTTCACCGGTTCTCCGCCTCCGAACAGCAATCGCTAGCTTGGACGCCTACTTGGTCGTTTGACTCTCGTACTTGTCGTGATGACGTACCCATGCCATGGAATAAGGCAATGCGTCTTCGTCCCGCCCTTTCGGTGTCATATCCAGGAAGTTGTATGCTGTGAGTAGAATATCGAGCCCGCGAGCATACGTCGAATAGGTGTGGAATATCTCTCCGTCCTCATTCTTGTAAAAGACGCTCAGACCCGGCCGTTCCTCCGACGGAAACTCCGTGAACTCGTAGTTGTAATACACCTTCCCCTTGGCTTGCTCGTCCTTGGTCACAGAAACCTGATAGTCGAAGTTGAAGTCGCTTCCGAACGAAGAGAGCCATTTGAAGCGCCAGCCCATCCGCTGCTTGAAGGCATCGATCTCCGGCAGAGTTGCGCGAGACACCACCCCCAGCGTTGAATCTCGCGCCGCGAGATGAACTTTCACACCGTCGAATCCGTCAGCGATGAAAGAGCAACTCGGACATCCTTCCTTCCACCCCGGGCCAAACATAAAGTGATAGATGATGAGCTGGCTGCTTCCCTGGAATAGATCAGCAAGATTCTCTTTCCCATTCGGTCCCTCGAAAACGTATTGCTTCTCTACCCTCTCCCACGGCATTTCGCGCCGCTTTCGACTGAGTTCATCTCTCAGGCGCGAGAACTCCTTCTCTTTTGCCAACAGCTCCTTGCGCGCCGCCAGCCAATCGGCTGATGCCACGACCTTCGCGGCCGGTCTTTTGCTCATCGCTGTAGCCATCTTCATTTCTCCTTTTTGAATGGTTGTTTTCTGTCTCGCGCGAATTATCCTCATTGCCAGCGCACTCATGCCGCCGGTCGAAATCGCGCCGCTTAGGATCCATCCCATACTCAGCACGCATTGCGGACACATCGGATCCTCCCGCTTGGCTCACCGCGAACTGGCCTCGGCGCGGGCGCGAACACGGGACAGAATGTGCACCCAGCCCTTGCTTACGCTCTGCCGGTGGTCGTCCTGGATGACTCCGAACGCCTTATGATGAAACTGGATTAGCGTGCCACCCTTTTCCTCGCTCAACCGGTACTGCACGTTCGAAACGACCGCATAGGACATGAACAGCGGTCCCGTGATCTCCAGCAATGTCGGTCGCTTGATGGCCTGCACATGTCCCCAGAAGTGACCGTTGTTGTCGTCCAAATCGCGGTACCATCTTCCTCCCGGCCACGGCTCTATCTTCATCGGCATCGGCTTGCCCTCAGGCGTGTCGTTCTCGGGCCCGATCTGCTGGAGCAGTGCCGCAAAAGTATCCTCGAGCGTCGCGCGCACATGGATCTCTTGCGTGACGAGCATTGTCAAACCCTCGATTCCTGTTGCTGTCGGAACCGCGCTCATACTCTTTCTCCTCCTCGCTTAATACTACCGGTCGTAACCCGGCTCCCTGCCCTTGCCCTCGGCGCGCTCTTTGATGCGAGTCAACTGGTGCACCCAGAAGCGCTCAAACGTCTTCGTCCACTCGTGGAGCGGCCGGATCGCATCCGGGTTGGTTCGATACATTACGTGCCTGCCATGCCGCTTCGCCCTCACCAGCCCGACGTCGCGGAGTACCCGTAGATGTTTCGACACAGAAGGCTGTTCCAGACCCAACCTGGAAACAATATCTCCCACCGATCGCTCGGTGTCGGCCAGGTAGTTCAAGATCTGCCGCCGCCGCGGCTCGGCCACCGCGTTGAAGGCATCGGAGGTCGTGGCCGCGCGTGGCACGAGAGGAATCATATATTCCTATATCGGAATGTGTCAAGCAAAGCGGACAAATCTTTCGCATGCGGCATACTACGTGGCGAAACGTTTTGCTCAGCGGATGAGACGTTTGCTCCAATCATCATCGCCGGCCATGCGAAGGAAGTTTTGTTGCACAACCTCTTTGGCTTTTTCGACGGACCATCCTCGCAACTCAGCGAGCTTCTGCACAACAGACCGAATGATCGAGGGCCTCCCCAAATCCCCTGTCAGCCAGCGATAACCTCCTGGATTGTCCGTCTCCGTCAGCAAGAGATCGCCCGGAATTGCCTCGGCGATCTCCTGGATTTGGGGATTGAAGAGGACTTCGACGCCGACTGTGAAATAAAATCTCTTATCGGCCAAGGATCGGAGTTGCTCGATCGGGCCTGAGTACCAGTGGATGATCGCTCTCTCAGCACTCAGTTCTCCCAAGATGCGGTCCACGTCCGACTCCGCCCCTTTTGAGTGGATGTTCAAGACTTTGTTCTGCGCGACGCCTTGCTCGACGAAATACCGAAATACCTTGCGCTGGGGTGCGTACTTCTCCGGTTCGGTAACAAAGTGATAGTCCAGGCCAATTTCACCCAGCATTGGAGAATCGTCAATCAGGGCTTGGAGGGTTTCCAATCGCGCGCAAAATGTTGGAGCATCCCAGGGGTGTACGCCGAAAATACTGATCACCCAATCGCTCTGCTCGTCGATAGCTTTACTCTTCGCATACGCGTCCGCATTCATTGAGACACTAACAGTGAAAATCTCGTGCTCCTCGATTTCTCGAATAACGTCTGGCAGTTCGGCTTCGTACTTATCAAGGTGGGCGTGCGCGTCGATGTACATGGCTTTGTTTTACCACCTCGAGTCCAGCCACTGAGTTTTGGTCGCGATCGTGACCTCCGAGGTCCTACTTATTCCCCAGTCGCTGGCGTGAATCGTCATAGAATCTACGACGCGCAGATTCTGACTCTATAGGTGTCTAATGAAAACCCGCATAGCCGCAACCACGGTCTTGGCAGTGTTCATTCCGGCCGCTCTATTACTCGCCCGGCCCGGGCTCATTGCCTCAGCCGAAAGAATCCACGCTAGTTCGTCGAAATCTCGCGGAGAGTCCATTCAGCAACAGATCGTCGCAAAGGAACGCGGAGAATTGGACTCTCTAAAGACCGGCGACCTGGAACTGTTTGCCACTCTGCTTGCGGATGACGCGCTATTCGTGGACGCTCAGGGCCCGGCTAGGAAGGGAGAAGTGGTGAAGCACGTTGCCGAGTTTCGGCTCGTTGAGTACTTTATGGAAGATGTGAGGTTCGTGTCCCTCTCGAATGACTCCGGCCTGATCGCATACAAGATCACTGAAAAGGGAGTCTCCCATGGAGAGGAATTCTCGGCTCGAGTGTATATTTCTGCCGTCTGGACGATGCGGCAGGGCAAATGGGTTTGCGTGTTCAGCCAAGAAACCGCTGCTAGGTAAGTCGCGGCAACCAACTCGGTAAGCGAGTCCTAGAACGATCCGAAGGCGACGCAACGAGGTAAGTGATATGAATACCGGTTGGATGCGCTTGACACTGGCTGTATTGGCCGGGGGAATCGGGTCGTCGTTGACGGACTGGCTGTTCATGGGTGACTGGATTTATAAACGTTACGACCGACATCCGGAGATCTGGCGGCACTCAGGCGGTGATGGAGAAACGCAGGCGATCCTGTGGGCCAGCTTACTGCCGTTTCTCACATGCGCCGTGTTTGCTTTTCTCTGTCTGCGCTTGGACCTCCACTCCTACGCCGCGACCCTGAAACTGGCGCTGGCCATCTGGCTCATCGGACCGCTGCCATTGATGATTGCGAACGCCCTGTTCGTAAAACTAAGCTCCGGTATCGTGATCTCGCATTCTCTTGGATGGTTGGTCAAACTATGTGTTGCGGCGATGGCCGTCGCTGTCGTTATGGGCTGAATCAGTCCTGTTGGTCCCGACTGCGAGGAAGGATATCTCCGATGCGCACAGCGCTGTAGTGTTTAGCGGCAATTCTCGCGTTGATTGCGTGGTGGTTGGTTGTTTTCTGAGGATTAGATTGGCGGAGCCAGTCGGGCTCGAACCGACGCCGTAATTCGCTCGCCTCTGGCGCGGGGTGATCGCAGCGATACTTATCCCACAAGGTTTCACTGCAGCTTCGCGAACTCCGCTTTGGCTTCCTTCAGAACGGGGATGTCTGGGTCGGCGTCTTTCCAGAGCGTAAGAAAATCCCTATAGGCGGCAAGCGCCCGGACGCGGGCGGCATCGGCATCCGCTCCGTGCGAGGCTTTCGCCTGCAAGGCATTCGCACGCCCCACGCCTAGATGGGCCAATGCTCCTGTCCAGCAGTTCCAGACGATGCCGCTGTGGTCGAGAATCCTCTGAAACTCGGCGGCGGCGGCACTGCCTTGTCCGGCTGCTAAGTACGCCTCTCCGCGTATGTAAATGTCATAGAGGCAGGAGAGATTGCTGACAAAGGTGATTTGCCCTAACTCATTGTTGGAGGCAGCCTGTAGAACGTGCAGTGCGGCTACCGGGTTTCTTCTGTTCAGTGCCAATTGCGCCTGGATCGCCGGCAGCCAGAGCGACTGCATCTGCGTATCCAGCGGATAGCGCGAATTCAGATCCTTAGCCAGCGATTCGGCCCGTGCTGTTTCGCCAGCCATGGCAAACGCAAGCGCCGCTTCACTCTCGACGCCCTGGCTCGCGGGAGCCAGTTTTAAGCCTTCCACTGCTATCCGGCGCGCTTCCGCAGCATTGCCGTACGCGGCTTCGCGCAGCGCGCTGTTCTCCTGCCATATAGCACCGTTCTCCTTACTATCAGCGCGAATGGCGGAGTCTACGGACCGCCTGGTCAGTTCGCGTGCCTTGCCCAAGTGCCCGGCATACGCCTCGGTGTCGGAGTGGAGAGAAAGGCCATAGTTTTCCTCTGGCTTGCCTGCGAACCATCGTTGCTGATCGGCCATTGCAACGGAGTCTGACGCGAGAAAGGCAAGAGCGTACACAGCATTGCGCGTGATGTAGTCGTCTAACTTTCGCGCCTGTGCCTCGCGGATGGTCGTACGCGCGTCGTCGAATCGCTGCAAAGCCAGGTAGCAGTTGGCTAGATTGTCGTGCGGTGCCACATTGTCCGAGTTCAGTCGCAGTTCCTGGCGGGTCAGTTCCGCCGACTTCTCATACTGTCCTTGTTCGGCATAGACGACGCCCAAATTGAGGTAGCCTCGTGAGGTTTGCGGGTAGCTCTCAATCTCCTCCTGATACGCCTGTGCCGCTTTGTCCAGCTCTCCGGTGACGTTGAGATAGTAGTCGGCGGTCAGCGCCAACTTCTCCCGCTCGCTGGCATGGTCGCGCAACTGGAAAGCCTTGGTGAGGTATTCGCTGGCCCTCCCCGGCTCGGCGAGACTGAAGTATTCCCCGCCCACTGCCAGATATCCCATGGCAAAATTCGGATCAAGTTGGATGGCACGTTGGCTATAAAGCAAAGCAGCGCCAGGGCCTTTTTCCCGATCGGCTTTCTCTCCAAGACTGTAGGCCTTCAGCGCTTCCAGCGAAGACGTCGTGGCCTGCTCCAGGGGAACATCGAACCTTTGCACCGTAGCGAGCGATTCGCCGAGTTCGCTACGCAGCTTGGAAACCGCGCCGCCTAGAACGTCCAGGACCCTCTCTTTGGTCGACGCCGTGACTTGCTCCTGCGCCAGCGTGTCTCCGCCCTGGCAGTTCACCGCCTTCAGCCCGACCACATACTCACTACCCAGGCTGCCAATCGAACCGGCGATGTACGCCCTGCTGCCCGCCCGCTGGCACAGCTCACGTGCCAACTCAGTCGTCAGTCTCGTCCCCGGTGAACGGGTCATCTGCTGCAACGTGTCTGCCACTTTATTGTCCGAGAGGACATTCAGAAACGGTGACTGGTTCAACGCAACGCTGAGCGCGGTCTTGAGCGTATCGTCGAAAATAGGGTCGCCTGTGCTATTGGCGAAATCGGCAAGCACGACCGTGTCCCTGTCGGTCAGGCGCTTGCTATGACGCGAGCCATAGTAAACGCCGCCCGTAACGAGCGCCGCGACCAGTAGGGCAGCCGAGGCATATCGGCCGAACTTCGCTCGCCGCGCGCGACCGGCGGTCCCCGCTTGTTCCGTTGAAAAGGACGACGACGACGAGTGCGACTCCGTGTCCCGCTTCAAGCGCTGCAGGTCGGTCCGTATCTCCGCCGCGCTTTGGTAACGGAGGTTGCGGTCTTTCTCCAGGGCCTTGTTGATGATCCTCTCTAGGTCTGCGGGCACGTCCGGATTCAGCCGCACCACTGCAGTTGGCGCCGCGTCCAGAATCGCCTTGAAGATCACCGCCGAACTCTCTCCGCGAAACGGCAGCGTGCCCGTCGCCATCTCGTAGAGCACGCCGCCGAACGAAAACAAATCGCTGCGCGCATCCAGTTCTTTCGCCCGGGCCTGCTCCGGCGACATGTAAGCCACGGTGCCCATCGTCGAGCCGGGGCTGGTCAGATGCGATTCCTCTACCGTCACACCGAGCGTGCTGGCCGATGCGATTTTGCTCGACGAATTCGCAGCGATGGTTACCTTCGCAAGACCAAAGTCCAGAATCTTGGCATGTCCGCGCTTCGTTATGAAGATGTTGCCTGGCTTGATGTCGCGGTGAACGATCCCTTCGCTATGAGCAGCATCCAAGGCATCGGCGATCTCAATCGCCAGGCTGAGTAACAACTCGATATCGATGGGTCTTCCGGCGATGCGATGCTTCAGCGTCAAGCCATCCAGAAACTCCATGACGATAAAGGGCTCATTCTCTTGTTGTCCAATCTCATAGATGGTGCAGATATTGGGATGGTTCAAGGCGGAAGCTGCTTGCGCTTCCCGTTGAAACCGGGCCAACGCTTGGGAGTCTTTGGCTACCGCATCCGGCAGAAACTTCAGGGCGACGAAGCGGTGCAGCTTCACGTCCTCAGCCTTGTAAACAACACCCATCCCGCCACCACCGAGCTTCTCGACAATGCGGTAGTGCGATATGGTTTGGCCGATCAAGACTGGACCTGCTCAGGGCTGCCATCTTAGGGACGCTCTGGAGAGAAGTCAACGCGACGCCGGGGTACTGTACATCGGGGAAGAAAACAACGCCCGCCCTCTCAGCGTAAGAAACGAAGTACAGGATCTCGGTGCTTCGCGAATGAAACGGGAAACAATCGGAGTAGCCGGACGGAACGAGAGGTTACGACACAAAGCACGACACAAAAGATGGCAGCGCCCAAGAGCACATACCGCAAGTGATTGAATCTTTGGTGGAGCTAGTCGGGATCGAACCGACGACCTCATCGTTGCGAAAGATGGCGTCTGCCAATGTAGAGCTTTTACCTGCCTGCACTTAGCCGCCGATCACGTTCCAAAACGTTCCAATTGCCGGAGTGCATGCCGGCGATCCTTTTCAAAAATTCAGGTTTGCCGGGAGAGTTGCCTCAACAGTTTTTCCGGCTACATCCCATGGTTGCGGACGCACCGCACACCGTCACACGCCCGCACCGTCGGTATGTTCACCACAAACTGACCAGGGGCGCTGGAAAGCGTTCGCCTCAATTTTCAGCGCCGCCGACATCGTCACGATGAGCGTCACGAAAAAGGGTTTCAAAGCTCTCTTGTCGATGGGTCGACCTCGTATAGTCACGATGACCGGTTGTTGCTGATGACGAACTGATTGGAGCGGTCATTGAAACCACGGGCGCCGAGGAGGGTCACAGCACATTGGATTATTAGTCCAAAGTTATAAGGTTTTGGGGCAGACCAAAGATGAAAACGGCCTCCTGCCTAAAACAGCCAACTTCTCAGCCTTTTCGACACAGGCGAACTCGGCGGTTCGTTATCTCGCGTTACCGCATCTGCGAGATTGGAATCGTCATTGGCGGCACGGGGTTCAGACCCGACGTTGAACGCATCATGTGTAGTAGCTTGAACTCAACCTTACGGACAATCTTGGCGAGACTCCACATATAGGACACAGACTGGTTTCCGAGTCGGGGGATTTTGAGTGTAATGGTGATTTTTCGCCAGTTAACCTTTGACAAACCTAGATGAAGCTACTGTGCGGTCACAGTGACCGCGGCGTTCGAGCTTCCCTGGAAATCAACCTTCCCACTTACTGACTGATCCGTGATTTGTCCCTGTACAAGGACTTGGAAACTTCCGACCGCAGCGGGTGCATAATAGTACGCGCCGGTTGGCGTATATCCAGTTTGCGGTTGTTCCCAAGCCAGCCAGCCGTTCGGACACCCAGACATGGCTGGAGCCATCTGCGGATTAAAAACGACTTCGACACAATCGGTTGGCGACCGATAGCCTTGAATACTCCATGTCAACGTACTGTAATACTTCGGGAGAGAAGGCATGGTTTGGGCACTGATGAGAACAGAGGAATTAACGGCTAAACTCGGCGCGGAAGGTGATAGCTGTATGGATAATGGCGCGGGAGCATTCGATGAGCCGCCTCCGCCACAGTTTGTAAGGGCGTAGACAACGATGGAACCAAGAACAAGCCAGAGTGCCTTCTTCAACTTGGTAACCCTCCAAGCTATTCCTACGCTAAGGACATTCTGAATAAGTAAG
>JABCYV010000195.1 GCA_013290025.1 Acidobacteriota bacterium
CGTTTGAGGGCAAGCATCTGCCCAGTGAATTGATGGAGATTGCGCCCACGGCCGGGTTTCAAGATGGGGATCTTTTGATCACGAAATATCACTGGGGCGGGTTCTCTGGAACGCCGCTTGAGCAGCAACTGAGGGCTCGCGACATCGACACCATCATCCTCACTGGAATCTCGACCAACATGGGGGTCGAATCGACACTGCGACAAGGGGCGGGCTTGGCCTTTGCTTTCATTGTCGCCGAAGACGCCTGCTCCGGCCGGAATGCCGATGAGCATTGGTTTGCGTTCCAAAGCATTTTCCCGCGTCTTGCAAGGGTGCGGTCGGTCGATGAGGTTTTAAAAGCGCTTGCCTGAAGATGCTGACCATTTCGCCCGGCTCAACCCAGGAGTATGGAAGGCAGTCTCAGTCGCGGGGCTGGGTTCGTTCCTTTCGCAACTGGATGCCACCGTTGTCAACGTTTCGCTTGGGAGCCTTGCCGCAGAGCTGCATAGCAGCCTGCAAGCGATTCAATGGGTTACCAGCGGATACTTGCTTGCGCTCGCTCTGATGCTTCCGCTCAACGGCTGGCTAGTCGAGCGCCTTGGAACCAAGAGGCTCTACCTCATTTGCTTTTCCTCGTTCACACTGTCCTCCGTTCTGTGCGCCTTGAGCTGGTCTGCGGATTCCCTGATTGGCTTTCGCATTCTGCAGGGCATCAGTGGAGGACTAATGGCGCCGTTGACGCAGCTCATGATAGCGCGCGCCGCGGGAAAACACATGGTGCGGGTGATGGGCTACGTAGCAGTACCTGTGCTGCTAGGACCCATCGTGGGCCCAGTTGTCGCGGGTGCGATTCTGCAGCATGCGTCCTGGCGTCGGCTTTTCCTTATCAACCTGCCGATCGGTGTGCTGGCGATTGTACTCGCCTCCTTTTTTCTTCCTGCGGATGACAACGGAACACGATCTCAAAGAAGTTTTGATCTGGTGGGTTTTCTGACTCTATCGCCGGGTCTGGTGCTCTTTCTGTACGGCTCGGACCATATGAACAAGCGCGGAGGCTTGGTCCTACTCCTGCTATCGGTGGTTCTGCTTGCGACTTTCTTCCGCAAGGCATTGAAAGATGGCCCGAGAGCGCTGATTGACCTTCAGATTTTCCGCGGCGAGGTCTTCTCTGCATCGGCTTTTACGCAGTTCACGGTGAACGGTCTGTCATTCGCGGGGCAGATGCTGATTCCCATATATTTGATTCTCGACGTAGGCATGTCGCCGAGTGCTGCGGGTTGGCTAATGGCCCCAATGGGGCTAGGAATGGTGTTTACCTATCCCTGGGTTGCAAGACTTACTCAGCGTTTTGGCATTAGGGGAACATCTCTTAGAGGTGCGCTGATCGCGTTTCTGGGCACACTTCCCTTCCTCTATTTGAGTGCCAAACACTTCAGTCTGGGCATTCTGGCAGCTACCCTTTTTGTTAGGGGCATGGGGATGAGTGCCGTCGGGATTCCATCCATTTCTGCCGCATATGCGTCAGTACGGAAGGAGGAATTGCCGATGGCGACAACGTCGCTGAACATCGTGCAGCGTCTTGGTGGGCCGACACTAACGACGGTTTGTGCGACGTTCCTGGGCTGGCGCATGGCCGTTGTTCACTCAACGGGCACATCTAGCGCCTTCACGATGAGTTTTGCCTTGCTTTGTGGTTTTCATTCGGTGCTGATTCTGGTCGCACGCAGGCTGCCGCTTTCGTTAGAGTCAGTGGAGCGGCCGTCGCTGACAATCGATGCAGCTCGCCTCGAATCGATTGACTGAATTGATCTGTGAGCGACAGGGCTACAACAATCGCATCGTGTGATAGGAGATTTCGAGTGCCAGAACATGAAACCGTCACGTACCCAGAGGCAGACCCGCCCGATCGAAGATTCAAGCGGATCATCGGCAATAGCGCTGCCCTAGAATTTGTTCTCGGCCAGGTAGAACAGGTGGCTTCCACCGATTCGACCGTCCTCATCGAAGGGGAGACCGGCACAGGAAAGGAACTCATCGCACAAGCGATCCACAGCTCAAGTGAACGCTATGGACGTGCCTTTATAAAACTGAATTGCGCGGCTATCCCGCTGGATCTCCTGGAAAGCGAATTATTCGGCCATGAGAAAGGCGCCTTTACCGGAGCGATCGCGCAGAAGATCGGGCGGTTCGAAATGGCAGACAAAGGCACGCTGTTCTTGGACGAAGTGGGCGACATTCCTCCTGCATTTCAACCCAAGTTGTTACGTGTGCTGCAAGAACAGGAGTTCGAACGATTGGGATGCGGTCGAACCCACAAGGTAGATGTCCGGCTGGTCGCGGCAACCAATCGGAATCTCGGCAAGATGGTAGCGCGAGGTCAATTTCGCAGTGATTTGTACTATCGTCTGAACGTCTTCCCGATTTTATTGCCGGCGCTTCGAGAGCGCCGGGAAGACATTCCCGCGCTGGTCTCGCATTTCGTCAAGATATTTAGTCGCCGAATGAAAAAGCGAGTCGAATCGATTCCTCCGGACACCATGTCGGCTCTCCAGTGGCATTCCTGGCCTGGAAATATACGCGAGTTGCAGAATATGGTTGAACGCGCAGTGATCCTTTCACAGGATGGTATGCTCCACAATCCGTTGCGCAACCAGCGGACCGATTCTGCGTGGGAAGACTCAGATCCCGCTCTGATCCTGGAAACGCTTGAGGAAGCTGGCTGGGTGGTGGGCGGACCGCGCGGTGCAGCGGCCAAACTCGGATTGAAACGAACCACATTGCTCGCCAAAATGAAAAAGCTGGGAATCTCGCGGCCGATTAGTCAGGAGGGGACCGAGATGGTCGACATGGCGCGGGAAGCATATGCTAGAAAAATGCCCAGACTTGAACGGGTGCGACAAAGAGAGTCATCATCTATTTTGGAGATTGGGGTGAATGAAAGCCCGAGGTTCTGCGCCGAGTAAAAGCTATGGGTACGGACTCGATTATTGCGTCTCAAGTCGATAGCCACCGCTATGAGGCCGTGCTGCGCATCAGCGAGGCGATCGCCGCGTGCCGCGAACCGGAGGAACTGGCTAGGACCCTTGCGGATGAAATCGGCAAGCTCCTGCACTTTGATCACCTTTACTTCGTTGTGGTGAAGCAGAACTCCAAAGAAATCGAATATATGGTTTGGGGCAAAGGCCCACTACCCTCCCCGGGCCTGCCTGTGGAAGAGTTGCCTTTGTGGGATGCTGTGGGCAGTAGGGATCCACAACATACTGGCGATTGGGAGTCGGAAGCGCGCTATCCGCGATTCAAGGAATGGGCAAAAACAATTGGCCTCGGTTCCGGAGTCCGCATACCCTTGACTACGCCGCATCGTCGATTGGGTGTTTTCGGAATCAACCGCGACACGGTGAATCCATTCAGCGAAGAAGAAATAAGCTTCCTGTGGCTGATCGGGCGTGTCGTCGCCTTCGCGCTGGATGATGGTTTAAATCTCAGATGTGCGCGACAACAAAATGAGCGACTGAAGTTGCTTCTGAATCTGACGAATCGAATTACATCAAATCTGCAACCTCGGGAACTGTTGCGCGAGATTGCAGCCAGCATTCGCGAGGTCATGCACTGTGACGTCGTTGCTGTTTCGCTGTTGGACCCGGAATCCGGGAAATCCAGGCTTTACGCCCTAGATTTTCCACAGGGAAAAGGCTTCATCAGAGAAGAACACGTCCACACAATAACTGGGCCGAGCAAGCGGGTGCTTGAGACATTGAAGCCAGTCATCGTGGAGAGGTTCGACCCTGCCGATATCCTTCCAGAAATCTACGAGGAAGTCCTCGCGGAGGGCTTGAAAAGGACTTGTCTGATTCCTCTCGTTAATCGAGGTCGAGCACTCGGAATCTTGAGCATTGCACGAAAGAGCGAGGCTAATTTCGCACCAGAGGACGTCGAATTCCTTGCCCAAGCTGCAGGGCAGATCGCAATCGCGATCCAAAACGCGAACGCATATCACGAGATTTCGCAGCTGAAAGACAAGCTCGTCCAAGAGAAGTTGTACCTCGAGGAGGAAATTCGCAGCGAGATGAACTTTGAGAACATCGTGGGGAACAGCCCAGCGCTGAGACATGTTCTGGAACTTGTTGAAACGGTCGCTACCAGCGACTCTACAGTCCTGCTGCTTGGAGAGACAGGTACAGGCAAGGAGTTGATCGCCCGCGCCATTCACGACCGCAGCCGACGCAAAGATCGCACGTTTGTCAAGCTGAACTGTGCTGCCATTCCTACCGGTTTACTGGAGAGCGAACTGTTTGGACATGAAAAGGGAGCTTTCACCGGCGCGATTATTCAGAAAATCGGCCGAATGGAACTCTCGGATCAAGGCACTTTGTTCCTCGACGAAGTGGGAGACATTCCGATTGAGATTCAGCCGAAACTTTTGCGTGTATTACAAGAGCGCGAATTTGAACGACTGGGGAGCACTCACACGCGAAGAGTCAATATTCGGCTCGTCGCTGCGACCAATCGCGACCTCGAACAGATGATTGCAGCCCGCGAATTCCGAAGTGATCTGTACTACCGCTTGCACGTATTTCCGATCCGGATACCGCCTCTGCGGGAACGTAAGGAAGACATTCCACAACTGGTGAGTTATTTTGTGCAGAAGTTTGCCAAGCAAATGCAGAAGAAGATTGACTCTATTTCGGCGTCTATCATGCGGGGACTTACAGCATGGGAATGGCCTGGCAACATTCGTGAACTGGAGAACTTTGTTGAGCGAGCGGTCATCGTGACGCGAGGCAAGTCACTTGACGCGCCGCTCGGAGAACTCCGGAAAACGAATACGGCAGAGTTACAACGCGCCCACGACCGTAAACTCGAGCGTGTCGTTGAAGAAAGAACAGATTCGCAAACGCACCAAACCAGCGTTGCTGACGAATATGAAAGAAGGCAGAGCGATGAGATCATACGAGCACTCACTGCATGCAGGGGGCGCGTCGGCGGTGCCGATGGTGCTGCCGCAAGTCTGGGAGTGAACCGCACGACTTTCCTTTCTCGAATGAAGAAATTCGGCATCTATGCGAAGCAGTATGCTTGATCTCCAGCCCGTGTGGGTTGCGGGGTTCATATGGACGGCACAGTTGCACGCACCCGTGTTCCGTTGTCGCCGGAAGTGATTTCGAGGGCGCCTCCTAGTTGGTGTAATCGCTCACCAAGGGAGCCCATCCAATCCTGAGCAGCCCGTGAATGTGAGAGAGAATTAGCGGATTAAGTGTTCCCTTTCGAGGAAACAGCGGATACCCGACCGATCGTCTTGGGAGTCGGTGACAGGGCAGCGTTCTAACCAACTGAACTACGTCCCCTCTTGCTTTTCATACGGTTAGGGCCGAACCCGCATGTTTACTGTCTACTCTTACTGTCAACCGTTTCGCCTGCTTCAATCCGTTCCACCGAATATAACCAATTTTCGGCACGAAATGGACAATAAATGGACAGTATGAAAAACCGCCAAAAACCGTCCGCAGGCTATTGCGACGCCGAGCATCTGTCCATGCTCTGTGCTGAATTGTAGCAGACCGAATTCAGATCAGTATAGTTGCCGAGATTGTTCGGAGTTTCTGCCACGGGCGATGGAACGCGGGCGGCCCCGTTGAATTTTCCTGACCGCCGAAGCTGGATATTTGTCCGACATGAATCAGCCGTCTAATGCGGTTTTCGCGGGTTTGTTCAAACTGATCAACTCATCGCGAGTCCGTTGGAGAATCTCTCGTGAAAGGTTCGCGTCTGACACGGCACGAGAGAGATTGATCGCTCCCAGCATCGCACTAATCGTGAGGATCGCGCGGGCGCGCCGATCAGAGTTGCCATTTGGAGGAACAAGGCCCGTCGAGTAAGCCAAGGTGCGTTTGAGTCGTGCGGTATATACAGCTTTCGCCGATCGACTTGCCCGAGACATGTCCCCCAGCAATGCGCCCAACGCGCAGCCTGACCCCGGCGAATCCCGGTGCTCTTCGGACAAATAGTTCTCTAAAGCTTTGGTTAGCGTCTCAGTATGTTCCTCCCAGCGGTCGAGATCCAGGAATGCGGTCGCTAGAGCCTCAACCACCAGTTCATCGCGTGAATGGAAATGTTTGTAGAAACCGCCGACAGTAACACCGGCCTGCTTCATCACATCGGCAACGCCGATGCCTTCCAGACCGAGTTCGCGGAACCTCTTGGCAGCAACACTCACGATCCGAGTGTGTGTCTCCACCTTCTCACTCTTCGAATAACCCATTTGCCATCACCATCTCTTCCCGAGTCCGCATGGACCGTTCCAGCCAGGAAGAGTCTCTAGAGTATCACCGTACTCTTCAGTGATTGGATGCAAATTGTCGCATCTTTGGTGCAAGAAGCTCATTGCATCATTACATAGCAACAAAAGCACCATCGAGCTGAGGCAGCGCCGAAATGTCTCGAAAAGATTTTATAAAATACTTTGCAACTTCTGGATTACGCTCATACTCTACTGTAGTGAAATCGCAGATCAACCTGTTCGATGCACAGGAGAAGCAATGAGCAACTCGTCCCTAGAACGAAATAAGGCAATCGTGCTCGAAGCATTCGAGACACTGTTTAACAAGCGTGACTACGTTGCGGCTGAACGCTTCTGGTCGCCGAACTACATTCAGCACAGTGCACACATACCACCAGGTCGCGAAGGGCTATTCAATCTCGTCCGCTCGGTGCCGGAGACTTTGCATTACGAGAACCAGCTCATCATCGCAGAAGGCGATTACGTCATAGCGCATGGCCGCTTCACTGGGATGGGCAGGCCGGCCGCCTGGATCGCAGCCGACGTTGTCCGGTTCGAAGATGGTCTTCTCAAAGAGCATTGGGACGTTTTGCAGGACGAGGCGACCAAGGCCGATTCTGTAAGCGGCCTTCCCATGTTCGGCGACACATTCCCGAAGTGAGGGCCAAAGACAACGCAATCGCCATGAAGGCGTTCGACACCTTTTTTACAAGCCGAAGGAGGCAGCAATTATGACGTCATCTGTTGTTTCGAATGAAATGTACGTGATTTTAGGAGCGAGCGGGAACACCGGCTCGATCATCGCCAATTCTCTGCTGTCAGCGGGCAAAAAGGTACGCGTCGTGGGACGCGACCCGGGGCGACTACAGCTCTTTGTGGACAAAGGCGCGCAAGCGTTCACGGCCACTGTGAGCGATGCGGCTGCGCTCACTAAGGCTTTCAGCGGTGCGCGCGCCGCATATTTGATGTTGCCGCCGGCGAAATCCCGGGAGGAGCAGGAGCGGGATAGCGACGCCATTGCGAAAGCTGTAAGAGAGTCCGGCCTGCGCTACGCGGTGCATTTGAGCAGCTACGGCGCGCAGGTTGCGGAAGGTGCCGGGCCAGTCTCGGGACTGCATTCTTCGGAACAAAAACTGAACGCTCTCGAAGGTCTAAACGTTCTGCACCTGCGCGCCGCGTATTTCATGGAGAACAACCTGGCTGCGATAGGCATGATTCATGGGATAGGAATCTTCGGTAATGCGCTGTTACCCGACCTGAAGGTTCCCATGGCCGCGACGCGCGACGTTGGTGACTACGCTGCGGAGAGGCTCCTGCACCTGGATTTCTCCGGCAAACAAACGCGCGAGCTGCTTGGGGAGCGCGATCTCTCGATGACGGAAGCTACCGCAGTGATTGCACGCGGCATCGGCAAACCGGATCTGCGTTACCAGCAATTCCCGTATGCCCAAGCGCAACAGGCATTGACGCAATTGGGTGTTCCGCCTAAGGGAGCTGCCATGTACATCGAGATGTACAAAGCCATCAACGCAGGAGTCCTCGTTCCGTTGGAGCCGCGTTCGGTAGAGAACACTACACCCACTTCGATTGAACAATTTGTGCAGGATGTGTTTGCGCCTGCGTATCGCGGGAAGGCTCAAAGCGTTTAGCCCCGGGGCGGCACCGGTTGCGCCTGTTTGCAGGCGAGGGTTCTGGAGGAATCAATGACAACGACAAAGGCGATGCGGCTGGCTTCGGTGGTCACGGCAATCGATGTCCTGGTCGCCAGCGGCTTCTCGATCGTGGGGATCATCCGTCCGCAATACCTGATCCCTGCGGGATCAGTTCCAACGCAGGCGTCGTTGATATTGGCGATGTACGCGGCGGCACGCACAATTCCTCTGGCTTTGTTCGCGTTGTGGGCGATCTACAAGCAGGCGGCACCTGCGTTGGTGCTCATGGGTGCGGTCGCCGGCGCCATGCAAGTGCTTGATGCCGGAATCGGTCTGTTTGAGCATGATTTTGGGAAATGCGCTGGGCCTCTTTTTATCGCTGCCCTCCAATTCCTCGTGGTGTATCTGCTCAAAGATCCTTGCGGATCACGCCGCAAACCAAACGCGGACAGGCTCAGCCCGTAACGTAGTGCCGGTTGCGCCAGATTGCAGGCGAGAGTTGTGGGAACCCTATTCAACGCGGGCTAACTAAAGGTCAGAAACAGGAAAATACCTATGAAAAACGCCAAGGAACTGATGCTTGAATACACCGCCTTCTCGTTAAGAGAACCGAAGACGGCGGCGGAGATGTTTGCCGAAGATGGCGCCTTTGAGCTGCCGTATCTTGCGACGTTCGGACTTCCTACAGAGTACAGAGGCCGAGACGCGATTGCCGGCTTTTTCCAATCCGTGCTCGACATCTATCCCGGTTTCAAATTCGAGAATACGAAAGTGCTGATCGATACTGCCGACCAAGCCTTTGCAGAATTCGAGGCCACTGCGGTGTCAAGCAAAACGGGACGAACTGTTCATCAACTCTTCTTTGCGCGCCTGGTTGCCGAGAATGGAAAGATCAAGCTGTTTAGAGAAGCACTGAATACTTTCGAAGTGGCCCGAGCCAATGTGCAGGATAGCGCGGGTTTGTTTTGAAAAGGATTTGTTGGGCCGTTACGGGTGCCTCCATCCCGGCGGATAGAGGAATGATCAGACGGCGAAGGCTCGAATCAAATCGCCACGAATGGATGCGGAGAGCCTTCTAGAGAAGATGGCAGTCGTTGAGAGGAGATGGAACCGTGGGAAGCGAAGGCTCTTATACAGCTCTCGGGCTGAAAGTATGGAAAGCCCAAGTCGATCGGGCGGACAAGCTTTTTGGAACCCTCTCGTCCGAGCAGGTTCTGCAGGAAATAGCGCCCGGCAGAAACAGGCTGCTCTACTTGTGGGGACATCTGACAGCCATTCACGACGCGATGCTGCCGCTGCTGGGGATGGGAAAACGACTTTATCCTGAGCTTGACGTTGCCTTCGTCATTAATCCTGACAAGTCGCAGACCGTCACTCCCTCGCACGAAGAGATTCGCCGAGCATGGATTACCGTAAACGGTGAATTGTCGAAAGGGTTCGAAAACATGTCGCCGTCCGACTGGCTCCAGCGGCACTCTGCCGTGTCGGAAGAAGAGTTCGGGACAGATCCTTCGCGCAATCGCTTCTCCATCCTGCTCAGCCGTACAAATCATCTGTCCTATCACCTTGGCCAGGCGGTGCTCGGGCTCAAGTGATCGAACGTGGAGCATCGGAGCGGGAGAGTCCGAGCTCAGCAACAACGGAGAAAGGTAATGACTAAGAAACTCGAAGGCAAGACCGCCGTCATCACCGGCGGAACAGAAGGGATTGGGTTCGCTACGGCAAAACTTTTCGTCGAAGAGGGTGCCTATGTCTTCATAACGGGCCGTCGCCAGAA
>JABCYV010000196.1 GCA_013290025.1 Acidobacteriota bacterium
TCTCAGGGGACTGCCGCGTTAAAGCAGCTTGCAAAATACTGTTTTCCCAATAGTGGGACTGTCCAGAATTGCTCACTTTCAAAGAAATCTGAGGAGTATCTCTCCGCTCTTACTCTCGCCCCCCGCCTGCCTCCGCGTCTCCCGCTCCCGCCGCGCCGCGCGGTCCACACAATTCCCAACTCAACCGCTCGACATTCAGGCAGGGGTGGAGCATTTTCGCCTCAATGCGTATAACCCCCAGCTCGCGTTGACTTGTCTCCAGAGCGTCCCTAACATGGCAGCCCTGAATAGGTCCAATCTTGATCGGCCAAACCATCTGGCACTACCACACTGTCGAGAAGCTCGGTGGTGGCGGGATGGGCGTGGTCTGCAAAGCCGAAGACACTGAACTTGGCCGCTTCGTGGCTCCTAGGCCACGTTCGCAACAGAGTGGAACTAAGAAACTAAGGAGAACAGATTATGTCAATTTTGGCCTGGATCGTGTTGGGTCTGATTGCTGGGTTTATCGGCAGCAAACTGGTCAACAAGACTGGCGAAGGCGTATTGCTAGATATCGCACTGGGAATCGTCGGCGCGGTAGTCGGCGGTTATCTTTTCAATGTGTTCGGAGCGCATGGCGTGACGGGCGTAAATCTCTATAGCCTGTTTGTGGCAGTGGTTGGCGCAGTGGTCGTCTTGGTTCTGTACCACGCCATAAGGCGCGTGTGAGTAACGCCTGCAGGGCTGAACAATCAAGGGAGCGCGGCTGCGGAGACGAAACGCCGCGCGGCTTTGCCGCCGATTGTTCCAAGCTATAGACATGCCTCCTAGAGGGCCCGCTAGCAGGGCTGGGGAGCGGAGCCAAAACAAAGCGCCCCAGATTGGATCTGAGGCGCGTCCCAAACAGCGCGTTTAAGCAGCTCTCCCCATAGCAACTGCTCAGCGACAAGACTCTAGACCGCTTCATTGCAGACGTAAACAGCCTACTCGAATAGGTAGCATGCTAGACGAATGGTCGTGGGAAGCGTGGCATTTCGTCTCGCACCCAGGCCTGGGGAGCAGGCGTTTTACGCGGTGCCGAGACTTTTGTGGCAATGACACCTTACAATTGCAACCAGCACGTTCTTCATCTAATCAGCCTATAGCGAGTCGATTGAACCTATGAGGGAGGTGCGTTAATTGAACATCGCACTTATCGTAGCCCCATTCATTGCCATCCCTCCTGCTGACTATGGTGGAACCGAACTGTTCGTAGCCCATCTTGCTGAAGGCCTCCAGAAAACAGGTATCAACGTCGTGGTGTACGCCAATGGCGAATCTACGATCAAGGTGGAGCATCGCTGGATTTATGAGCACTCGCAGTGGCCCATCAAGGTACCCGAGCATGCTTGGACTCGAGAACTGAACCACTATTCTTGGGCGGTACACGACGCCGCGAAGAGTTGTGACATTATTCATGTGCAGTCGGCGCAGGCAATTTCACTATCGCGCTTTATCGATCGGCCGATGGTTCTGACCCTTCATGGACCCCATGAGCCGAAGCTGAGTGAGTATTATGCTTATTACCCTCAGATCAACTACGTGTGTATTAGTGACTTCCAGTGCAAACAGGAATCCATGCCCAAGGTACACACGATCCATCATGGGATCGATCTCGGTCTCTATCGACTGGTTGAACAGAAACAGCAGTACCTTAGCTTCATCGGTCGGATTGCTCCTATCAAAGGAACTCATCTTGCGATCGATGTCGCCAAGCGTACGGGAATCCCGCTGAAGATCGCCGGAGAGGTACAGCCGATGTATCGTGAGTATTTCGAAAACAAAATTAAGCCGCAGATCGACGGAAAGCTTGTGGAATACATCGGATTGGCCGACCTGCAGGGCAAGAACGAATTGCTGGGCAATTCGATGGCCATGCTGTTCCCAATCCAATGGAACGAGCCGTTCGGGTTAGTCATGGTCGAAGCAATGGCGTGCGGCACACCGGTGCTCGCGATGCCCGGCGGCTCGGTCCCTGAGGTCGTGCGTGACGGAATTTCGGGATACCGTTGCCGTTCGGTTCGGGATATGGCCAGGCGGGCCCGCGACCTGAATATGAATCCAGCCACCGTACGTCATTACGTGGAAGAGAATTTTTCCATCGAGCGGATGGTGAGAGAGTACGTAACGCTGTATGAGGACGCGCTTCGTGAGACCGGGGGCAGAAAAATTGCTTAATTCCTGGCGCATCCTGCCAAAACTGCTTGATTTCTTGAAAAACGAGAAATTCCCGAGGTTTACGGTCACGCTCATACTGGCGGAACTGGCATGCCTGATTCTTCACTCATCCGTGGTTTCCCGTGTGAACGCCTGCGCCACGATCTCCTGTAGCAGCGTAGGCTGCTTCTCCAGAACCTCTTCAAGTGCTTTGAGGAAGGCCTTATGCTTGGGCCGGCCTCCGGGGTTACCACTGACTCCCTTGGGCCCGGGTTTTAAGTTCTCGCTTCGGCCTTCACTTAATTGCAGCTACCCCGCCCTTGACACTCTTAAATGAACCACTAAGGCTTTCCCTTTGGAGGTTTGGGCTGAGTCCGGCTGGCAGGCTGCTGTTTCTCCTGCAACTTCTGCTGCTGCATCGTGTGTTTCTGCTCCAACTGCTGTGTCTGTTGCTGGTGCTGCTGCTCTAGCTGCTGCTTTCGCGATTCATCAGATTTCTGTTTCTCCAGCCGCTGGTGATCCTGTTCTTGTTTCTGCTGGAGTTTCTGGTGATCCTGCTCTTGCTTCGCATAGAGCTTTTCCTGCTGCTGCTGGTATTTCTGGTCCAGCTTTGGATTGCCTGTGCTTGGAGGCGCGGGCCGTGCAATCGGCGAAAGATCCCGAGGATGGACTGCAGTGCTGGGGCGAGGAACGGACTGATTCGGCTGCGGTGACGGCGGACGATTCAGTGTAGGCGGACTTGGTTCCGGACGATTCGGCTCGGGTCGATTGTTCGGCTGCGCCGCGGGCGGGCGGTTCGGTTCAGGACGATTCGGCTCGGGCCGGTTATTCGGCGTCGGCTGATTCGGCTGCGGTGACGGCGGACGATTCGGCTGGGCAGGATTCGTCGCGCCGGGGCGCTCGTTCGGATCATGCTGGTTGCCAGATCGGGTCGCCGGCTGGTTTGCAGGCGGCGTATTGGCGGGCGGTCCCGGTCTCCGGGCATTGGGCGAATTCCCGGGCTGGTTCCCCGGCCGGCCCATGTTTGGCGTAGCCGGCTTTCCCGGTGGCGCTTGCTTGACCACAGGCTGCGCGGCAGCGGCATTGGCGGGTCGTAAACTCTGCACTTCTTGACGTGCCAGCGGCTGTCCAGGATGCGCTGCCAGAGCCTGCTGCTGTTTTGCGAAAGCCACAGGCGGCGGAGGTGGTGTCGCCTTGGCGATCACTTGTCGGCTAGCCACTGCTGCCGGCGGGGCAGCTACTCGTCCCGCACTATTCGCCCGCAATCCGAGCACACTCTCTCGCGAGGGAGCCACTGCAGCTCTCGAACTCACAGGCGCAGAAGCCACCTCCCGCGCGTTCACAGCAACCGCGGCTCGAGCCACAGGTTGCGCGCTGACGAAAGCCCGCTGCGGAACCGCCGTTACTGCTCCCGCTACATTTCTGTTCACATACGTGACATTCGTAATGTTGGTGGTTTTGTTGACGATGGTGGTGTTGTAGACATTGGTGATTGTTGTCGTGTTGACGGTCGTGTTGCTGATGTTGACTCGATTGACGTATTCCCGGCTCACGCTATACGACGGTACGTAGACTTCGCGCGGGCCGAGGGGAAACCATCCCACATTGCCGCCGAACCCGCCACCGGCACCGATAAAGACCACCAGCGCGGGCGCGTACACCGGCACTACTTCCACAGGCCCGGCTACCCAACCCCAACGCCCGCCAATGGTCACCCAGCGCCCGTAGTGAAACGGGGCGTAGCCCCACGAAGAATCATCTACCCATGTCCAACCCCAGGGAGCAACCCAGTCCCAGTGGCCTTCCCGATAAGGTGCCCACCCGGTGGAAACCCGGTTGGGGAACCAGACATGCCCGTAGTTGGAATCGTCGCGCCAGTCGCCGTTGTCATCCAGATCCTCGTAACCAACGACATCATGCGAAAGATATCGCGCCGAGCGTGACCCTTCGTAACGACGGTCGCGGTTGTAAGCCCAGTTATCAAATTCATCGGGGCCCCCGATCTCCACCACGTCAGCATTCAGCGACTCCGTGCCGCTGAAGGTGCCTCTTTGTCCGGCGTGGAGTGTGTAGGTCTGACCGTTGCCAGTCGATTCGCCCTCGCCTTCACGGACACTGACCACCGTGTAGTTTCCGTCTTGACTCGCTTCAACTCGGTAACTTCCGGGTTGGAAAACCGAAAACGCTTGGTTGGCCGTATCGATCTCGAAAATATCGTCGCGGTTCAGCCGGCGTACTCGAATATTGAGCGCCCCCGAGGTCAGCTGGATTTGGACCGTGCGGTCATCCAAGTTCAGAAATGAGAAGCCGGTGTTGGCCGCCAGACGAATCGCCGCCGATCCCAATTGCAATTCGGCGCGCGAGTCCCGGTCGGCCCAGAGCTTATCTCCGGTCGTCATCGGGCGGTTGGGAACCGCCTGGACCCAATCCGATTCGCCCGCGGGTTGAAAGGACACCGAGCCCTCCATGTAGCCCAGTCTTGCCACTCGGCCAGGAGGATCATTCTGATCTTGCGCAGCCGCTCGTCGGGAGGAGGTTGCGGTCAGAAGCGCAATGCTGAGTAGCACGGTCGTCCAACCCGCCACCTTGTTCAGTGCTTTATCCACGTAGAGTGCCCTCCACACTTTTTCTCTTGGGGAATATCGGATTTCCGGAATTTCCGCCAAGTTTAACAACTCGCGGCACATTCCGCGCCGGTCCTGAACATCGCCGCCCTGCGAGGTTGCTACCAAAATTCTTACTTACTGCAAGTGTCGCTCACCATCTTGAGGGTTGTAACGCGCAGATCACCGTACTCGTCTTTGCTGGATGCCTTCTCAACCTGTCCCTCTTTTTGTTCCTTATTCTCTTCTGCTTTTGTTTCGCGGGCAGGGGTGCCGGCGACCGTCACTTGGTGGCCAACATGCTGGTCAAGCTTAACGCTACTGCTGCGGAGGCCCCAGCTCTTGCCGTCTTCGCCGGTGATGGAGAATTCGCCCGGCTCGTCGCCTTTCTGCAAGCACCCGGTTACGGTCTTGGTATGACCCATGGGCTTCTGTTTGGCTTCAGCTTTCCCTTCGGCTACCGCTTGGGCTTTTGCTCCACGAATTTCTGCAAGGAACGGCTTTGCTGCGGATGGAGCTGGCACCTTGCCCAACAGCAAAGCCCGAGTTGTGACCTTGCGTCCGTATATCGCGTGCCGGGAATCATCGTCTTGGCGGATCGATGCACCTTCCAACGTGAGCCCGGCGAACGCACCCTTGGCACGAGAGTAGGTCAGGATCTCTGTATCCAACTTCCAATCCGTACCGGCCGAGGCATGCCGTCCCACTGGACCCGCTGCTGCTGAAGCGTCCGCTCCAAGTTGGAAATTACTCGAGAGCAGCTTTTGCATCCCCTTTTCATTCTGAATGATCATTACCAGGTCCACAGCTTCTACACCGATCTGCAGCCCCCAGCTTCCGCCCGAAATCGTGATGAACGCGGGAGCACTCCAGCCATTCGCCGTGCGGCAGGTGGCTACGCCTTTGCCTCCTTTACCTCCGAAGACAAAGCCACCTTTGACCATGTGCGGCACAACGGCTATGCACTTTGCGTGCTCCAACACCTCTTCCGGGATTCCGTTGTCAGGCGCACTCATAATTGCGTGTACCACGTTGGTAGCGTTGTCTAGTCGGTCGGTGGCGTCTTCCCGCGCCGACCCTGCCCAACACAGAGTGCCGAGACTCAGCATCGCAAAGAAGTACATTACTTGTTTCATGGGACAGCCTCATTTCTGTTACGTCTGCGCCGCCTCTGGCTCCGTGCTGTGTGTCCACCCGCACACAAATCCGTGTAGACATGCCGGGCACCGAGTCAACTCCGACCGTAGCAAAAGAGGATTCAAGAGGTCTGAGCAATAATGATCACGTCATGTATATGTCCGGGGCTGTTCACGATTGCGGAATGCTATACGACCCCGTGCACTCAGGGCGTGGCCGTGCTTTCCGGTTCGTTCCCGCCCCACAGCGGAGGATAATGGGTCCCCTAAAGGAGTTCTCCAATGGGCAGTCTGGCTATTCTGCAATCACTGAAGGAAAGTGTTCTCGGCCAAGCGAGCGTGAAAGCCATCTACGGCGAACCTATCTCTGCGCAAGGAAAGACGGTCATCCCAGTCGCAAAAGCAATGTATGCCTACGGTGCTGGCGCGGGCGCTGGCGGTGTGGGCGATACCAGCGCCCGGGGCGAAGGCGGTGGGGGTGGTGGGTGGTGGACGAGCGATTCCCGTCGGCGTTATCGAGATCAGCGACCAGCAGACCCGTTTCGTTCCGATTACCGACCGAACGAAGCTGACGGGTGCTGTATTAGCGGGAATCGGTTTGGGTATGTGGTCGGGCTGGCGCAGGCGGCGCTGAGTCGTGACGGGGTGAGAAACGTGGTCCGGCCTGACACCGTTCGCCTTCGGTCCGAACCCAGGACAGGGAAACGGTAAAAACCTTGTGCCGTCTCTCGCCCCGAAACTGGATACAGCTTAGCTCCGCGGACTGCCCGAGTTCAAGAGGTCAGACGGGCGGATCAGTCTGGCAGGCCGATTCGGTCGGGGTGTTTCTTATCGCGCTCGTGCTCTTCGGCAAGGACCTTTCGAACCAAAGTGCCTGCTTTTCGGCGATCGCCTTGTCGCGAATCCGGCCTCATGGCTTATGAAGAACTCCTCGCCGCAACCGTCACACCGGAGGGTGCCCATTTTCTTGGAAATCAGCAGCTTTCTCTCGGCTCCGTCCCTTCTTTATCGCCACTGCCCTCATCTACTGACCTTCTCCAATTGAACGCCTTCCGTTCCTTCGCCTTGCTCCCAACTCTTCGGCCAGAGTGGCGGAGATCAGTCTTTTTTGATCGAAGGGCCGGCCTGCGTGATGCTTCCCGGAACCAAGTTCGTCTTGATCGTAATTTTCTGGTGGGGCAACAGGTTTACCTCGGTCTCGAAAGCCTGGTATCCGGGCAGAGCGATCTTGACCCGATGTTTCCCAGGACTCACCAACATTCCTCTTCCAATTCCCCCAAATTCCTGCACAGTCCCGGCAAAACCGTCATCCAGGAAAACAGCCGCCCGTTCTGGTGTGACTTGAAGCTTGATTTGAGACGTGACGGTGGGAAATTGGGAGCGGGGATCTTTCTCCATGGTCACGTGCAGCACGACACCCTTGCCCGGCTCCACAACCACCTTCTGAGTGAGATCCCTGTATCCTGACTGGCGCACAGAAATCTCATGCTCGCCGGGCAGAAGCAAAACTTTCTTGTTCTCCTTAAGCTCGCCAACATAGCCGACATATTGCCCGTCGATCCACACCCCCGAGGTCTTTTCCACCTTGGTCTTGCTGACGAACTGCACTTCTCCCAGGACCTGATTCTGCGGGTACGACGCGGTAGGTAACATCAGCAGGAAAAAAACCAGCGACAGAACCGCCTTGCTGAACACATTACGCATTCTCACACTCTCCCACCATATATAAAGGTCCTTGAACACCATTCCCGCGAAACAAACCTCCATTTAGTCTGCTCACATTCACCCCATCGGAGCGGCATTAGCGTCGTGCAAGAGCCGGACTGTCCCACACAAACCACGCAAATACCTAACTCATGCTTCAGTCAAACTCACTTTCCTTCTGTGCCGGTTGCGGGTCTTTTTTCTGGTGGGGAGAAGCGTTCCCGAACTCTGTCGCTCATATCTTGAACTTTGTCGCTTATCGAGCTGCGGGTTTCTTCTCCACTTGTGGGTGCGAACAATACTCCGATTCCTACTCCGAGACCGATGCCCGCTGCAAAGCAAATGGCGTTGCGTACGGTATGGTTTTGTTGGCCGTGAAATGCTTGTCCGGCTCGGTCAGTGAGGTCTTCAACCCGATCCTTTACACGATCTCGCATGTCCGTTGTGACCCGGTCGGACTGCTCAAGGAAATAAACTCCAGTTTTAAGTAACGACTTCAGAAATTTGTTCACGATTACCTCCAGGTTAAAAAGCGACTTAACCAGCCTTACGCTCGCCCGGCGTCCGCAGATCCCTGGGCTCATCAAGGATCGTGGGCTCCCAGGCGTCAACTTGCTTCTGAGCTTCTTCCTTCGCAATCCCGTACCTCTGCTGTATTTTGCCGATCAAGCTGTTCCCTTTGTCCGCCGATGATGGCCAAGTCGTCGTCTGTGAGCTTGCCCCATCGGGTTTATAGACTGCGCACGACAAAAACAATCAACAGGACTACGACAATTGTTCCCGCCAAACCGTAACCTAACATAGTCCCTCCTAGTCCGAAATGTGTGAGATGTGTCCGGCTTCGCCACAAGCGGAACAAACGACCGCGGGCCGCATAGCTCCTTACACATCCCCTAAAAAGGTTACGACGGCTGCATACTTGGTGACTGCTCAGAAGTGCTCAGGTTTAAAATAAAGGCTACCGCACAGCGATCGGACAGGAACTCAAAAGGCGGGGCAGGTGCGGCAAGAAGCGATAGAGGGCTTGTTCTTCTTGGTTCAAAAAAAATTACCGCACTTCCCGACCATACGATAACTGGAGATAGGCCGGACCTACGCTCAGCTTGCCGCCGAAGGCGAGTTCAATGCGGCCATCAAAGGCAAGACGGATGCTGCTCGAGATGTTGCTGACCGGCTGGAAGGTGGGCTTGGCCACCCGTACACGTTCTTCCGTAACATACTCGATTCGCGGACACCCATGCGATAGTCAGCTTGGCCAACGACCACAATCTGGAAGACCCGCTGCATGCGGCAAGTCCCTAATGTACGCAGCACGGAAAGCTCAAGGAGTGCCGGAACCGATGCCACAGCCGTCAGACTCTCAAAAATCGCAGTTTTCCTCGAACCTCCAGCTCAAGACGGCAAGCGCGTCCGTGGAGCAGGCTACAATCGGGGCCTCAGTGGTCATCAAAGGTGAAGTCAGCGGCTCCGAATCACTCTACATCGATGGCCGTATCGAGGGCACCGTTAATTTTGCCGATAACCGCGTCACCATTGCACGTAACGGCAGCGTCGCCGCGAATATCAGCGCCCGCGAAGTTGTGATTCTGGGCAAGGTGCAGGGCAATATCGAGTGCAGCGATCGATTGGACATCCGCAGCGAAGGCTCATTGACGGGAGATGTGATCACCCAACGCGTCAGCGTTGAGGATGGAGCCATTCTGAAAGGCAGCGTGCAGGTCCGCGCCGCCGAGCACAATGATAAGTCTCACCGGCAGGCGCAGGCCAAGCCGGCGTCGGCTCAGTCGGCAAAGTCCACCGCAACAGAGCAACCCAAACCGGCGGCCGCGGTCGCAGGGACCTGATCCCACAAGTGATTGCTTACCTAGCTGGGCTTGCGGATGTCCAGCGGGTAATGGAAAAACGGCGTGATGCGCGCCCAGTTCCGCCGCCAGACCTGGCTGACGCTGGGATAGGCTTTCCACTTCGCCTCCAGTTCCTGAAGACCATGCTCGGCCTCA
>JABCYV010000197.1 GCA_013290025.1 Acidobacteriota bacterium
CGCGGGGCTCCTCAGAACTGCTGAGCCTGGACAGGCGAGGACGTCTGACCTTCACAATCGATGAACTTTCTCGAAGAAATCTTCACGCGGCTCGAAGCGGCCCAAGACCTTCCCGTGCTACAGGAACTTCGGGATCGTGGACCAGCGATAGCCACAGGCGGCCAGCTCCTGCAATCCGTCAGCAAAGCTCGCGCCGTCCTCGCCAGGAAGGGTCTGAAAAAGGGCGACCGCTGCGGCTTGCTGGCGCACAACTGCATCGATTGGGTGGCAGCGGATCTCGCGATCATGGCGGAGGGGTTGATCGTGGTACCGCTCTACGCGCGCCAGGCGCCGGCAGAACTCGTGGCCATGATGAGAGATTGCTCGCCGGCATTGATCTGCTGCGGTGAGGCGACGCTTCGCGACGCGGTCAAACAGAACTGGGCAGACGCACCCCCGCAGGTGCTATTCGAGGAATTGTTCGCCGGTGCAGAATCAGCGCAAGCCGCGAGGCCCCAGCATCTGACCGACTCCGATCAGGTCACCATCATCTATACCTCAGGAACCTCGGGCGAAGCCAAAGGAGTCGTGCTGAACGTGGGAAACATCAGCCACATGCTAGGGTGCACTTCCGAGCGGCTCGACCTTCTGATGGACAGCAAGTCCGGCCAGGACCGGGTTTTCCACTATCTTCCATTCTGTTTTGCGGGTTCCTGGATCATGCTGCTCACCTGCCTGCGTCGCCGCAATCTGATGACGCTGAATACCGACCTGACCAAAGTATCCAATGAAATGCGTGCCGCCGCCCCGGATTATTTTCTGAATGTCCCCGCCTTGCTCGAGCGTATGCGCAAAGCCGTTGACGAACAACTTTGGAAGACTGGCGGATTTCCGCTCAGTCTTTACACTCGAGCCAAAGCCACCTGGATGCGCCGGCAGGAAGGGCGAAAAACCTTCTCGGATTCTGTCTGGCTAGCGTTGGCCGAGGCAATTATATTTCCGACTATCCGCAAAAAGATGATTGGTTCGAATCTCAAAGCTCTGATCTGCGGCTCGGCGCCACTAATGATGGAAACACAACTCTACTTCATGATGCTGGGCATTCCGGTCTTGCAGGTATATGGACTGACCGAGACCACTGCCATCTGCACGATGGATGACCCAGATCACGTCGAGCCCGGGCGGGTTGGGCCAGCGATCAGCGGCATCGAAATGAACCTCAGCGAAAACGACGAAATCATAGTGCGCGGCCCGAGCGTCTTTCCTGGCTACTGGAACCGTCCCCAGGAAACCTCTCAGGCACTGCGCAACGGATGGTTTCACACTGGAGACCAGGGTGAAGTCGACGCGGCAGGGAACTGGAGTATCATCGGGCGCATCAAGAATCTTATCGTGCTCGGTTCCGGCCATAACGTCGCGCCGGAGCCGATCGAAGATGAGTTGCTTCAGGCCTTGTCCGGCGCACAGCAAGTGGTGCTAGTCGGAAATGGGCGTGGCTATCTTTCGGCGATCGTGACCGGAAGCATTACTCGCCAACAAGTGCAGGCGGCTTTGGACGCAATGAATCCACACCTGCCGCATTACAAGCAGGTGCGTGCGTTTAGCATCCACGGGGAGGCGTTCTCGATTGAGAACGGTTTGCTCACTGCGAACGGCAAGCTGAAGCGCGATCTGATCGCTGCGCGGCTTAAGTCGGAGATCGAAGACATGTACGAGGTGAAACAAGCCTCATGAACCGGTTTCACGGCCAATCGCTTTCCTGGGAATTTAAAGACGGCGTGGTCGAGCTTGCTCTACACCGCGAGCCCTGCAACGAGATCGGCTCGCTCACCTTAGAAGAACTGGAGAGGTTTGTCTCAGCACTGGAGAGTGTCGAGCAAGCGCACGCTGTCATCATCTACAGCGATCTGAAGGCCGGTTTCTGTGCCGGCGCCGACCTGCGCGAGCTTTATCATCGTTCCCAGGAAATGGAGCAGAAGGAAGCCATCAAAGGTGTCCGCGACTATTTGAAGAGGATTCACCGGGTGATGAACACGGTGGACGCCTTGCCCTTGACTACCATCGCCGCCGTCCATGGAGTGACCTTCGGCGGCGGCTTCGAGCTGGCTTTGGTGTGCGACATTATTATTGCCGACAAGATGGCGCGCTTCTGCTTTCCAGAACTGCGTCTGGGATTGATCCCGGGATTCGGCGGCATTCCTCGCCTGAAGCGCGATTTGGGCAATGGCGTGGTCCGCGACCTTTTGCTGACAGGCCGCAGCATCAATGCTACCAAAGCTCAGGCTGTTGGCTTAGTCAGCCAAGTGGTGGCGGAGGGCGAAGCCCTGAAGGTGGCGCGCGTAACTGCGTCGCAACTCAAAAAATTCGACCGTCGCGCCGCCATTGCCGCCAAGCAGTTTATCAAGCCAATCCCGTACGAAGAGTTGCTAAAGGAGATCGATATCTTCTGCGAGCTGTTCACGCAGCCGGCGGTGGAACAAGGATTGAAAAAGTTTGTGGAGAGCACCGAGGCGCTACCGTATTTGCCATAGATTCGTGGACACACCCGACACAAAAATGAACTCGTAAAATGTTCTTATGCGAACCGCTGATCAAACCCTTGATGAAATTCTTGACCTCGCCGCGACTCACTTCAAGGTTCCGCGAGAGAAGCTCACCGGCGATGACGACTTCTTTAAAACGCTGGGAATTGACAGCTTGCAGGCTCTGGATCTGCTGACCCGACTCGAGCACCATTTTAACGTGGAGTTGCCGGACTACGAGTTGCAGGGCGTATCGGACTTTCGCACCTTGGCGGGCCGAATCCAGGCAAGGTTGTGAGAGGGCGAAATCCGCTTCCCGATTTCTGCGTTGAAATTCAACCATCGCGTGGACGAGTTATAAATTCAGTTTTCGGCTGCCAGTTCTCGCTCCTAATTTTGAGCCAGCCTTGAAGGGTAATGAACTGATTAACATGCTTTCCTCTGTGTCCCCGTGTCTCTGTGGTGAAATAAAGCTTTAATGCTGAATCTAGATCAATACACTTGCCTGGGCGCGGCGTTGCGAGACGCGCTGGATCGCTGGCCCAATGAGATTTGCCTGATCGAGTCGGACCGGGATAAGGAAAAGACCCGCCTCACCTACTCCGATTTCAAGGAGATGGCGCTGCCGCTGGCACGCGCTCTCGAGGATGCCGAGTTTCTGCCCGGGAACCGTGTCGCCATCATCATGACCAATCAGTCGAAGTGGCTGGTCACTGCCTATGCGGTGTTTTTCTGCGGAGGAGTGCTGGTGCCGCTGGACTACAAGCTGACCGCGGCCGAGCACCTGCAATTGTTGTCACACTGCAAGTCGCAAGTCTTGGTTGTCGAGTATTACCTATGGCGCGCGATCACCCAGTCGCCAGACTTCAAGAATCTCAACGCGCTCGTGCTGGTAACCGAGGCGCCGCCGTCGGCCGAGTTGGCTGGCGCATATCGCTGGGAGGAATTTCGCCGCAAAGGTGATCCCGAATTTGTGCCGCGCCGCCGCGAAGATGTTGCCTGCATTGTTTATTCCTCAGGCACCGGCGGTCGGCCCAAGGGATGCGTTCTTACTCACGAAAATTATCTGGAGCAGTGCAAGTCTCTGACGACCTTGTATCGTTTCTGGCCGGGGGTCCGCTACCTGAGCATTCTGCCAACCAACCATGCGATTGATTTCATGGTGGGATTCATCGGGCCCTTTGTTTGCGGCGCCTGCGTGGTGCATTTGCGCACTCTACGGCCGGAATTCGTGCGTGACGCGTTTGTGCGCTACAAGATCACCTACGTCAGCCTGGTTCCATTGGTGCTGAAGAATCTGGAGCGCGGACTGAAAGCCAAGTTCGAAGCGCTTTCCTCCGGGCGACGGTTTCTCCTGAATCAATTGATCGCGGTGAACAAATTCCTGACCGGCTGGCGGCCCGATATTCATTTGAGTCGCTTATTGCTTCCGCAAGTGCATAAGGCATTCGGCGGAGGCCTGCTAGCCATGTTCACGGGCGGCGCTTTCATGGAGCCTTCGACATTGCAATTCTTCTACGATCTTGGCATTCCCGTGGCCAACGGGTACGGTCTCACCGAAGCAGGTACTTCGATCACGCTCAATGACCTCAAACCTTTCCGTGCTGATACTGTGGGCAAGCCACTCCCGGGGGTCGAGCTGCGGCTGTTGAATCCGGACCCGGATGGCATCGGCGAGGTGGCCGTGCGCAGTAAGACTGTGATGGCGCACTATCTGGACGATCCTGAGCTGACCGCCCAAACCATCGTGGATGGCTGGCTGCTGACCGGCGATCTGGGCCGCTTTGACGGCCACGGCCATCTGCAACTTTTTGGCCGCAAGAAAAACATGATCGTCACGGAAGGTGGCAAGAATATCTATCCCGAAGATGTCGAGACTTACTTCGACAGTCTTCCGGTGAAGGAATATTGCATCTTCGCTGCTAATTACTTGTGGTCGGCGAAGAATCTTGGCCAGGAGATGCTGGTGCTGGTCACACATCTCGAGCAGGGACAGGAACTCACGGATACGCTCAAAGAGGAAATGGTCGCGTGCAACCGTCACGTGCCCGATTTCAAACGCGCGGGCGGATTTCTGGTTTGGGAGAGGGATTTTCCTCGCACCGCATCCATGAAAATCAAGCGCACCGAGCTGGCTGAAGAGATTCGAAAAATCCTGGGCCGTGGCGCCGTGGTTACGTTGTGACCGAGACGTTTCTTGCCGTGGTCAATCCGGCTGCGGGAGGTGGTCGTTGCCGCAAACTGGTCGGTCCCGCGCTGGATCGTCTGCGTGCCGATGGAATTAAGCTGGAAGTGGTCGAAACTTCTGCGCCCGCGCAAGCCACGGAAATTGTCCGAGATGCCTGTGCGCGAGGCTATCGCCGCTTTATTGCGGTGGGGGGCGACGGGACATCCTACGAGATCGTAAACGGACTGTTTCCTGAAGCCGCAAATCATGAACGTCCCACGCTGGCGTTTCTTCCGCTGGGCACGGGTAACTCGTTTGTGCGCGACTTTGGCGATGGCGGAGTGGAGTTCGCGATCGACGCAATACTCGCGGGCCGTTCAAGAGCCTGCGACGTGTTGCGACTCAGTCACAAAGCCGGCGTAATCCATTACATCAATCTCTTGAGCATGGGCTTTGCCGCTGATGTGGCTACCATGCGGGCGCGGCGCTTTAGCACTTGGGGAGAGCCCGGGTATCAGCTATCCATTTTCAGTCAGCTTGTCCGTTTTCGACGGCGTCCGTTTCCTTTGCGAGTGGACGGAGAATCGGATATCGACCGACGTCCTTGTCTGTTCCTCACCTTCAACAACAGCAAATATACCGGCGGGACGATGATGATTGCGCCCACAGCCGAAGTTAGCGATGGCCTGATCGAATATGTACGCTGGGGCCCGATTGGACGGGTGGGCCTGATCCGCAACCTGCCAACGCTATATGACGGCACTCACATCAACCATCCGCTGGCGGAACGGCGGGCCGCGAAGCGAATCGATTTTTACCTCGACGCACCGGTCGATGTCATGGTGGATGGCGAGGTGCTTACTCTGTACTGCGAGACGCTGGACGTTCTGCCGTCTGCCTTGAACGTCATGGTATAAGAAACATTTCCATGCGCAGCATCGTCATTGCATTGGTCATCGTCGCCGTGTTTGCGGGTGCATACTACCTTGGCCTAAGGAAACGCGCGAGTCGTCTCAATGCCTTTGCTCGGTGTCTGGCGTCGAAGCAGGTCAAGATGTATGGAGCTTACTGGTGCCCGCATTGCGCCGATCAGAAAGAAGTGTTCGGCCGGTCCTTTGAGTACGTTCCTTATATTGAATGCGGTATTCAAGGCTCTCGCGAGGAATCGGCTGGCTGCATTCAAGTTGGAGTAAAACATTTTCCCACTTGGCAGTTCGCCGATGGCGAGCGTCGGGAAGGCACGCTATCACTTCAGCTGCTAAGTGAAAAAGCCGGATGCAGTTTGCCATGACCCCTCTCGCTCAGCGCATATTGCTGGCGATTGCGCTGTTGGCCGTGGCGGGAGCCGTGGTCTCGTCAGTGTCTCTCTATCATCACTACGGTAGTTCGCAGACTTCCTATTGTGACTTCGGAGAGAGCTTGAACTGCGACCTGGTCAACCGCAGCACTTACTCGACCGTGTTCGGAATCCCAGTGGCGCTCATTGGGATCATGGGCTACGTCGCCTTGTTGGCGCTGGCGACGCTATATCGCACCAAGCACGAAACTCCGGTGATGCTGCTGATTGCGTCACTGGCAGGGCTGGGATTCGCGCTCTATCTGACTTACGTCGAAGCCTTCGTGCTGGCAGTGTGGTGCATCTTATGCCTGTCGTCGCTGAGCCTGATTTTTGCGATCACCGTTCTGTCCGCGGTACTCGTTAGGTACACCTTACGGCAGGGGTCGAAATAGGGTGCCTACCACTTCCTAATGCTTATGGAAGAGATTACGCAATCCGGGATCGTGGCCGGTGCGGAGACAAGCAGAGCTTCGCCGAACCCCTCCGTCGTTGGCGATCTCATTCTGCACGAGTTTCACAGCCGTATCTTTCGCAACGCGCGAATGTTGCGGGTTTGGCTGCCACCTGGCTATCACGATCCAGAAAACAAAGACCGGCACTACCCGGTGTTTTATCTCAACGATGGCCAGAACCTGTTCGACCGGGCGACGGCGTTTGCCGGTGTTGAATGGCAAGCAGATGAGACCGCCGACCGCCTCATTCGTGAAGACAAGATTCCACCGCTGATCATCGTGGGCATCGACCACGCTCAGAAAGACCGTGTGAAAGAATATCTGCCTTACCGCTCATTCAATCCGCCGGTGTTGCGGCCACAAGGCAAGCGCTATCCGGACTTCCTGATCAACGAAGTAATGCCATTTTTGTATCTTCGCTACCGCATTGCCCGAGGCCCGGAAAATACTGGCTTGGGAGGATCGTCGCTGGGAGCCCTTATTTCCCTGTACACGGTAATGGATCGGCCAGCGATTTTTGGCCGGCTGCTGCTCGAGAGTCCGTCGCTATTTGTCTCCAATCGACTGCTCTTGAAGTACAGTCGCGCCTTCCGTCAGTGGCCGGAAAAAATCTTCCTCGCGATCGGAACTAGAGAGGCAGGTCGTCCTGATCGCGACGAGCAGGTAGTGGACGACGTCCGCGAACTTGAACATATCGCGCGCCGAGCGGGTGTGAAAGAGGACCGCTTACTAGTGAAGATTGATAACGGGGCGACGCACAGCGAAGCCGAATGGGCGAAACGCCTGCCAGAAGCGCTGACGTTCTTGTTTGGAAAACGGGAGGACTAGGAAACATTCAGCAGGACAATTGGGGAGAAGAAATTCGCCAACTGATCCAGAGTAATGCAGTCATTGCCACAACTGAAAGTTGCAGGTGCGTAAAGCGCGCGAGGGGTCCAAGTAAGAACAATGGATAACAGATGTAGAGAAGCAAGTGCACCGTCGCTGCCGAATTCTGCTCCGAACGTTCAAGGTCTTGTCCCGCCGCCCAATTTCCCGACAGTAGAAATGCGGGCGCTAAGATCACCAGATCGTACACGGTCAGATGGGGTGCGACGAGAACTGTGGCAAACAGCAGCGCCGAGTAGCGAGTTGCAAGCGAGGCCTGCGCGCGCCAGCAGAGAACCGTCAGCGCAAGAACTCCGATCGCGCTGGCCACGGACAAACCGAAGGCAGCGCGCGGCCAGGGCAAAAGCAAAGACCAGAATGAGCCCAGCGAGTGCGTCTGATAAAGCCGGGGCTCCACTAGCGGGAAAACCTCGCGGAAATGGAAAACAGCGCGCCCGTAGTTGCGCATGACCTGAGTTCCATAGTGCTCCCAACCCCAGGCAAGTTGGGCCAAGGCAGCCGCGATGGCGCCTGCCACCACCTTCCACTCGCGCGCGAAGATAAACACAACTGCCGCGGCCAATCCTAGCTGCGGTTTGAATATCAACGACCCGATGGCCAACCCTGCGAGCCAAGGCTTGGCGTGTTCTAGGGCGAGAAAAGCGAGGGTAAAGCAGGCCAGCGCCAAGCCTGAATTCTGCCCGAATGCCAAGAGGTAAAAAAATCCTGGAAATGCAATTGCCAGGATTAGCACGGTCCAGCGTTCGCTCTGCAGGTTCGGACACCGCTTCCACACCGCGCAACAGCACAGGGAGTAAATAAGAACATTTAGAAAAAGCCAGGCGGCCAGCGCCCATCCATAAGAAAGTTTGGCGAAGGGTTCAAACATCAAAGAAACTTGCGGTCCGTAGAGCGGCACGTAATAGTAACCGGCAGCTTCCGGAAGCAACTTCTGGGCGAATGTTGCCTGGCCCCGCATGTTGTAAAGCAAATCTCCGCGGCCCTGGCGCGCGAGACCTCCTAACGTATAGAAATTGAGAAAATCCGTGCCCTTAAGAAGTCCGTTCCGGTCAAGCAAGCCGGGCGTGGAAAGGGTTATGGCATAAACCGTCCAGAGACTTGCGGCCAAAAGTGAGCCATGTACGAACACCCGGCGCGCGGTCAGCCAGGATGCCGGTTTGATTGCAGTGGCCACGGAAGACCGCCCATCATACCCGGATTTGAGCGTGAAATTGCCGAGTCCTTGGTAGCAATCTCTGAGTTGGTCCGCGGGCGAGAGAAAACTCTGAAGACGAAGCTCAGACCCTACTTCTCCACTGTCTCTTTCTCCACGCTGAGCTTGTCCAGGATGCCGAAGGCCACGTCGATCACTTCCTGGTCAACCGTACGGGTCTTAGCGATGGCATCGGCCAAGGACACGGAAACAATCTTGTTTCCGCGTAACGCCGCCATGCACCCGAATTCGCCGCGGTGCACCATGTCAATCGCGCCCAAGCCGTAACGGGTGGCCAGCATGCGATCGAAGGCGCTGGGTGAGCCCCCGCGCTGGATGTGTCCCAGGACTACGGTTCGCGTCTCGAAGCCGGTGAGCCTCTCGATCTCACGTGCCAGAATGTTGCCGATGCCACCCAGTCGCGCGTGCCCGAATTCGTCTTTGCCAACGTCCTGCACAACTGATGCATCCTGCCGTGGGTCCAGCTCGGTAGAGAACTTCGCCCCTTCGGCCGCCACCACAATGCTGAAATAGCGTCCTCGGCCGTGCCGCAGACGTATCGTCTCCGCCACTTTCTCGATGTCGAAGGGTTGCTCGGGAATCAGAATAACGTCGGCGCCTCCGGCGATACCGCTGTACATCGCAATCCACCCGGCATTGCGTCCCATTACCTCTACCACCATCACGCGGTTATGCGCCTCGGCAGTGGTATGCACGCGGTCGATGGCTTCGGTTGCGATGTTGACCGCGGTATCGAAACCAAACGTGTAGTCGGTGCCGGCCAGATCGTTGTCGATGGTTTTTGGCACGCCGACGACCTTGACGCCCTTAGCGTAGAGTTTCTGGGCCACGGAGAGCGTGTCATCGCCTCCGATCGCGATCAGGGCTTCAACATTATGCTCTTGCAGCGTCGTAACGCACTTCTCCAGACCATCCGGCTTCTTGGCAGGATTGGTGCGAGAAGTACGCAGGATGGTGCCGCCGCGAGGCAAGATTCCGCCCACGCTGGAGAGGTCTAGTGGCATGCTCTTGTCTTCCAGCAGACCGCGCCAGCCTTCAAGAAATCCGACGAACTGGTC
>JABCYV010000198.1 GCA_013290025.1 Acidobacteriota bacterium
ACATGTACAAGTCCGGATACGACCCGCAGGCTTTCATCAGCTTCTTCGAAAAGGTGCAGGCGCAGGAGAAGAAGAAACCCGGCACGTTGGCCAAGGCGTTCGCGACCCATCCACAAACACCGGATCGCATCGCCAAGTCGCAGGAAGAGATTTCGCAAATCCTTCCCGCACGGCCGCAATATCTGGTTTCGACATCAGAATTCGACGATGTGAAGTCACGGCTGGCCGCCCTCGAGAACCGTCGCAAGCTCGTGGACCAGAAGGATAACGGAAAGAAGCCCAGCTTGCGGCGCACGTCCTCGACGGATAAGAATGGCACGGACAACAAGGGTAGCGACGATGATCACCCTACGCTAAAGCGTCGGGATGACAGTAGCAGTAACTGAACTGAGTTCCATCCTAGTAGTTGATTCTTTGACCGGCGGCTTCGGCCGCCGGCTTTGTTTTGAAGCAGTATTTTTTAGACTAAAACCAAAAGGCCGCGAGAAAACTCGCGGCCCTTCTGGACCAACTTCGGAGGAAAATACTTACACAGCTTCTTTCGTTGCGAGTGCTGGTATCGCCTTGCTACCGACTGTCGTTGAATTCAAGACCTTCATTTCTTTCCAGTCGTACCCAAATTCTTTACCGCAATCGAGGCAAACCACGTAGGTGCCATTCTGAGCGGCCGCCGAACCACGCCTACCCGAGCCCGGGCGTACTGTGAGCGGAAAGCTATAACGAGTATGCCAGCAGCCAAATAAGGCATCATATAATTTTGCAATCATCGCTCACCTCCCGCAGCCAGCCCCGTTGCTCTTGCCTGAGAGTACTCGAATGCTGCGTTCTCTCACTTAGATTCAGCTTTGCCCTAAAAGGTTCCTACCGGAAATACGTAATCCGTCCCTTGGTGGATTCGGAAGGAAGCGCTTGTGGATACGCGGCTTAGCGTAATGCCAGGGTCGCTATCTCAAAAGGGAGAAAACTCTTGCAGAGAGGTCAGACTTCCCGAGGGCCGGTCTTCTTTCTGGCCTCGCACTTAGCAACGATGGCCGATCGGAGGCGGTTTCGCAGATCGTCAGGCAGTTCGTAGAGCTGAGAATCGCGGTAGATCTCAATGGTCTTTTTGGTGGTATCGCAGACGACGTAGCAGTTGTGGCACCAAGCCAGATGATCTTCCAATTCAGACTTGGTGCGATCATCGAGAACGCCGTCCAGGTAATTTGTCAGCTCTTGCAAAAACTCAGAGCATTTCACTGTTTGCCATCTCCGCTCTCACGTTTCTGGAAGTAGCGGCTGAGCCTGTCCCGCAACTGCAGCCTTGCCCGCAACAGCCGGGACTTTACCGCGGGAATGCTGAGGTCAAGCGCCTCGGCAGTCTCCTCGGTCGAGAGACCTTCCACATCTCGCAGCACAAAAACTGTCCGAAAACTGGGCGGCAGTCCCTGAATCGTCCGAGTCAGAATATCGCGCAACTCGGCTTGACTGTACTGCTGCTCCGGATTCGGGCTCCAATCCGCTACTTCACGAGGAAGCGAATCTTCCTCGGTCTTAACATCCTCGTCCAGCGAAACCATGCGCTCGGGTCGGCGGCGGCGCAACTTCATCAGCGCTTCGTTGACCGCGATCCGCACCAGCCAGGTATAGAACTTGGACTGTCCCTGGAACTGGTTCAGATTTCCATAGGCCTTCAAGAACGCATCTTGCACCACGTCTTCCGCGTCTTCACGGTTTTGCGTGATGTGCTGCGCGATGCGAAATACGTTGCGGTCATAGCGTCGAACCAATTCCTCGAACGCCGTGACGTCGCCGCCCTTGGCCGCCTGGACCAGCGCCAGTTCATCACTGACGGGCTCACTCAATTTAGGTTGGATGGTACCCATTGTCCTTCCGATGCAACAATTTTCGAGCTGCGCGGCCGCAGAAGCGAATGTTATTTTACTTGGTAACCTGGTGTCTGGCTTAACTCTTTTGACGTATCTATAACTGCCAGGTTTACGCTAAATTCCAGAGTGCGGTGATCGACGGGGGAACACGTCCTTCGGTGACAGGAACATGAGCAGCCAAGTAGCCATATAATCATAGTTTAGCCGAGATGAAGGGACAAAAAAAGTCGAGCAGCGGTCGTGCCGAGGCCGACGAGCAACTCGCAATGGCAGAACCCAGCGGGACTGCGCAAACCGTCGAAAGAGTTGTGTCTCAAGTGCTCGAGGGCCATATTGGCCAGATTCGACAGGACTTGGTGCGCCGCGTTCTAGAGGAACTTCCGGCCTCGGCGCCTTCCTCCGCAGTTGTCTCCCAAGACGATACCGCCGCCAACTTACTCGCAGCGATATCGGCCATCCACGCCGGCACTTCGCAGAAGGAAATTCTACGCGCGCTGTTGGACAATACCGTCCGTTACAGCGGGCGTGCGGCCCTGTTCGTCATAAAGGCAGGGGCCGCGACGGGCTGGCAGGGGCGCGGACTCAGCCAGACCGGAGAGCACGACGAGCTCAAAGATTTCTCGCTCGACGTGAGCGCTGGCCTTGTCGCTCGGGCTATGCAATCACGGATGGTTGTGAACGGCGCTGCCCGCGAAATGGATCCTCAATTTATCTTGCGCTTTCAAGCACCGCTTGATGATTCAGCGATGTTGCTCCCCCTTCTGCTGAAGGAGAAAATTGCGGCCCTGGTTTATGCCGATGCCGGTTTGGAAGCAGGCGGAAAAATCGATGCCGCGGCCTTGGAACTGCTGGTAATGGCGACAAGCGCATGGTTGGAAGTAACGTCGCTACGCAAGCAGGCACACAAAGAAGGCGGGCTGGAAGCCGGCGGGGTTGAGAAAACGACGGCCGCGTCTGCGTCTCCAGTACAAACAGTCTCGTCTTTTTCCGACCCGTTTGCGGCCCACGCCCCCAAACATCAGGTTGAAACTGCGCCGGCTCCAGTTGCAATGCACGAGCCAGCCACCGTGGTCGAGGCCGAACCGGTGGCGGTCGCCGCAGCTGCTGCAGCGTCGCCGGCGACTGATGCATCTGCCCAGTTGCCCCCGGAGGAAGCCGATATCCACCGCAAAGCGCAGCGTTTCGCGCGTCTCCTGGTTGACGAGATCAAACTGTACAATCAGGCCAAAGTGGCCGAGGGACGCAAGCACAAAGACTTGTACGATCGTCTGAAAGAAGACATTGAGAAGAGCCGTGGAACCTACAGGAAACGATATGGCAATACCGCGGCCGCCGACACTGATTACTTCAGCCAGGAACTCGTCCGCAGTTTGGCGGAGGATGATAGTTCAATCATGGGCGCCAATTTCAGGCGATAATTGAGAGAAGTGGTTCCTCATCGCTCCCAATCGATTCTCCGCTCGGTTTTCGCTTTGATCCTGGCAGTCTTGTGTATCGATCTGGGCTCGAGCTACGCACAGGCGCCCCCGGCCCAGACCCCATCAACTCAAAAAAAGAGCGCGAAGAAACCTACCAGCCAGAAGCGACGGCGAACCTCCCCGCGACTGCGCCGCATGCATCAGGCGTTTGTGGCATCCGCCAACCTGAAGCCCATGGCGCGGCAACTGCTGCAGGACCGTGCTCCAGCCGCTTACGCCGGAGTTGAGACCTTCGCCCGCCGTCACTCCAAAGAAGATGCGGGGGCCCTGGCGTGGCTGGTGGTGGGATACGCCCATGTCTTAGATCATGACTATGCCAAGGCCATTGACCCGTTAAATCGAGCCAAGCCGCTCGCTGGCGATCTCGGAGACTACGTCAGCTACTACCTCGGCAGTTCGTACTTTCAGACTGGACGGACCGCTGAAGCGCTGACCGGCCTCACCAATTTCGATAAGACAAATCCGGAATCATTATTGATTCGCGATGCCCATGTGATGTTAGCCAATGCGTTGCTGGCGGAGGGCAGAGCCCAGGAAGCCATTACGCTGCTGGAGAAAGAGCGCGAGCCCACACGCGCCGATGTCGAACTTACGCTGGGACGTGCCTACGCCGCCTCCGCGCAGACCGAGAAAGCAGTTACCACCCTACGAAACTTGTACTTCACCATGCCGCTAAGCGGCGAGGCGGGCCCGGCAGAGTTCGAACTGAAGAAACTGGCTGCCAGCACGCAGATACCGCCACCGGGCTTGAACGGGCGGAGGACGCGTGCCGATTTGCTGCTCAAAGGCAAACGCTTCAGCGACGCCGCCAACGAGTATCGCGGGTTGGTGGGCGATGTGAGCGCCAGCGAGCGCCCCCAGGTACAACTTGCTTTGGGAACGGCTCTGCGCCACGCCGGTCAGAACCGGGAAGCGAAACAGGTGCTGGAGTCGATCTCAAGTCCAACGCCGGAAGTAAATGCCGAGCGCCTGTTCAACCTCGGAGAGATTGCTCGCGCGACCGATGATGAGAATGCGTTTCTGCAGATTCTGGGGCAACTCCGCGAAACCATGCCCAACAGCTTATGGCTGGATCAGGCATTGCTTTCCGCCGGAAACATCTATCTACTGAAGCGCGATTACGACCGCGCGATTGATACTTATCGAGAGCTGCAAGAACGCTTTCCTAACGGTGGCCGGGCTGCCTACGCCCACTGGAAAGTGGCGTGGCTTAGCCTTCGTCAGGGCAGAAACGCCGACGGCAAGAATGGATTTGACCAGCAGATCGCGCTCTACCCCAATTCCGCCGAAGTGCCGGCGGCGCTGTATTGGCGAGCCCGGCTGGCGGAAGAAGACGGCGAACCGGCGACAGCGAGAGCCTACTACCAGAAACTCTCGGATCGATTCCGGAACTATTATTACGGCGAATTGGCGCGGCAGCGACTGAAGAAAATTCCCACCGACAGCGACCCTGTACATTACGCCTTACTGGACAGGGTCCCGCCGATTGACTCCGGCGCGATAGTCACTCTCGATGCAGTTCCAACCGACGATCTGCGTGTGCAAAAGGCGCAATTGTTGGAGAACGGCGCACTGCTTGATTTCTCCGCCCGGGAATTGCAGGCCGCGGCCGCCGCGGACAAGGGCAACTGGGCGACAGCCGAAACCGCGCGTATGTACAACGATGCTGGACGCTACGACATGGCCATCGAGGTCCTGAAGCGGGCGGTGCCCAGCTATTTTGCGGTGGACCTGCCGAGCCTCCCGCGGGCTTACTGGGAAGCGCTCTTTCCAAAAGCCTATTGGCCAGATTTGAAGAAATTCTCCTCGCAAAACGCACTGGATCCTTATTTGGTGGCTTCGCTGATCCGGCAAGAATCGGAATTTAATCCGGCAGCAGTCTCGCGCGCGAATGCCGTAGGACTGATGCAGTTGCTCCCCAAGGTGGGAAAAGGTGTGGCCAAACAGGAGAAAATCAAACACTACTCCGCCCAACAATTATTCACACCAGCGATAAACCTGGAACTCGGGACCCGCTATTTCCGCGCGATGGTCGACAAGTTTGGCGCGTTCGAGTACGCGCTGGCCGCTTACAATGCAGGTTCCGATCGAGTTGGGGACTGGCTGGGACAAGGCAAATACCGCGACCCGCAGGAATTTGTGGAGTCCATCCCATTTACCGAGACTCGCGAATATGTGCAGGCTATCCTGCGCAATGAGAACGTCTACCGCCAGCTGTACGGGACTCCGTAGATTCCAACGAAACCATAGCCCCGATCCTATTTTGAATCCTTAGAATGCGTCGATCCCGGTCACACTCTGCCCTATGATCAGCGTATGGATATCGTGTGTGCCTTCGTAGGTTTTCACCGACTCCAGATTCATCATGTGACGCATGATGGGATATTCATCCGCTACGCCATTCGCGCCCAGAATGTCGCGTGCCATACGAGCGCACTCCAGCGCCATCCAGACGTTGTTTCGCTTAGCCATGGAAATGTGTTGCGGGCCAGATGCGTCTTTATCTTTGAGGCGTCCAACCTGCAGCGCCAATAACTGCGCCTTTGTGATTTCGGAAATCATCCAGGCCAATTTCTCCTGCACCAGTTGTCGCGACGCGATGGGTTCGTCGTGGAACTGCTTACGGAAGAGCGAATACTGCAGAGCGCAGTCGTAGCAAGCCATGGCCGCTCCGACTGCTCCCCAGGCGATTCCATAGCGCGCTTGATTCAGACATTTGAGGGGCGACTTCAGTCCGCCCGTGCCCGGAAGCAAATTCGATTCTGGGACGTGTACGTCCTGCAGCGAGAGGCTCGAAGTTACCGACGCCCGTAGCGACCACTTGCCGTGAATATCTTCGGCGCGGAAGCCCGGACGATCGGTTTCCACCAGAAAACCGCGAATCGTGTTCTCTTCGTCCTCAACTTTCGCCCAGATCACAGCTACGTCCGCGATCGACCCGGAAGTGATCCACA
Organism: Acidobacteriota bacterium; assembly: GCA_013290025.1. Taxonomy (GTDB): domain Bacteria; phylum Acidobacteriota; class Terriglobia; order Terriglobales; family Acidobacteriaceae; genus JABCYV01. The sequence goes on from JABCYV010000198.1 coordinate 6,298, forward strand.
TCTTTTCACCGTTCAAAACATATTCTTTTCCAACCTTACGCGCTCGCGTGCGCATGCCGCTCGGATTTGAACCGAAGTCAGGCTCAGTCAGCCCGAAGCATCCCAGCTTTTCCCCCTTTTGCATCGCCGGCAGCCAGGCCTGTTTCTGCTCTTCACTGCCAAACGCAAAGATTGGATACATCACCAACGCCGATTGCACGCTGACGAACGAACGCACCCCAGAGTCGCCACGCTCCAGTTCCTGGGTGACCAGTCCATACTCCACATTGGACATCCCGGCACAGCCGTATCCCTTGAGGTTGGCGCCGAAAAAGCCGAGATCGGCCATGGGCTTTACCAATTCGCGGGGGAAACGGCCGGCTCGGTTGCACTCCTCAATGATTGGGATCAGATTGTCTTCAATGAATTTGCGAGCCGTATCTCGGACCAAGCGCTCGTCGTCATTGAGCAGCGTGTCGAATTTGAGGAAGTCAACTCCCCTGAACTTAAGGGCCATGAGATTCTCACTTCTGTTTCTTCGCCACGAACCGGGCGCATCCATCGAGGGAGAAGAAACCCTCAAAGGTAGCAAAGGGTACCCAACCCGTCAAACCGGCCCTTTTACAATCTTTTTGCAATTCGTATTAAAATCGCTCGGGCTTCCGGCATCTAACTTTCCAAGACGAACATGGCCACTGATTTATGCTGTAGACGAGCTTTGTCAGCCATAGGCTTGGCATTCATTGTGGGTGGCCTCTGCCTGTCCGCTGCTGCTGCCGATACTCCCGTGGCCAATACTTCCACGATCCACCCCACCTTGGACGACGGTTTTACTTTGCTCTATAACCTCGACTTCGACCAGGCCCACCAGGTTTTCATGTCCTGGCAGCATGAATATCCCGGGAACCCGATGGGCCCAACTTGCGACGCGGCCGGATTGCTGTTCTCCGAATTTCATCGCTTGGGCGTGCTGGAAGGCCAGTTTTACGTCAATGATCAAGCCTTCGCAGCGCGCAAGAAACTTGATCCCGATCCTGCCCTTCGCGATCGTTTCAACGCCGCCTTGGAGCAGGCTGAAAGCAAGGCCAAAACTCGATTGGCTACGGACCCGAAGGACCGCGACGCGCTCTTTGCCATGACGCTGTCGTCGGGATTACGAGCCGATTATGCCGCTTTGATCGAAAAGCGCAACTTGGCTTCTCTCCATTACACAAAAGTGGCCAATGCCTGGGCTGATCAGTTGCTCGAGGTCGACCCGAACTGTTACGACGCTCATATCGCCGCAGGCTTCAGCAAATACATCATCGGCAGCATGTCCGCGCCGGTGCGCTGGATCGTCCGGCTGGGGGGCGTTTCCGGCGACAGGCAGGCCGGCATCAGGGAAATGCAGGTGACGGCCAAACGTGGACGTTATCTTGCACCTTTTGCCCGAATGCTCCTGGCGATCGCCTACGTGCGGGAGAAGGACAAACCGCGGGCCCGCGAGTTGCTGGCTTCTTTGCGGGATGAATTTCCTCGCAACCCTCTCTTTGCCCGCGAAATCGCCCGCCTGGATGCCGGTCAGTAACCCGATCAGCCACTTCCGAAGCTTTAGAGCTCACTTCGCCGCCCCTGCAAAAGTCCTTGCCCTGCAACGTGATTCATTGGAAATTTACGCCTTTGTAACCATCCTGTAACATTCCGACCTTAAGCTTAATCGCCAAATAGATAAAACGGAGGGACATCGCGTGCTACGTCGAATCGCGCTATTGTGCATCGCTTTAGCGATCCCCGCTTTGGGGCAGACCGCGCTGAACGGGGCGGGCGCAACTTTTCCTTACCCGATGTATTCCAAATGGTTCAGCGAGTACCACAAACTTCATCCAGATATTGAAATTAATTATCAGTCCATAGGCAGCGGCGGTGGCATTCGTCAGGTTCTGGCGGGGACGGTAGACTTTGGCGCCAGTGACGGTCCCATGACCAACGAGCAACTCGCCCAAGCTAAGATCAAGATTCTCCACATCCCTACGGTTTTGGGTGCGGTGGTTCCGGCTTATAACGTTCCGGGCGTAAGTGGCGAAGTGAAGTTCACTCCGGAAGCCTTGGCGGGGATATTCCTGGGCAAGATTACATCTTGGAACGACGCCGCTATCACGAATGCCAATCCCGGCGTAAAGTTCCCGGCGCAGCCGATCGTCGTCATCCATCGCTCGGATGGCAGCGGTACGACGTTTATCTTTACCGACTACCTCTCCAAAGTAAGTTCTGAGTGGCAGAGCCAGGTCGGCAGCGCGACTTCAGTCAAGTGGCCGGTCGGCCTGGGAGGGAAGGGCAATGAGGGTGTCGCCGGGATGATCCGCCAGATGCAAGGTGGAATCGGCTACATCGAACTCATTTATGCGGTGCAGAACAAGATCCCCTACGGCTCGGTGAAAAACGCCTCTGGTAACTTTGTTAAGGCCAGCCTGGACAGCGTTACGGCAGCGGCAGCATCCGCTCCCAAAATGCCGGCAGACTTTCGTGTTTCCATCACCAATGCCCCCGGCAAAGATGCCTATCCCGTCTCCAGTTTCACCTGGCTGCTGATCCCGGAGAAGGCCAAAGACGCCGCCAAAGGAAAAATCATCTCTGATTTCCTGACCTGGATGGTAGACGACGGTCAGAAGATGACCGCCGATCTCAGCTACGCGCCTCTTCCTGGAAGTGTGGCCTCCAAGGTCAGAGAAACAATCAAACAGGTTCACTAACTAGATAGGTCCTTGAATTAAGAAAAAAGAACGACGCTTAGATGGAGCTGTCCGGGAAAGGGAGCCCTTCTATCTGTTCTATACTGACTGCTTATGAAGTTGTTGTCAGTAAGAACGGTTTTCCTCCTGGCGCTCCTGCTGCCGCCGTTGCACGCCGCCAATAAGCCGTACCAGACCGGCAGGATTGTCGCGGTGCAACGAAAATCCAGGGAACGCATCCTCTACTACGTGGTTAACACTCCGGTCACAAAAGACGATCCGTATTACGAAGTATCAATCCAGTTTAGCGATATAATCTACGATGCGGAGTACACCCCGCGGCACGCTTCGGACACAGTGCCCGACGAGTGGACGGCCGGCTCGGAAATTCAGGCGAGAGTCGACAAGCGCCACATATCGGTCCAGCGGCCGAGCGAAGTCATTTGGAATTTGGTGATCGTAAAACGCAGGCCCGCGGCGCCGGAGAAGCCCCCTACCGATTCCCCGCCTGGCAAGAACTGAACGGGTAAGAGCCTCGAGACACCCTGGTTACTGTTGTCCCCT
>JABCYV010000199.1 GCA_013290025.1 Acidobacteriota bacterium
CGACGATCTCGCGTTCGACGTAGTTCATCCCCCCGAACGCGAGAATCTGATGACCGTGGAAACGAATCAGGTAGGCGAGAGTGCCTCCCTCTGGGTGGATCTGTTCCAAGGTTAACGGTGCTTTCATTCCAGCAGGGGCAGTAGCGGAGCTGAAGTAATGCTTGTGATCCAGAGGGCTGTGAATGCTGGGAATGACTTTGAGGGAAAACGAACTGAACTGGTAGTCCTCTCCGCCACGCACGGTAATCAGCTGCTGTTCAGGTATGGCGTAGGCCCGCATCACATTTTCGGTGCTCTCGGTGCCGATCACTGCGGCGCGAGTTTTGAGGGCGATATGAGGAACATCCAGGATGTGGTCGTAATGGGTATGAGTGACGAGAACGAAATCTGCTCGTTGAATGTGCGAATCAATTGCCGCCACGTCCGGCTGAGCAACGTCCCGCCACCCATACGCCGGGCGAGTATCTCCAGCGAGGGGGTGGCCCGAGCCTCCTCCCGGTGGCGCCGGTCCGTTGATTCGCGACAGATATGGATCGATCAGAATGGTTGTGGTTCCGTCGGTGATTTCCCAGCCCGCCGTTCCCAGGTATTTCAGAACGACTTGATTGCTCTTTCCCGGGATCGGTTGATCCTGAGCCGGTAGAGTTCCGAGCGCACTTACTATCAATAGAAAGCGCAGGAAGCCACACTTCACCATTGGAATGCACCTCCAAGCCGAACTTGCCGCAGAGTCTATTTGAGGAGAGCAAGAGGGTCAATCACATGCTGTGTGAGACACCGACACAGATCAAAGTCTGAGAATTAGAGTTGAACGAAGGTGTGACGTCGAAACATCGCCATTTGCACCATCAATCCCGTCATGAGTGTAAACACCATTCCCGGCACGAATGCCGCAAGAAAAAAGAAGGGCGACCTCTAGGCCGCCCTGGGAGTTGCCAACTTCTAAGTCCTTAGTAGCGGATCAGAAGTCCGGTGGAGATCCGCATGTTGTTGTTATCGCTGTTTCCGTTGGCATGGAGCGAGAGCCAGTCAAACTGGAGAGCGCGAATGCCGATATGCCGGGTTGCGGTCACGTCCACACCGCCTCCGAACATCATGGCAAATCCGTTGCCTGATCCCGAAGCGCCAGCAAAAGAAGCAGAGCTATGGAAGCCGCCCGCCAGGAAGTGCGCGAACGGAGTAAAGGTCCGATTTTGACGCAAAGAGACCACTGGCCCGAAGGTGTAAGTGTAGTTATTGAAGCTTACCCCATTTTGGGTCTTGTAGGCGCCGCTGAAATCACCGGTCACGCCGAGCCAACGGTTAAGGTTTCCGGTGAGGGCTGTGTCCCAGCCGTTTGCGTTCAGGCCACCGTCGAAGCGGGTGTACTGATAGCCACCGAAGAATTCCGCTTTCGGCGCATTCTCCTGCGCGAACGCGGCCAACGAAAACATTCCGAACATCAAAGCGAACCCGATAAGCTTGCGCATTATTGCGCTCCTCCAAATTGAATTCGCACTCTTCTCCGGTCGAACTACCCGCTGGCGCACGCCAATTGACGTCAGCCTGCGCTGAAGGCCAAGTGCTACGTATAGTGAAATCCATAATGGGAAAGTGAACAAATAACCAGAGCATCAGACCTTTAGTAACAATGGGTGTGGTAACTAGGGGCAAGATCGAATCAGGAGCAAGGACTTGATGCTTACCGAGAGGGCGGAACAGCGGCTGGAAGAGCGGAATCCTTCTGTGGTTGGCGACTGACGAATTGCGCCAGCCGCTCCTGTTGCAGCTCTTCCGGGGTGTGTCGGCGGAGCACGGGACCGTTGGTCACAGCGTCTCCCGGGCGATGGCGGCGCAGAATCGGTCGATCCGCCCAGGCGAGCCTGGCTTTCACTATCTCAAACTCGCTGGTATCGACAACGTAGTTATCTCGGCCAGGAAGGAGAGTGGAAATCTCGGCTTGGGCTTTCTGGATACGTTCTTCGATAGTCGGATAATAGGAGAATGCGTGGGCGACCTGGTCATGCAAAGGCAGCTTGGCTAGGACATTGACAGCCGGAAGAGCTTTGGCGAGGCGGGCGTGCGCCTGGGCTTGCTTGCCGTTTAGTTTCTCCAAAGCTTCGAGAAATGCCTGCGGATCGTATCCGGCGGCATACATATATTCGATTCCGAGAAGATCGGCTTCAATCTCGGCGTCGCGGCTGAATTTTTTTAAGCTCAGTGGAACTACCTGTTCGATTCCGAAGCCGGCGGGGCCCAGGTGACCAAGCGGAATCGAAATCATACTCCAGGCCTGCTTGCGGGTGGCGGACTTGGTTGCGTGCCGCGCGGCGACGTGTGCGATCTCATGCGCCATCAGACCAGCAAGCTCTGCTTCGCTCTCGACCTCCATGATCAGTCCTTTGTCGACATAGAGGAAACCACCGGGCAGGCTGAAGACTTTGAGTTCCGGGGAATCGATCACCTTGATGGTGAAAGGCACCTCAGCGTCAGAGTTGCGGGCGAGTTTTTGGCCGAGAAGGTTTACATAGTCATTGAGATCGGGATCAGCAACTAGTTTCGCCTGGCGATCAATCGCCGCCGCCATCGCCTCTCCCAGAGCCCGCTCTTTCTGCAGCGAGTAGAGATTCACGCCATTGCCAATGCCCCGGTTCCCAATGCGATCGATATCGTACTTATCAGACTTCTTTGTCTTTCCTTCAGCACTGGGCTGGGTCTGAGAAGTAGAGGTGGCTGAATTTGAGGCTTGCGCCTCGATTTTGGGCTCGGCAGGTGCGGAAGCATCCGAAGCGCCTAGAGGTAGCACGCAGAGTAGGACAGCGGCGGTACAGATCGCGAGTCGTCTGGCTATGAAAATCTTTTCACATAGGGGCAAAAGATTTGACTTGTACGGCAGGGCTGCGAGGCTTAAGTCAGCGCGGCAAGAATACTTACAGGGAGCTACGGCAGCTTCAGCTTCTTGGAAAGACTGGCGACCGCGCGCGGCAAGAGCCACTGAATCACCTCAACGCGAGACTCCATTCCTCATGGACGCCGATGCGTTGTAGTTCTGTTCTTACTACAGTGCACGAATGAGTCCAAAGTGCAGGGGGCAGAATCGCGCTGCATTCGGTTGTCTAGCTGTTGCGTTCGGAAGCCCGGACACTAAAGCAATCCTGTCATCTGCTCAGGGTCGGTAACCATTGGACCCCGAAGGTATAATCGCCATCGACTATGGCACTGATTCCTGGCACAAAGTTCGGGCCATACGAGATCCAATCTCTCATCGGCGCAGGCGGTATGGGCGAGGTGTATCGTGCCCGAGACACAAGGCTGCAGCGTACGGTAGCAATTAAGGTCCTGCCCGCTCATCTATCTTCCGACGCAGACCTGCACACGCGCTTCGAGCAGGAAGCGAAATCGATCTCGGCGCTACAACATCCCAACATCTGCGTAGTCCATGACGTCGGTTCGCAGGACGGTGTGGATTTCATGGTCATGGAGTTTGTCACCGGCCAAACCCTGGACAAATTGATTCCCGCAGGTGGTCTGGCAACGAGCCTGGCGATCAAGTACGCCATACAGATCGCCGACGCTCTTTCTTGCGCACATGTAGTGGGCCTTGTCCACCGCGATCTCAAACCCTCGAACGTCATGGTGGATGAGAACGGACTGGTCAAAGTTCTGGATTTCGGGCTAGCCAAACTTGCAACCCCAGCATCCGCGATGAACGACGAAGCTGCGACGATAGCGACGACGCCCGGGATGATCGTGGGCACAGTGGCCTATATGTCGCCCGAGCAGGCTGAAGGCAAGCCCATAGACTCACGCAGCGATGTCTTTTCCTTCGGTTCGGTGCTCTACGAGATGTTGACCGGCAGTAGAGCTTTCGAGGGCCAATCCAGCGCGGCACTGCTTTCGGCAGTCATGCGGGACGATCCAAAGCCGGTGAACGAGCGCAAGCGCGATATCCCGCCCGAGGTGCGGCGGATTGTTAACCGCTGCCTGAGGAAAGATTCTTCTGCGAGGTACGCCTCCGCTACTGAGGTCGCGCATGAACTCAAGATCTGCCGCGATCTTTTGTTCCCGGAGTCGGGCGCGATATTAAGCCCTGCAAGGATTGTCCGGGAGGTGCGACGTCCCAGGGTGCTGGTTCCGATGCTGCTGGCGGTTATCCTCGTTGCAATAGGAGCGGCGTGGCTGGTAAAACGCCACCGCGAGGCACGCTGGGCGCGCGAGGTGGCTGTGCCTGAGATCTCGCGGCTGGCTGATCAGGGGAGATTTGGCGAATTTGGTGAAGCCTACACACTTGCGGTGAAGGCGGAGAAGTCGATTCCTGGGGATCCCGTCTTGGCTCGTCTCTGGCCAGTCATCTCATATCAGACCTCAGTCGAGACAACCCCGGCGGGGGCCGATGTGTACCGCAGGGCGTACAGCGACGTAAACGCACCGTGGGAACTTGTCGGTCACACACCTTTCAAGAATGTGCGACAGCCGCGTGGCAACTTTGTCTGGAAGTTCGAGAAGCCGGGCTTCGCTACGGTTTTGCGGACAACCGCTGCCCTGTTCGGTTGGTATCCACCGCCGATCGGTCAGCCCGTCACGGCGACCGTCACTCTCGACGAATCCGGGAAGACTCTCTCTGGCATGGTGCGGGTGTCGCCAGAGAAGTATTCCAACACTTTGTTCATCCCGGGCTACGAGGGCATACCGGAATTGCCGCTCAAGGATTATTGGATCGACCAATATGAGGTGACGAACCGCCAGTTCAAAGTTTTTGTCGACCAGGGCGGATATCAAAAGCGCGAGTACTGGAAAGCGGAGTTTCAGAAAGACGGCAAACATCTTTTGTGGGACGAGGCCATGGTGCTGTTCCGCGACGCGGCGGGACGACCGGGGCCGAAGGATTGGATCCAGGGTGAGTATCCGAAAGAACAGGGCGATTTTCCCGTGACCGGCATCAGCTGGTACGAAGCTGCGGCTTATGCGGAGTTTGCCGAGAAGAGTTTGCCGACGATCTATCACTGGAATCGTGCAGCCGGACCGTTTTCTGCGGCTTTCATCGTGCCAGCAAGCAATTTCGGCAGTTCGGGTGTTTTACCGGTCGGCAGCAAGCCTGGCATGAGTCCGTGGGGAACCTATGATATGGCTGGCAACGTGAAGGAGTGGATCTGGACCGAAGCCGAGTCAGGCAAGCGTTATGTCCTCGGCGGAGCCTGGGACGAGCCCAACTATATGTTTGTCGATCCGGACGCACAATCGCCGTTTCTTCGCGCCTCGAATATTGGGTTCCGGTGTGTGAAGTACATCAATTCGGAATCCATCCCCAAAGTCGCCTACGATGCTGTGCCTACGCCGAGGCGTGATCTGTCCAAAGAGAAGCCTGCCTCCGATGTGTTATTTCAGGCCTATCGCAGCCAGTATTCCTACGACAAAACACCGCTGAACGCGTCGGTCGAGCCCTTTGGGCTCGGCGAAGAAGATTGGAAAGCGGAGAGAATCACCTACACGGCAGGTTACGGAAACGAGCGCGCCATCGCCTACCTGTTGTTACCCAAGCAGGCCAAACCGCCGCTCCAGACAGTCGTCTTCTTTCCTGGATCCAACGCACTCCTGCTACGGAAGTTCTCGCTTTATAGCACAGCGTCTCTCGATGCCATTCTCAGGAGCGGGCGCGCCGTACTATACCCCGTGTACAAGGGCACATACGAACGCGGCGACGGGATGGAATCCGATGTGCCGGATATGACCAGCACCTGGCGGGATCATGTCAGCATGTGGGTGAAGGACGTCTCGCGGGCCATTGACTACGCGGAAACGCGTCCCGAACTGGATCACAATAAGCTGGCCTATTACGGCTATAGCTGGGGCGCAGCGATGGGGGCCATTGTGCCCGCCGTGGAACCAAGAATCAAGGTTTGCGTCCTCGCACTAGGGGGACTCGACTTCCAGCGATCGCTTCCTGAGGTTGATCCTGTGAACTTCGTGTCACGGGTCAAGCAGCCGGTCTTGATGCTGAATGGACGTTACGATTTCTTCTTTCCTGTGGAATCGAACCAGGAGCCGTTTTATCGGATGCTCGGGTCGAAGAAAGACCAGAAGAAACATCTACTCTATGACACCGGTCACAGCATCCCGCGCAACGAACTGATTAAGGAAACGCTGAACTGGCTGGATCAGTATCTGGGGCCGGTGAACTAAGGTTGGGTAGACGACGCATCGCGGGCTCGATCCTTCTGTCTCACTCGGGGAATAGCTTCTAATTTCGCAGGCCTTTCGCTGTCTTCACGACAAGCGGCTTCACCATTAGTGGGCGTCGATAGACTACTTCCAGAAGATGGCGGGCTCCGGCGACGCGTTCGGCCATTCGGTCGCGAGGAGAGTAGCCTTGGGCCGCGACTAGCAGAAAACCGTTGTGTGGCGCGACGTGCAGGCGCTGAATTCGGCCGTCGCGACTGGAATCGAAGGCATCCGCCAAACGTAGGATTCCAGCAAGGCGCAGCACAGTCTGACGTTGTTCAGAGGTAAGTCCACGTAAAGACGCCTGGCCAGCATGGGGCAAGGCGCCCTGATGGTAGCGGGAAACGACTGCCGCCATATGCAGGCTCTCGGCGCTCCAGCCCGCCGGAGGTTTGAGCCGGTTGATCAGGCGGTAAGTAGCCTTGTGGGATTTCTTTTCCCGCTTCGATCGCCCGACGTCGTGCAGCAAGGCTGCGACCTGCAGAATGGCGCGCTGATCCCTAAGAGCATCACCTTGACGACTCGAATTTAGTTGCCTCGCACCGGCATGATTCGAGTGCAGATGATTTGTCTCACTGGCGTCCGGTTTAATAGCCAAACCGTCGTAGAGCTGCAGCGCCAGCCTGGTCACACGATCAGAATGTGGGAAGTCGGGATCGAGGACTGACGCCCACAGCCGGAGCCGGTGCAGCGCGGCAGTTTCGATCTGCTTTCCCTGCGGCAGTGCGACCCGCCAGATCTGCCATAGGGAATGCTTGCCGGTCATCTTGTCTTTGTATTTGTCGATTCGCGTTGTGCGTTCTTGAATAATGTGGGCGTGCCATCGCGAGCGGGACGCGGCATCGGGAAATGCATTCACCTGCAGAGCGGTGGACCAAACAACATCGAGGTCATGGACTTCTCCGAGGAGGTCTTGCAGTTCCTTGAGATCATCACTCCAGGCAGCGTGTTGCTGTGGCAGAAAATTCTCTACAATGTAGCGGAAGCGCTTGATCCCGATGCGCAGGCTGTGGAACGCAACCTGAGAGCGATTCCGCAGAGCCCGACGATGCAAGTCGTGGGCCTCAATCCAACGCTCAAGAGCGAGGTGCTTGAAGATGTCGCTGCCAAGCCGCAGCCGGGCCGCTCTGCGGGGTAACGTCTTGATCCAGCGTCTCCATTGTTTGCGGTCGAACTCCTCGAGGGCCTGAGCAGATTCCTGCTTGAACTGGGCCTCGCGATCCGCGAGGAATTGCAGCAATTTACTGGTTACCGGATCACCGGGGCTGTCCAGGCGATGGACCCATTCCTCCATCACTTGCATGTCCCGCAGATCTCCCAAGCGACTGAAAAGGGGCTTACCGGACTTCTTCATTTGCTTCCAGGCTGGATCAGGATCAATGGCCATGATGCCATCGGCCATCGAGCGGCAACGGCGCAAGGCAACCCGCAAGTCGTGTACCGGATCAGGGGCGAAATCCACGCTGGCGCGTTCGCACTCTTCGAGGGCTGCGTTCATCCAGAAGGCCAAGCCTATCTTTTTTACGGGCTTCGCGTTTACAGATTTCTGGTTCGCGGGCCTCGCGTTGATGGCCATGGCCTCAGGTAGGGCGGAGGCTGAAGACGAGAGAGATTTTGCCAGCGAAGACATGTTGAGCTATTCTCGCCTCCCTGGGGAATTAATTCCAGTGCTTCTGACCCGGTCGGCTGTAACGGTACGCAGTTGCTTCCACCAGGGTAATTCAAGAATGGCGATTGATTGGCCAGATGAAGTTGTGGCTTTCGAAGACTTCCTAAAGAACAAAGGCCTGACTTGTCAGCGCCGCGAGAAGCTCCCTTCGTTTGGGGACAAATTGATGCAGTTCTCGGGCGAGAAACTGGCAGTGCGGGTTTTTTCCGAGCGTGCTGTCTGGTTTGTGGATGTAGCAGATGCTGCCCACCCGCAGGAGTGGTACGATGCCGGCATATTACGGGACCTCATCCTCGGACCGAGTACAGGCGCGATGCCCCTCGCTGACCAAATCAAGCTGGTCAAGGAAAATTGGTCGGTTATCGTAGACAGCTTTACGGCACCGCAGCTGGAAGAAAACACGCAAACGGCTTGCCGGCTTTGAGCAACACCGCGCTAAGAGGCTCTTCCCAGGTCTAACCTCATAACCCACCGACTCCGACACCGGTCGATATGTCAGCCCAGACCCGCTGTTACCTCCGTAATGTGTATCTACTTACGATTTCGCATTAACCTAACGCGGTAGCCCTTAGAAGATCCAGGAGCCGCGTATTCTCACGGCAGACACAAATAGAGATAGCCGGGTCGCGTCGGCTCGGGCCTTCGTCCATAGCCTCAATATCCTGGTGAAATACGTGCGTCTGTATGGTTTTGATCACAAACGCACGGAGGGACAATTCGAGGTTACCTGGAATGAGTTGCAGCAAGGCTTGCCCAAGGGGACCGACGGCGGATTCCTGCTTGGCGTTTCCGAAAACAGACTAGTCATAGACGGGATTGCGCTGGAGACCGGGCAAGCGGAGCGGAGCTTCGCCAAGCTGCTGACCACAGCCGGCCTGGCCAGCATTCACTTTTCCAACAAGGTTACAGTTGATGATTTTGCCCGCCTGGTACGCGCCTTCGCGGTCGCCGGTTCCAAGGCCCAGGACGTGGTCAGGCACATCAAGGACACTTTCGGGGACAACAAACAGGCCGCGATCAGGATCAATGAAGTTAAGTTTGTCGCCGCTGATCCGTCGACCAGCGACGTAACCATGGCAGCGCAGATCGCGGCGCAGAGTCTCGGTCCGGAATTCAAGCAGTGGTTGAACGATCCGCAGAAGTTATTGCAACTGATCGCGGCTGCGGAAGGAGCGCAGAGCGGCGGTGGTGGGGGTGGGACTGGCGGTGGTGGAGGTGGCGGCCACGCGGGCGGTATGCCCATTGGAATGGTTCCGAACGTCCCGGTCCCTGCAGGCGGGGGTAAGCCGGTTAACGGTGAAGGTGGCGGCGTATGGGCTGGGGGCGTCGTGCCCTTGCAGGAAGAAGAAGTCATCCAGGCCATTCGCCTGCTAACCAAATTTGGGCAAGTCAGCGCTGACCCCACCGCGCAGCCTGAACTTCTGCAAAAAGAGATCAGTAACACTGATGCGAATACCAAAATCAACCTGCAGCAATTACTGGAAAGCCTGGCAGCGACGATACCGGACCAGAGCAACGACACCCCTTTGCTGATGAAAGCGGCTGAGCATATGGCTATCCGCTTCGCGCTGGACCGTTTCCAGAAGGGCGAAGTGAAGGTCAATGCGGTGCACCAGATGATGGAGCACATGAGCCGGCAGATGGATACCTTGCGCCA
>JABCYV010000200.1 GCA_013290025.1 Acidobacteriota bacterium
CGGTGTAGATCAGCTTGCCCTGGATGTCTTCGACCGACTGGGTGAAATCGGAAATCTCTTCCGGCTTGTCGGCGAAGGTGATCATGAAGAACTCGTCCTGGGGATTCGCCGTCTTGAAGAACTCGACGACAGCTTCGCGTGCCCGCTCGATCTTGCTGCTCATGCTGCCGCTCATATCAAAGATGACGCCCAGTGAGACCGGGGCATCTTCGCTGGAAAAATGCTTGATCTCCTGCTGGTCCTTGCCTTCGAAGACGCTGAAGTTATCTTTGTCCAGGCCGGTCACCAGGCGATTCATGGGATCGGTGATAGTGACTGGAACCAGAACCAGATCCACATCCACCTTATAGGGCTTGGTGTGGGTCCTGAACGCAGGATCGAGGATTTCATTCGCTTTAGGTGGCGATGGCGGTTCGATCCTGGGGGCGACGTGAACCTCATCCGCCGGGCTCTGCGCCCAGGCTGCCGGGATGGCGCAAAAACTCGCTGCGATCATTATCAGAAAAGCTGAAAGCACGATGCTAATGGGCACGAGCAATCTGCGGCGGTTCCAGGGATGGGCCGAGTGGAGGGTCCGGGCTTGGGTCAGGCAACCGAGTGACCCGCGCCCTTGAAGGCGGGCCATAATTACCTCATTGACGGAGATGCTATCACAGCTTTTCAACCGGAATGTCACACTTTTTATTCCCCGCCTCACCTGAGATGAGGTGCCATGGGCAAAGGTTACCAATCCGACCTCCGACTGGGTTCGACCTCCAAGCCATCGATTGTTCTTGTACAATTTCAAGTCTCTCCGGTATGGCACACATTGCACCTTTCCGCGCCCTCCGATATGACCCCGCCCGGGTTCAGCCATCCCAGGTTGTGACCCAGCCTTACGACAAGATCACGCCGGAGATGCAAGAGGGCTACTACGCGGCCAGTCCTTACAACCTGATACGCATCATCCTGGGCAAACAGCAACCCACCGACCGTGTGGGTGAAACTACGTACACTCGTGCGGCGGAGTTCTTTCGGGACTGGCGCCGTCAGGGCATCTTTCTACAAGATGGTCAGCCCGCACTGTACATTTATGCACAACGTTTTACCGCTCCAGGAGGAAAAACTGAGCTGGAGCGGCGCGGCTTCATCGCTCTGGGACGCGTCGAGGACTACTCGGCTGGCATCGTTTTCCGCCACGAGCAGACTCTGGCCAAACCCAAGGCCGACCGTTTGGAACTATTACGGGCGACACGCGCCCACTTCGGGCAACTTTTCATGTTGTACAGCGATCCGGGCGGGGAAATCGACGGCCTTCTGACTTCAGGCAGGGATGCCGACGTGGAAGTCCGCGATGAGTATGGCGTGCAGCATCGGGTATGGAGGATGGCCGATCCCGGCTTGATCGACCTGATCCGGGGCAAGATGCGCGATAAGAAACTGGTGATCGCTGATGGCCACCATCGGTACGAGACTGCTCTCACCTATCGCAAGGAGCGGAGGGCCATGGCGGCGTCCGCTGTAGCCGGCGGAATTCCGCGGGAGCATTCCTCAGAAGAGGCGCTGGATCGCAAAGGCGGGGCGGAAGATGCACCCTATGACCTGGCGATGATGACCTTCATTCCGATGGAGAGTCCGGGGCTGGTTATCCTGCCTACGCATCGGGTGGTGCAGGGTTTGTCTTCTTTTTCCGCAGATAACTTCCGGGCGAAGGCGGGCACGTACTTCAGCGTGGAGGAAGTCGATTCCTCAATTGATGCGGGCCGGGCCAGCGCCATTCTGCGGGAGAGTGGGCGCTCCGGCACGTCGCTGCTGGCGGTCACAGCCGAGCGGGTTTTTTTGCTCGACCGGCCAAAGCCGATTTCATCGAATCTTCTGGCCGAGTTCTCGCTGCGCCAGCAATCACTTGACGTAGTTCAGTTGCATAAAATTCTTCTGGAGGGCGTTCTGGGAATTTCCCAGGAAGCGATCCGCGACCAGCAGCATGTCCGCTACGTTCGCGATACGGACGAGGCACTCAATCAAACGCGAGGTGGAGAGGCGCAGGTGGCGTTTCTGACCAATCCGGTACGCATGCAGGAGGTGCGAGAGATTGCATTGGCGGGTGAAGTTCTGCCGCAAAAATCCACAGACTTCTATCCCAAACTGCTCAGCGGTTTGACGATTTATGCGCTGGAGTAGCCGTCCCTATAGCGCCGCCGGTTTCTTTTTCTTGGTATTGTTCGGCATCTTCACGTTCATCTTTCTGTCGTTCCTTCATCTGGAATCCGCGGAGGAGAAGAAGATTTCCATCTACTCCAGCGCGGCGAACTACACTCTTTCCGTTACCGAGCGCAACGGGCAGGACTACGTTGGATTGTTCGAAATTCTCGAACCGCTGGGAACGGCGAACGTCAAGACAGATGGGCTGCACTGGAAGCTGCGCTATAAAACTGTAGCGGCTGAGTTCACAGCTGGCGAATCGCGGGCCCGCGTTCAGGGGCGGAATCTTGATCTGCCGGCGAGCTTTCTGCTGGACAACGGTCGGGGTCTGGTGCCACTGGCGTGTCTGAGCACTCTTTTGCCGCGGTTCTTGGCCACCCCAGTTGCGTTTCATGAAACGTCCCGCCGGTTGTTCATCGGTAACGTGGCGGTGCACTTCACTGCGCAGATCAATAAAACAAATCCTCCCACGCTGGTGATGAACTTCAGTTCTCCAGTGAATCCGATGATTGCCACCGAGCCTGGAAAGTTGCGCATGGTGTTCAGGCAGGAACCACTGGTCCCGCCGGGCTCGCGGACGCTGACTTTTGACAGCGCTGTGATGCCGTCCGCGAGTTTTGAGGAAAGCAACGGCGCGGCCGAGATCGCAGTCACAGGAAGCGCTCCGTTGCTGGCCAGCTTCAGCAACGACGGCCGGACCATCACGATTGCGCCCGCTCCAAACCAGGCCCAGGCTCCAGTTCGGACGTCAAACCCGCCAAGTACCCCGGCCGCCAGCCCGCCTCCAGCCCAGTCCGGAAGCACTGCGCCAGTACCCGCGGTTGAGCGTCCGGTGCCGTATTTCGCGGTCGTGGACGCCAGCCACGGAGGCGAGGAGCGCGGTGCTGCTCTCACCGATCAATTGGCGGAAAAAGACGTCACCCTGGCTTTTGCCCGCCGGCTGCGTCAGGAACTAGATGCAAAGGGTCTCAATACGCTGGTGCTACGAGATGGTGATGTCACGCTCAGCCTCGACCAACGTGCCAGCTTGGCCAATAGCGTCCATCCCAAAATCTATATCAGTGTGCACGCCGCGTCGCTCGGTACCGGAGTGCGCCTCTACACTGCGCTGCTTCCGCAAGGCGGCGGCGATCGCGGACCTTTTCTCGATTGGGACACAGCCCAGGCCGGATTCCGTTTTGCCAGCCAGAGCGCCGAGGCCAGCCTCTCCGCTGAGTTCGGGAACCGACAAGTGCCCGTCCGTACGCTGATTGCGCCTTTGCGCCCGTTGAACAACATCGCCGCGCCTGCGGTTGCGATTGAGATCGCGCCCCCTGCCGGCGGAATCAGCCAACTAGACTCGGCTGCATATCAGCAGCTGGTTGCGGAGGCGGTTGCTGCGGGAGTTGCCGCAGCGCGTGACAAACTGGGAGCCGTGCGATGATTCCACGGCATTTGCTGATCGGGGTGGCCGCGATGTTTGCAGTTGTATTAGGAATGAGTGTGTATGTGTGGCGGATGCGCGGCCGAGTGGAGCAGGTGGAGGCTCCTGTGGTTGATACTCGCACAGTAGCCCCGCCCGTCTCGGGACCGAGCGAGCAGGTGACTTTGTATGTCGCCTACGACGAGCCCGGTGTCCTTCGCGCCCAGACAGCTCGCATCGCTCTGCCGTCCGGGCGTCAGGAGCGTGCGCAGGAATTGCTGCGGGCGCTGCTGGGCATGTATCTCGACAAGTCCTCCTCCCACCAGCTCGGCCCAGGCGCAGAAATCCGAGACGTCTACCTGGTTGATCCTGGGCTGGCGGTGATTGACGCGAATGCTGCCTTCGCCGACACTCATCGTTCGGGTGTGCTGGTCGAAGAGCTTACGGTAGCTTCGCTGGTGCAGACGCTCGCCGTCAACATTCCCGGGATTACGCGGGTGAAAATTCTGGTCGACGGCAAGCAACGCGAGGCGCTCGCGGGTCACGCTGACCTAACAGGGTTCTACGATGTATCCGCGGTCAATGAGCTGGCATCCCAGATGCGGTAGGAGCCTTGTCACCCAGAGTGCGACGAGGGATCTACATTTCTGAATTACCGATTCCTCGCTTCGCTCGGAATGACAAATCAGGACGCCAAGCCAAAGCGCCGCGACTGAGGATGAGAGGCGCGGAAGAGCTTCGAACGGTTGGTCTTGTTACAATCGGAGCCAATGTTTTATCGCTCCGATAATCGCACGCCCGACCAGATGCGCCCGGTCAACATCCTGCCGAATTTCATCAGCACGGCGGAAGGTTCGGCTTTGATCGAGGTCGGCAACACGCGGGTGATTTGCACGGCGTCCATCGAAGAGATTGTTCCCCAATTCATGCGAAACAGTGGCAAGGGCTGGATTTCCAGCGAATATGCCATGCTGCCGCGTTCCACTTTGACTCGCACCACGCGTGAAGTGAATAAAGGCCGGCCCAGCGGACGGACGCATGAGATCCAGCGGCTGATCGGACGCTCGCTACGCGCGGTCACTGATCTCGAACGACTGGGCGAGCGCACCATCTGGATTGATTGCGACGTCATTCAGGCAGATGGAGGGACGCGCACTGCCTCCATCACCGGCGCTTTTGTGGCTCTCGGTTTGGCGCTGGAAAAATTGGTGGAGGCTGGCACTCTGACGTCGGTTCCACTACGCGATTTTGTCGCAGCGGTAAGCGTTGGGATGGTGGATGGCGAAATCCTGCTCGATCTCTGCTACGAAGAAGATTCCCGCGCCGATGTGGACATGAATTTCGTCATGACCGCAGGATACAAGTTCGTCGAAGTGCAGGCCACGGCAGAGCATCAGGTATTCGACGAACAGCAACTTGCAAAGATGATCGGGTTAGCCCGGCAGGGAGTGCAGTCATTGATCTCGAAGCAGCAGGCGATTCTGGGAATGCTGACGCTGCGGCAGTAGCACGCCTGGTCGAGGGTCGCTCGACTCGACAGCCGCGGGCGGCTGTCCCCACGCGATACGGGCGGATCTTGCAGAGCCACGGACCTGTGTATATACTTGATGTATATACGGACGAGGTGGAACCATGGGCACCGCTCGGGTATTCCGTTCGGGCAACAGTCAGGCGGTCCGCTTGCCGAAGCAATTTCGTCTGAGCAGCGACGAAGTCGAGATCTTTCGCCGCGGGGATGAGATCGTCCTGCGGGAAAAAGACCGGAACATGGTTCGGGCGTTCGATCTTCTGGCTAGCTTGCCTGATGATCTTGAACTCGCCGGGCGTGAGAAGGATTCTCCCCAGAAACGCAAAGGCCTGTGATGGAAGCTCGCTACCTGCTGGACACCAACATCTGTATCTACGTCCGCCAACGGAGACCGGAGGAAGTCTTGCGCCGGTTTCGCAGGCTTCGCCCGGGAGAAGCGGCCCTCTCAGTGATTACCTATGGCGAACTGCTCTATGGGGCAGCCAAGAGCGTCCAGCGAGCAGCGGCCCTTGAGCAGCTGCGGGAACTTATCCATTTGTTGCCAGCGCTTCCTCTGCCCGAGAGGGCGGCCGAGAGCTACGGAATGCTTCGCGCCGATCTGGAGTCGAAGGGTGAGATGATTGGCAACAATGATCTCTGGATCGCTGCTCATGCCCTGGCAGCAGGGTTGACTCTGGTCACCAACGATGAGAAGGAGTTTCGCCGGGTGCGCGGGCTGAAGGTGCAAAACTGGACGAGGTAAGGCAGGTGGCCAGCCTTTTCGCGCACTCTGCGAAAAGGTGAGTAAAGAAATCATTGACTACTCATCGAGGTCTCTGGGAACGAGTGAACAACCCCCGGCCTTCGCAAAGAACGCGAGAGGCCGGGCCACCCGCCCGGCTTCAAAGTGCAAGAAAATCGACGGACACTTCGCGGTAAATACATACTCTACTTCGAGCAGATTTCTTCCGCCGGGACGACCTATGTAGACAAACCGCTCACTCGGCCGCATTGCCATTCGGCTGCGAAGCAGGAGTCAGGCCCTTTCGAAGCTTTTGTTCGTCGAGCTTGGTGATGAGTTGCTGAACCAGGTCGATCATCCGGTTCGGGTCTGTTTCTTGTTGGACTCGTTCCGCCAGTTGGCGCCAGTCTTCCTGGGTTGATATGCCGCCCTCGGGAAGTTGTTCAACAATCCTCTTCACCGTCTCGACAGAAATCTGCTCGAAATAAGTGTTCGATTTTCTCACTCAATTTGCTCCCTTCCGACCTCCGAACAGTCGCAGCCTGCGATTCGTACGGGTTATATCTTTTGCAAGCCTACCTGTTGCATTTAGCGCACGCTCAGTTAGTCAATTACCGACACTGGTATATCCATCTGGTTAAAATTATTCGCAGGTATTGCGTCAGACATTTAGCCTTCGTTTAACCAATCGATTTTGTACTTGACGATGAGTTTACGAATGCAGTACGATTGTGTCACGTTAGTTTAGTGTTTTGCTATCGAAAAGGGGTTGCGATGAGCCCTCGGGCCAACAAAGCTGCGATGAATTTCAAGACCATGGCGCAGTCGGATGTTCCCCAAGGTCGCAATGGAAAGCACAAAGAGGTGGTTACGCAGATTCTCTCGGACCTCGATCAGGTGCCCGTAGGGGTTGCGCTCAAGGTGCCATTGGCAGAACTAGCCGAGAGCAAGGAAAAAGTGCGGTCGGCGCTCAATCGCGCCATTCACAAAGGGGGAAGGCATGTGTCCACTGCTAGCGACGCCACTTTCTTATACGTATGGAGTGAGAGCAAGTAGGTTTGCGTTCAGCGGGTGAGCAGGAGGTTTCAAAATGACAATTCCAGAGTCTGCTCTAAATTATCCCGAATGGTCGCTTAAATACGGGGAAGCACTGCTCGAAGCTGACCCCAAGAAACTGGCTGAGCGCGTAGCGGAGGCAGAGACGGCGATCTTCGGGCGTCTGCAGCAATTGAGCCGCGCTCAAGACGGGCACGCCGAGCGAGAGGCAATCGAGGATGCGATACGCGCATTGAGGGTTATCAAACGTGAGAGGCTTGATTTTCCCGATTGGGAATCACGCATGACTGGCTCTTAGCAAATCTTCTGCGCGATTGACCAGCGTCTTTAGGCCGACCGCTTTGGAAACCACTGCACTGACCCCGACAGAAAACGCTTCGCGCTGCAATGTTTTGTTGTCGTGAAGTGTGAACAGAATGATCGGCACGGTGGGCAGCATGCGTCTGAGTACCGGGGCAGCTTCTAGCCCGTGCATGATTGGCATCGACAGGTCGAGCACGATCAGATCGGGATTCAATTCTCTTGCCTTGTCAATTGCCTCGCGCCCGTTCACTGCTTCCCCGACGTCCCAGCCGGAATGCTCCTCGAAGGCCGTCCGCAACATGTGCCGCTCGGCGGTGTTGTCATCGACGATGAGAATACACGTAGACACTTAGGCGCGCCGCTGGGGTTTGGGATGGCATGATTCTGCATTCGGGTTGTTCACCTGAAGAGTTGGCGAACGCCTCTCCCGTCTTGTCAGGCAGCAACGCTGGGTCTTAGCTTAGGTCGTTCCTTTTCGCTTGAACGGTCAAGCAAGGTCGCCAACTCCATCCTGATCTGCTCCAGGCGGGAGAGCCTGGCTTCATAGGTTCCTTTGCTGGGTCGAGGTTCATCAGGTCCAATGTTTACAGTCTGCAAATCCTGCATCTCATGCTTGAGAGTAGCAACCCTCTCCAGAATGTACTTTGCATCCATGACTGCGGATCATATGTCAACAAACCACAATTCGATGTCTGGTGTCGAACCATGCAGGGCAGTCGTTCAGAGACGACCTTTCGCGATGAAGAGTGCCATCTCCTCGTGCTCCTCACGTTTTCCCCATGGTTTACAATTGACGCGAATCGGCAATCATCAGGAGGATTCCATGAAGCTCACCCCTGGAAAGCTGGCTGGTCTTAAGAGGGTATCCAACGAACGCGGCGTGATCGCCGCCGCCGCTATGGACCAGCGCGGTTCGCTGCAAAAATCCCTGGCCAAAGAAAAAGGCTCTGAAGTCGGCGACGCCATGATGGAAGAGTTCAAAACGCTGGTGACGGAAGTGCTCACCCCGCATGCCAGCGCGATCCTGCTCGATCCCGAGTGGGGTCTGCCGGCGTCCAAGCGGCGCGCCAAGAATGCTGGGCTGTTGCTTGCGTATGAGAAGACCGGATACGACAAGACCGGGCCGGGCCGCCTGCCCGATCTGCTTGACCATTGGTCCGCGCGCCGGCTTAAGGAGGCGGGAGCGGACTGCGTCAAGATTTTGCTTTACTACTCACCGCTCGATCCTAAAGGGATCAATGACCGAAAGCATGCGTGGGTGGAGCGTCTGGGCGATGAGTGCCGCGCCAATGACATTCCTTTCTTCCTGGAATTTGTCGGCTACGAAGAGGGTGTTGACGAGAAAGCTTTGGCCTATGCCAAGAAGAAGCCGCAGATCGTGATCGACAGTATGAAGGAATTCAGCAAAGAACGCTACGGCGTGGACGTTCTGAAGGTTGAGGTTCCGGTGAACATGAAGTACGTGGAAGGCGCCAAAGCGTACGGTGGGGAAAAAGCTTACAGCAAGCAGGAGGCCATGGATCTGTTTCGCAAAGCCGCGGGTATCGCTAGTAAGCCGTTCATTTATTTGTCGGCAGGCGTGAGCAACTCGGAGTTCACCGAGTCGCTTGAGCTAGCGGCGGAAGCGGGAGTGAAGTTCAACGGCGTGCTATGCGGCCGCGCTACCTGGAAGGACGGCATCCCTGTGTATGCCAAGCAAGGGCCGGAGGCTTTTCGCAAATGGCTGCAGGACCAAGGTGTGAAGAACATTAATAATGTGAACGAGCGTCTGAAGGCGGCGACGTCATGGCACTCGATCTATGAGGTCGAGCCCGCCTTGGTGGGCGCGTAGGTCTTTCAAGGAGGGTGTGAACCCAGCCTTCGCAAAAAACGCGAAAGGGTGGGCCACCCGCCCGGATCTGCGCCGCATCCCCGATCCAGATCTCGTGGCCCAAGTCCTCAACCAGTTCGACGAACCACTGACTGTTGCCCGTCGCTTCCATGCCGATCAGCACCGGCGCCGCCAGTTGCTCATAGAACCACTTGGCATCGCCGCTGGCATGTACCAGCTTCTGTTCACCCGTTTCCCCAGTCTCGCTGTCGATCCATGCAACCTGTTGCCAGCCGGGATGGAAATCGACTCCTTGTATCTTGCTTGTAACTGCCCGATCTCTACGATCCCGTGGTAGGTGGGAGATCGGATCGGGTTTCGGCGGGAGGCCGTTCATCTCC
>JABCYV010000201.1 GCA_013290025.1 Acidobacteriota bacterium
CCAGCGCAATTCAAGTTTCCAACTCTCATCAAGGCCCCATTCATCTGCTGTTGACCGACGTCATCATGCCAGGAATGAACGGGCGCGAACTGGCTCTGCGCATCTCCTCGCTGCGGCCCGAAGCCAGGGTGCTTTATATGTCGGGCTACACCGAGAATGCGATCGGCCACAACGGCACGCTGGACGAGGGCATCACCCTTCTCCAGAAGCCCTTTACCCTCCCCGCCCTGAAAGCCAAGGTGCGGGAGGTGCTTGACACACCGCTCCCCCAGGAGGTCACGATGTCTGCTCGCTTTGCAGGAACAGGTCGCGCCCGGGAAAAGCTCTCTCCCTTCCGGGCCCAGCGCTTCAAACTTCAATTGCCGTTGAAATACCGCCAGCTCGGAGAAAACGACTGGCGCGCCGGCACCACCGAAAACATCAGCCGCTCGGGAATGCTGTTCCGGGCGGAAGAAGCCATTCCACCCAATGTGCAGCTCGAAATCAATCTCGTCTTGCCTGCGGAAATCGCAGGGCTATCGGCGGCAGAAGTCGTTTGCCGCGGCGAGATAGTGCGCACCGTGGAAGCCGATTCATCGACTGTGCACCCCGCTCTCGCCGCAAAAATCCTGCAATATCACTTCCAGCACGGCTCTCAAATTCCGGAGGCGTGAACCCGAAAAGACAAGAGGCGGCCGTTTCGGCCGCCTTATGTCTGCTCTGAGGAACTGAGAACCATGAACTGAGAACTGGGTTATTTAGTTACGTCCCTTGGCATCTTGTTCCGGTTTATTCCTAATGACCCACAACCGAAGCCTGAAGCCTGACTTCTTCAACCTTCTCGGCCATCGCGTACATTAAATCGTCAATCCCTTTGCCGGTAACCGCGGAAATTGGAAACAGTTCCAGGCCTTTCGTCTTGCAATACCGCCGGAGTTTCATCAGCTTCTCCTTGTTCGCAACATCCATCTTGGACCCCACAACGATCATCGGCTTTTTTTCGAGATTTGCGCCAAAACTCGCCAATTCTTCGTTGATCACTTCCACATCTTTCGCCGGATCCGGCCTGCCGCTAGCGTCCGAAATATCAACAAGATGCACTAGCAACCGCGTGCGCTCGATATGTCGTAGAAACTGTGTGCCCAACCCGGCACCCTTGTGGGCGCCTTCAATCAGCCCTGGAATGTCGGCTACTACAAAACTTTTCTCCTCGGGCGGCTTACCGACCATCACCACACCCAAGTTTGGCTGCAGCGTGGTAAAGGGATAATCAGCGATCTTAGGCCGCGCTGCGGAGATGCGCGAGATCAGCGTCGATTTCCCCACATTCGGATATCCCACCAGGCCGACATCCGCGAGCAGCTTCAACTCCAGCCGGAAGGTCCGTTCTTCACCCGGCCGGCCATCTTCGTGCTCACGCGGTGCTTGATGGGTCGAAGTGGCAAAGCGCGCATTCCCTCGCCCGCCACGCCCGCCCTGGGCAATAACGATCCGTTCATCCGGTCGGGAGAAATCGTAGACTTTGTCGTCCGAGTCAGCGTCGTACACAATCGTCCCTACCGGGACTTTTAGAACAACGTCGACACCTTCGCGTCCCGTTCGGTTGGAGCCTTCTCCGTGCCGCCCGCGCTGGGCCTTGTACTCTGGATTAAAACGGAAATGCACCAGCGTGTTGTGGCGCTCGCTGGACTCCATAATGACGTCGCCGCCCTTGCCGCCATCTCCACCGGACGGACCTCCGCGCGGAACGAACTTCTCCCGCCGGAAGGCCATGCAGCCATTGCCGCCGTCACCAGCCTTGACTCGAATTGTGGCTTCATCGATGAACATGAGAGCGCAATCTATCTTGACCGAATTGCCGAGCTTTGGTTTTGCGGGAATTTCGCGCAACCGTGGAAGCGCAGGCCTTTCAGGCCTGCGTCACAGCTTTGGGATGATTTGGGCTTTAGCCCCTGTGGCGTGGGGTTCCACCAGCGGAGAGTTTCCTCCACAGAACGTCTACTTCGCTGCCAGCGGCTCAATCATCACGAATTTGCCCATTGAGCCCTTGTCCAGGAACTTGATGCGCCCGCTGATCTTGGCGAAGAGCGTGTCGTCTTTGCCACGGCCGACGTTGAGTCCTGGCTTCACCCTCGTGCCCCTCTGGCGCACGATGATGGTGCCGCCAGGGACCACCTGTCCGCCAAAAGCTTTAAAGCCCAGCCGCTGCGCATTGGAATCGCGCCCATTTCGTGAAGTGCCTTGTCCTTTTTTATGTGCCATAAATGACTCTTAGTCTCTCATCGATCAATTTGACTGTCATCCCGAGCGGAGCTCTTGCCGGCGAAGCGACAAGACGCAATCGAGTGACCTGGTGTTTGCCTGTGCCTCTACTTCTTTTTCTTCGGTGCCGCCTTCTTCACCGCCGACTTCTTGGCGGCGGCTTTCTTCGCGGGATGCGCCTTCGCTACTTTCGCTTCTGCCTTCACCACTTCTTCCACTTCCGCAGCTTTCACCATCTTTGGCTTAGCTTCCTTCTTCGGAAGGTCCGGCGCTTTGAAGCTCTGTCCATCGAAAGCAATTTCGGTAATCCGCACCGCCGTGTATCCCTGGCGATGCCCGCGCAGCTTCTTGTACTGCTTTTTGCGTTTATAGTGAAAGACTAGGATCTTCGCGCCGCGTCCCTGTTCCACAATCTCGCCGACAACGCGTGCTTCCGATTGCGGCCGTCCGATCTGGCCCGGCTCTCCCGAGACCGCCAGCACATCGCTGAACTCAATCTTTCCGTTGGTGCCGTTGCCCTGGTTTTCCAGTCGAATCACATCGCCGGGCGCCACCCGGTACTGCTTTCCACCGGCGCGGATGACCGCATACATACTCATGCCTCCGTCCAATCAAATCCCCGCGGCGCAATACCGCAGTGCTGAATATTGTGCTTGCTGCTTTCCGCGTCGGCGCTCTCAGCAACGATGGCGGGCGGCTCCGGAACGGAGCTGCGAGTACAGGCAAACCCATCTATCTTAGCGTGTGGCGTCGAAAAGCGTCAAACCTGGGGCTGAGAATTTTGAATAGTGGCGTGGAGAGCTGCGTATCCGGCGAGGCTTCCACGCGTCATCCCTCGCTCCGCCTGAAAAACAGCTGCGCTCGGGATGACGCCACTGAGGTAATACCGGCGATGGAGTCCTTTGTGGTTTTTCTATTCCTGTGCGACAATCTTTCGCCGGATCGGAGGAAACCCAATGCCGAAGCGCCTTTTCACGGTTTTCGTTTGCGTCCTCGCCCTCAGTCTTTCAAGCTTTGCCACATCCAAGAAGCCCGCCAAGAAAGCAGCGTCCAGTGGCCCGCTTCCTGACAAAGCCTATCTGCAGAAAATATGGGATGGTTGGAGCACTCTTGACCCCTCGAAAGTGGCCGAGTTCTATGCCCAGGGGCAGCACGTCTTTTTTGACATCGCTCCCGTCAAGTACGACAGTTGGGATGCGTACGACAAGGGAGTACGCAACGTTCTGGCAGGTTATAAGAGCGCCAGGTTCGACGTGAATGATGATGCCCAAATTCACGGCGCAGGAGAATGTGCCTGGGGCACGGCAACATTGAAGTCAGACATGACGCAGAAGTCGGGCAAGCGCGAGTTAGCCACCTTCCGCTGGACCGTCGTCTTTGAAAAGCAAGACGGAAAATGGCTCATCGTGCATGAGCACGTGTCCGTACCTTCGCAGTAGGTCCTGGCTCATTGCAGGCCGGACTCACTCGCAGAGGGCAAAAGCTCGCACCGGAAACGACGTTCCCCCGCGGACCGCCGGCGGCGCGACAAAGAAGCGGAAGTTTCGCCCGATGAGCTGCTCGAGACCCCGGAGATGCTCTACGATGGGAATACCCGCTGCCAGCAGCACAGTGTGGGCCGGCCGCGACGGATCGTTCATATTATCGATGTTGGCGCAATCGATTCCGGCCAGCACCGCTCCTGAATTGACCAGATGTTCACAAGCCGCGCCCGTCAGATAAGGCCCAGAGCGGAAATAGCCATCCCAACCCCAGCGCCGCGACCATCCCGTATGCACCAGGACAGCCTTTCCCCGCAGCGCGATTCCGGAAAAGATTCGCTCTTCGATCGGTCCGTCTTCCGGAGCAGTCACCAACACTCCGGTCAGATCGACGAGCCGATCCAGGGACACGTCAGCGAGGTCGGCCCCATTTTGATAGCGATGAAAAGGAGCATCCAGATAGGTGCCGGTGTTGCCAGCGAACTCATATGTGGCAATTTGGAAACTCGTTCCCGGCGAGTAGTGGGTATGTTTTCCGGCATCACCATGTGCCAGGAACGTGTGAAACCGCGGCACCGGCAGACCCGGATACGCCGGCATATCCGGCTCCAGCCGGTGGCTCAGATCGACGATCATGCCAGGTTAGACGATATAACAGGCCGAATGTTGCAGCAGGCGTTATGTCCCGGTCGCGGTTCGCGGTTCTGAGGAAAAACGGTCGCGGACCTGGTTGCCGAAATCGTGCACCTTGTCTGCCAGGTTGCCGCGCGTTTCCTCTCCGCTGGCTGGCGCGAGCAGCATTCCCACGCCCACCCCGAGTCCAACTCCCGCCACGAAGGCGAATGCCTGGCTCAATACAGAGTGATCCTCTCCTCGAAGCACGTCCGAAGCACGGCTCACGCGATCGGATGCCATCTCGTAACGGTCGCGCGCTTTGTCCCGCAGGTCTTGTGCCCGGTCCTTCAAATCGTCGACGACGCTGTCCGAAACCCGATCGCGCAAGGGGTC
The DNA here is from genome assembly GCA_013290025.1 of Acidobacteriota bacterium. GTDB lineage: Bacteria > Acidobacteriota > Terriglobia > Terriglobales > Acidobacteriaceae > JABCYV01. The sequence continues at coordinate 4,731 of JABCYV010000201.1, forward strand.
GAGCAGCAACACGCCGGCGCCCAACAGAAGGTTCAGCAGATTCTTCTTAGTATGCATTCTCATGGTGATTTCTCCCTACGAGTAGACTCGTCGCTATCAAGATGCGGTGAATGGGTCGGGAGTTGGCAGCCGTTTGCTCGATGTCGATTAAAGCAAAAGCAACGTCATCATTTCACCGCTCGAAGGGTCAGTCGTAGCTGGTACCGACTTATTCCCGTAGGAAATAGCTTTAGGTCGAGTCTGTTATCGAGGCCGGGGGCGCTTATGTCGAAGGGCAGCACCAGTTGCAGTTCGGGCCTCTTTTTCGCGTCGCCCCGCTGACGTTTGCTCGCGATGCTCCTTACGATCTCTACCTTTCTGTATCGGACGGAGACACCATATGTATCGTAGGCCAACACGACAGTCCTCAAAGATGGAGTAGTTCGACCCCGAAGATATTTTTTAAGCGCCGGCTCCGTAACCCCCAATTTGGCCCCGATTTGCTTCAACGTTAAGCCCGTTCTTCTTTCTCGTGCAACGTGCGGCAGCAATGCGGCAGCGAAGGAAGCTGCATATCGAAGATCGTCTTCCGTCTGCTTCATGCGCAAAAAGAAGTAGAGCATAGGTCAAACTTACGTTAGAATCAAACTTAAGTTTTATTCACACTTAAGTTTGCACAGGTCTCAAGAATGTCGAAAACACCGCCGGTCGTATTCACCGAGCATTTACACCGATGTCAGTTTTGTGGGAGGGAGATGAGGAGGGTGTCTGCGCTTAGCTACGCGCAGAACCCATACTGCAGCAAGTGTTTAGAAGAAAGGGTTCAGCGAACTTCCGCAAAAACCCGCCTTAAGAGCTGGAAGAGGTCGGGGGACTACTTCGAGGCCGTCACGCTAGATCCGCGAAGACCGCAGTGAGGTGTCTACAGGCGTCCGAGTAGCTTAGCGCGCTGCGCCAAAACTCGGATGGCCGTTTCGCCCTCTTTCCGACGCCCTGACCGGTCCATACCCTGGCTTCCCACGTTAAACCACCATCCTGCGTCAATTCCACTTCGAGGTCCGGCTTACCAGGCCGTGGCGCACGCCATTGATACGCACCGCCACCCAAGTGGATGACCTGCCAATCTAATTTCGGAGAGATCCGCCCAAGAGAGTTCGCGAGATCTGTCGCCGAGCGAAAGCGGTCTGCCGGATTGCTTCGGATAGCCTTTCGGACGACCGTGCGGAGTCTCTTCGGGACGTGAGGTAAGAAGAATTTTGGATCGGGAAACCTACCGCCCATGACCTTTTGTCGCAAATCTCCGTCGGTCTGAATGGCCTCGCGCTGCGCTTGATACACCGGGTCCCCGTTTATCGACCGGTAGAACAGGACACCGACTTGAAATATGTCGGATTCGAAAGTGCCTACCTGTGTGTCCCAAACCTCCGGCGGGATTCCCCACTTGTACATCCTCGGAACTCTTACGGTTCCGGCGGTCGCTCGGCGTGATTGGCCGAAATCAGCCACCATCGGTTCATCGGAATCCGTAAAGAATATATTCGAGGGCTTCAGGTCAAAGTGCAAAAACCCACACCGATGAATTCTCGCCACACCATGGAGAACACCCTGTGCCATTTTTAGAAATTTCCTGACTTGGATGGGTCCGTCGGCAATCCTGGGTTTCAGGGACCCATTCTGGAAATAGGGCATCGCAAGGCCGATCTTGTCGGCCGTATCACATACGTATTGAATCGGAACGGTGTTCGGGTGCTCAACTGCAAACATTACCTCTGCCTCTCGATAATATGAATCAAAATCGTTCCCGAAGTTCGCCTTCTCGATCTCTTTCACCGCGATCTGACGTCTCACGCGAGGATCGAATGCCAGGAAGACACTTGAGTTCATACCCTCGCCGACGCCAATTTGCGGGCCACGTTCATAAACAATTTGTGCGTAGACCTGCATGTCTACTCCGACGGCAAAACGGATGTTGCGAAAAGTATCGCCTCTTTGAAGTAATCGGTGCAGTTATGCCAATGCAGGCCGCGAAATTCGTCTAAGTCCAGATAGGCCTCGGCGGAGGCGCTGCCCAGATTTTTGGTGGCCGTATTTAAGGCTCCGGTCACGACTTCGAGGTTTCTCGAATTCGCGGCCTCCAGCACCACACCCTCTACCCGGCAGCGTTCCCTTGCTGAGTCCTTGTTCGCCCCTCGGCTATTCCGCCAGGGTACCGAACCGCGACCCTCACGGGTTTGTATTGCTCGAGGATGAAGATGAGCTGTTTCCGGAACCAGCCGAGGGACTCCGCCTCGTTGAACGCGGCAGGTGTGGTCTCTTTGCCAGACGCTATCAGGTTTGGGTGTTCCTTAGAACCACCAACCACTGCCCAGGTTAAGCACCTAGGCTCAGTCCGCACGCCCAAGGTGCAGAGCCGATTTGAGGAACGGATGCTGGACATCGCCCCTTCTACTGAATCAGCGGCCCTCCGCCGTTCACCGGCTCTTCCTCAGGGACAATCACTACCGCGGCTGCGACGCGATCTCCCGGCTCCAGGTTCAGCAGACGGACGCCCTGGGCGGCGCGGCCGGATTCGCGGATCGTCTTTGAATCCATGCGGATGATTTTGCCGTATTGGCTGATGAGCATGACCTCGGAGTTTTCGTCCACCTGGGCGATGCCCACGACTTTGCCGTTGCGTTCGGTGGTCTTTACGTTGATAACACCTGAGCCGCCACGTCCTTGCAGGCGGTATTCGTCGGCCGCAGTGCGCTTGCCGTATCCGTTTTCGGTGACGGAGAGGATGAGCGTGCCTTTTTTGCCGACGTCTACGACTTCGGAGGTTGGAACACCTTCGCCAGGAATCTCAGCTTCGATCGCGGGGACTTTCCCTGCAGGCGCCGCGATCGAGCCTCCATTGGTCTTTGGTTTCGGAGTTGTCGCCATGCCGACGAGATAGTCGCCCTTCTCCATGCGGATGCCCCAGACGCCATATGCCTGGCGACCCATGGGGCGGACGTCTTCTTCATCGAAGCGGATGGCTTGGCCTTCGTGGGTGGCGAGGAAAACGATCTGCTGGCCGTCGGTGATGCGGACCGCGACCAGTTCGTCGCCCTTCTCGATGCTGATGGCATAAATGCCGTTTGCGCGCACGTGGCAAAAATCCTTGAGCTCAGTCTTCTTGACCAGGCCGTTGCGCGTGGCAAAGAAAATGTACTTTCCCTCTTCTTCGAGGTTGCGGACAGCAACCATGGTGCGCACGGTCTCGCCGGGCTGCAGACCAACCAGATTGCCCACGTGCTTGCCTTTTCCCGCGGCGCTGATGTCGGGAATCTCATACACCTTGAGCCAGTACACGCGGCCGGTGTTGGTGAAGATGAGAATGTAGGCGTGCGTAGAGGCGATGAACAGATGCTCGACGAAGTCCTCGTCGCGCGTCTTCATGCCGGTACGGCCCGTGCCTCCCCGGCGCTGCATGCGATAGGTGGAAATCGGGGTGCGCTTCATGTAGCCGCCGTGGCTGACTGTGACCGCGACCTGCTCATCGGCGATCAGATCTTCGAGATGGATTTCCGCAGCCTCGTCTTCGATCACGGTACGGCGCTCGTCGCCGTAGAGCTTCTTGACCTCCTCCAACTCCTTCACGATCACGCCACGCAGTTTCTTTTCCGAGCCCAATATCGACTCATATTCGGTGATGTTTTCGCGTGTCAGGTTCAGCTCTTTGGTGATTTCGTCGATCGATAGCTTGGTCAGGCGATGCAATTGCAATTCAAGGATCGCGTCCGCCTGAATACTGGTGAACGGTTTTTCAGGATCGAGCTTGGGCGCGCGTCCGGTGGTGTTGATGTCGATTTTCTTGCCAGCGAAGTAAGCCACCAGATTCTCGCGGGCTTCGGCGCGGTTAGCACTGGCACGGATGATGGTGATGACGTTGTCCAGGTGATCGAGCGCGGTCAGATAGCCTTCGAGAATGTGCTCGCGGTCCTTTGCCTTTTGCAGCAAGTAGGCGGTGCGGCGGCGGACCACATCGACGCGGTGATCGATAAAGTACTTGATCGCCTGGATAAGGCCCATTTCCTTGGGCTGTCCATTCACCACCGCCAGGAAGATCATGCTGAAACCTTCCTGCATCGAGGTGTGCTTGAAGAGCTGGTTGAGCACAATCTGCGGCTCGCCACTACGCTTCAGCTCGATGACAATGCGCATTCCATCGCGATCACTCTCGTCACGAATGTCCGAAATGTCGTCGATCACCTTATCGTTTACCAGTTGTGCAATCCGCTCGATGAGCCGCTTCTTGCTGACCTGATACGGAATCTGGGTGACGACAATGGCCTGGCGATCTTTGTTGAAGGTCTCAATGCCTGCCTTGGCCCGCATCATGAAGCGGCCGCGGCCAGTTCTGTAAGCTTCGAAGATTCCCGCTTTGCCGTGGATGATGCCGTAGGTAGGGAAGTCAGGGCCTTTTACGATTTTCAAAATCTCTGGTAGCTGCGTGGCTGGATTGTTCACCAGAGTTATCGTTGCCTCGACGATTTCAGTCAGATTATGCGGAGGAATGTTGGTCGCCATTCCGACGGCAATTCCGTTCGATCCATTGACCAGAAGATTCGGAATGCGCGTGGGTAGAACACTGGGCTGGGTGTTGGAGTCATCGTATGTTGGCTCGAAGTCCACCGTATCTTTTTCGATATCGGCGTTGAGGT
>JABCYV010000202.1 GCA_013290025.1 Acidobacteriota bacterium
AGGGTAGCAGCGATCGCCTCGTCCCCCGAGCTGATGTCTCGTTCGATCTTGAATCGATCCATCGCAGTTCTCACGTGGATCTCATCGGTGACGAGGTCAAATCCACTTCGTCTCCCAGGCTGATCCAACTCTGATCCGTCTCCGCCTGTTCGTGGACGCAGTCCAAAGGGCGGGAACGACGCCATGGCCCGGAGGGGCGCCCTTTTATATGGCGTCGTTCCCGCCCTTTTGCGAATTTGTCCTCCACCCACCACCTTTGGCATCTGTTTGTGGCGTAGCGGCTTGCGACTCTGGGAGCCGAGTCTAGACCCGAGGAATGCTACGAGGACCATTAAACTACTCCACTCCCCGATATTTGGGGCCGTTCTGGGGAAATGCGGCAGAAATGACGTAACCACGAATGGAAATGTTGATTCGTTTTTCCGAATATCGAGCGACAATTCCCTCGTCGGTAATGTCGTCCTTCATCCAAGCATTGACCAAATCATCGTGAGTGGCTGTCTTGTAAATACTCGCACCCTCAGCAAGAATGTTTGACTCTTCGAAGGTCGGCGAGACGAGACCTTCCTCGAAAACCTCGCGGGCTTCGAGGTAGCTAAGGAAGTGATGCACGCCACGCGGGCACTCGCGCGCTGCAACAGTGGTAGGGTCGAGCTTTGGAAAAGCGTGGGAGAGCATTCGTCCGGCATCGACAAAATGCCGCTTGGTCTCGGCCACATAGACAATTTCCGAGCTAGGAAGTGAACGCAGTAGTTGCTCGTGACGGAGCAGGAAGCGCCACAACGGGCCGAGGGTTTCGATTCCGTCGTCCACGAAACAAAAGGAGATCCTCCGCGGCTGCTTTTTCGGTTTCAGGGAGAATCGAGACCGGAAATCGATCCGGAAAGTAGCAGCGATGCTCGCCGGCCGTGGGTGTCACCAGGTCAAGACTCGGCAGCTTATCGAGCGAGGTGTGGAGCGTGTCACGAAAGTATTCGAGCTTCTGCTGCTTCGTCCGGAAGAAGTGCTGGTGGGGGTGGTCGAGGACATAGTCGAGGGAAAGCAACATGGTCTTGATGGTCTGGTCACTCTTGATCCGGCGGTCCTGCGACTCCTTGGTTCCGCAGAGGCGGTAGGGGATGCGGGAGCAGAGATGAAACACAAAGCGCCGCTGTTCAAATGGGAGCAACTGAACATGGTTCTTCTTGAGCGCCTTGGTGAGAAAACTGTGGGCCAACCCTCCATCTTCTTTATGCAGGTAATGATTGAAATGGCGACGCAGGAAGAAGCCGGAGTGCGCGGCGACGAGCGCTAGGAAGCCAGCTTCTCTCGGAGTGTAGCCGAGTCGCTCAATGTCCGGAATGGGGTCGAAGGCAGACATTACAGGTCCAAAATCTCGTGAAGCATGTGATGTTCGTCTTCGATGTCCCTGACCAGCCGAGCCCGATCACGGGCCCCGGCATATAGTCGGAAGCCGGCCTGGGCCTTGCCCCGCAGGTGGCCAGGGCGATAGGCGCCGGTTACGACTTCAATGTCGGAAGACCCAACGCGCGAGCCCTGGTCAAGGTCGTACTCGATGCGGGCATCGGGGATCTGGATTTGGTTGTCAACGTAGGCAGATTGAACTCGTTAGCGACTTGCTCTTTGATCTCGTTCACGTCGCGCTCAGGATCGGCTTTGCGTTGGGCGTAAAGTGCCCGTTGCACGTTGCGCTTAATTTCAAAATCGAGGACCACACGTGGATTCGAACCGCTTAGGCTCTCAATCCGCTCCATTTCCTTGAGGTAGGCGCGATAGATTTGTGTGTCGTGCTCAACCTCGCGGGGCTTTACCAGGCCGGCGTAGAGTTGCTGATCCTGACGTAGAGTCCCGACCTGACGCACCATCTTTTTGCCAGGCCGGGTCAAGGTGACGACCTGAATCCGTTCCGGTTGGCGCCAAGAACCATCGCGGCGCGCGTTAACGGAGCGAAGAGTCACGATGCCTTTCTTCTCCAGGTAATCCAAGTCTCGCTCCAGTGCGCTGCGGTCGCCGCCGTAGACGGTTTCGGCCAGGTCGCGAACCGCCACAACTCGGAAGCGCCCGAGTTCGGATAACGCTTTGATCTCTTGCGGTCTAAGATGAACGCCGATGCCGACATCATTTCCGGGATCGTGGTCCCTCCGCGGCCTGCGCTCGACGCGCGGAGGATCGGCGATCTCCACAGGCTTTTGGTTTCGTTCGTGCGGCGGGCGCGGAATCTTCGGAAAAGAATTCACGTTGGACAGTTCCTCATTGCGCTCCATCCGCACGGCGAGAGCGTCAGGCGGGGGTGGCGGAGGTACCTCCGCCACCCCGTCTGAGACTGGAACCTCGGACATTTGTAACTCCCTTGGCCGTCGCCGCTCGTCCGGAAATTCGAGATCAAGTCGCATGACTACTCTTTGGCCTTGTCAGGTTCGACCGGTAAGGTTGAGGCGGAATTTTGAGACTGCGAGGTTTGGCTTGCGGCAGAGTCATCGGAGCCAGTTGGCTTTTTCTTTTTGCCCACAATGATTCGTTTGTCGTAATAGGGCCAATCCGGCCCTTGGAAAGCATTGGCCTTTTTTTCAAACGCTTCCCTGGCTCGCCGAACCCGTTCAATCACGTCGTCAGAATCGTCGTAGTAACGACGACTGTGACGGGGCGGGTCATCATGCGGCGCGGAGCGGTCAGGAGCGGGAGTCGGTCGAGCTTGGCTGGGCGGTTCACCGTGATTCTGAGATTCTTCCGACGCGTTCGAGGGCTGGTTGGTCTCCGGACCTTCGATGGGCTGGTCACTGCCGACCGAAGCGTTCGAGGATTTCGGCTGAGAGTTCGTTTTGTCCACTATGTATCTCCTGATCGAGGTGTTTGAGTTTTCGTCCGGTGTCGCGTAGCGACAGCTTGCGCTCGAGCCAAATGGGCCGGCCGAGGATGTTGGTGAACAGCAGAAAGCAATAGAAGAGATGCCACGCCAGTATTCATGCCAGAGCAGGGCGCGCCAGGGGATGAGAAAGCGCAATTGGCCCATCAAGGTAAAGGCCAGCACCAGAAAAATGACAATTGCGACAAGGACTGCGTTAGACAGCATGGCAAATTACCTTGTAGACTCGGTTCGCGCTCCTCCTGGGAAAAGCCATGCTATGAAGTTCACGGCGCCCACGGCCATGCCGATTCCGAAGATAATGCCGGCAAAGACTCGCTTGGATTGGGCGTGACCAGAACAACAGCGGTGGAGGCACAGAGCGAGCGTCCTCATAGTTTCGATAGGTTGATCTTGGGCTGACGTCTAATTAACTCGGAAGTTCTCCCGTATGTGCTCTCTTTGATGTGCAAATGATCAATTTCTGGTTGAGAGTAGGCTGCGCGAGCAGAAGAGTCCAAGACTTCTTCGTCCTGATCTGATAACGAGGAGCTATGAAAAAGAACAGCGGAGTTCTCGGTCGAGGGAACCTCCGCTAGATGTGCCCGAGCTGTCGCCTACTGGGTTGCGTCTCTGCTCTTGATGTCCTACCCACTTCCTTGTTGTTTTCCCTCCATCAGAAGGCGCTGTGATGTCAACCGAAGGCTTGGTTTTGGGTTCGATGGTGCGCCTTCGTTTTCTAGCGGAGAGTCTTCAGCAGAGGGGCAAGGGTTCAGTCACAGGTCGAGCGCAACGAGCCGAAGGGAAGCCTTGACGGGTTCCTTGCCCGTCTGCATCGTTTTCCGCGAAACACCGCAAATTCGGGTCGTTGCGCACGCGCAAGGTTTGGATCATAAACAACACTGGCTGGATGGAAAGATACGAACGAATTAATTTAATACAAGAAGTGTCGGATTAGAGCACGCTCAGCTACTGCCAGCGATTTAGGGTCGGATCTCCGGCTTCTCTGGTCTCCTTGGCTTGAAAAGTGAATCTGATGTCGGGCTGAAGCCTGGTGTGGAAATCTATCTCAGGTAAGAACTGAAATAATTGCGCGGTGGCAGCTTCGCGAACTCCGCCTTGGCTTCTTTCAGGATGGGGATGTCGGGATCGCGTCTTTTCCAGAGCGTGAAGAAATCTTGGTAGGCGCTCCGCGCTTTAGCTCTATCCCCGCTCATTGCGTAGGCGGGCCCGAGTTGCAGCCGCGCCAGCGCACCTAGCGGGTAGCTCATCCATCGAAATGAAGCCATTTCTTGGAACTCAGCGAGGGCTTGTTGTCCTTGCCCGTTCCGTAGGTACTTCAGCCCGCGTAAGTAGATCGGGTACAAGGGTGGTTCCGTGTTCACGAATGCTTGCGGGACAGCCAATTCATACCCCGAGTTTGCCGCCAATACTCTTAACGCCTGCTCACCGTGCCCCTGATTGAGTGCAAGCATGGCACGTATCGTGGGGAGGACATGCCTCTGCACCACCGTGTCGGATGGGCGTATACGGACTTTGGCTGTATACATAGCTATGACCTTTCTCCGCCGCGTCGTAATGCTCTCTCGCAGCCGCAAGTTTGGCCGGTACCCAGAGGCCAGATGGGCGAATTGCGCCTTTGGGACGATTCAAGCGTCCATCGCTTTGCTAGTGCTGTTGTCGCTCGTGCAGCCATCGCGGGCCTTCGCGGCGAATCCTGACCTGGAGACTGTGCTAACTGGCTCGCGCCAGCGTATTGAGAAATTGGACTACCGCTTGACCGGGCGACTCACACGGGTGGAAGGCAATGGCAAGCGCACGAGCCACAAGTTTGTCGCCAAGGCTCACTGGTTTCCCGATGGTCTGCGTCTGCTATGCGAGATCTCGGGGCCTGGCTCAGAGAAGACGAGCCTTCTTCTGCATATGAGCGTGAGTGGGCACGTGACCATCGAGGCGGTACTTCCTGGCGAGAAGGCTGCTAGCTTGTTGCCATTCGAACGTTGGAACGACCCACTAGTGGGAACAGACTTCTCCTATGAAGACATGGTAGAGAGCCAGTTCTTCTGGAAGCATCAGGAACTCCTGGCACCGGAGAAATACGGCGCACGGGATTGCTTTGTCCTTAAGAGCATATCCGGCTCTCAGGGCCGGACTTACTATGATTCGGTAACATCTTGGATTGACCGCGGCATTTTGTACCCTGTGCATGTGGTGAAGACTCTTCGCGGGACGGGACAGCAGAAGGAATTCATTTACTATGGGCTGCGGCAGGTTGGCGGCGTTTGGTCTGCGACGCAAGTGGAGGCAAAGCTGCAGGGCAAGCCCGGCTCCTCGATTCTTGTAATCGAATGGGGCTCGGGAAAGGCAAATCTTGGACGTAAGGACTTTGCTATCAGCCCGTCCCACGCTCAAGGAGAGAAAGTGAAATAAATCGCATCGCCTAATCAGGCTCTTGCAAGGCCCTGTGCGTCACTGGAGTATCCACCGGTGTTCGCCGTCATGGGACAAGCTCCTTTTCAGACGTTGCCGGAGCCCCATCCAAGCCAAAGGGCCACCAATTCCAGTCGCCGGCAAGTTGCAATAGTGCCGGCCCGACAACCATCCGCACCGCTGTAGCATCGATGAGCACCGCCACGGCGAGCGTAAAGCCCAGCATTTGGACGACCAGAAAGCTTCCCACCGTGAACGCGGTGAAGACGGCAATCATAATTGCTGCGGCGCTCGTGATGAGCCCGGCCGTCCGCGCCAGGCCTTCGATGACCGCTGATCTCTCGGATAGACCGCGCCGCCGTTCTTCGAGGACTCGGGCGACCAGGAAGACCTCATAGTCCATGCTCAATCCGAAGACGATGGCAAACGAGAGAATCGGCACGATCGGGTATACGGTGCCAGTCGGTCCGTCGAGCCCAAAGAGTTTGCTACCGTGGCCTTCCTGAAAAACGACAACTAACGCACCGAATGAAGCGCCAACGGAGAGCAGATTGAGCAGAATTGCTTTGACAGCCGCAAATAGTGAACGTAACCCGATCAGGAGCGCCAGCAAGCTCCCCAATACGACGCCAAGAACCACCCTCGGCAACCGCTCTTTTACTACCGAGTCATAATCTGCGTCGAGTGCGGGAACGCCGCCGACGCGCAGCACAGCGCCAGGCACGCCGGTTATCGCCGCGACATCGGAGGAACGCACCTCTCGTACCCATCGTATCTGTTCGTTGGGCGGAAGAGTGGCGGTTGGCAGCAACTCAATCAAGGTAGCCTGGCCATCGCTGCGAAGAAAACTCTCGCGGATTGACTCGGGCACATCGTCGACGGCATCCGCAGCGTCGGACATTCCCGTAAGGGTCGGAAGAGATAAGACCTCTTCCGCTCTAGGATCGCCCTGGAAGCGCTTCGTCAAGCGACTGACGGCAAGCCAGCCAGCCGGCGAGAGCGCCGGAGCCTGCGGCGGCAACTCCAGGACCAGTCGGAAGGACTGCACGATACCCGACCGCCCCATGCCTTGAAGCGTGTGCAGCGCTTGCACCGACTCGGCTGCGGCCGGGAGCGAGTCATGGTCAGGAATCCCGGGAGAGATTTTCCGTGCCTGGAATGCAAGGATCAGTAGCGGAATCCCAGTGACAAGCAGAGCTGTCCAGGGCCGGCGGGTTATGATGCTGCCCCACCGCACCCACCACTCACTCGCCGCGCATAGGCTCTCCGGCGTTTTAATTCGTCTGGCTGGAAGACGCACTCTGGCGGCATTGATGCGATGCCCTAGCAGACCAAGCACCCAAGGCAGAATGAATGTACACAGCATGACACTAAAAACGGTTACCAGCAGGCCCGCTATCCCGATGGAGCGCAGTTCGCTGATGGGCACAGTCAGCAGCGCTGAAAATCCGATTGCAACTGTCGTGGCCGAGATTACCAGCGTCCGCCCCGCTTGCCCGGCAGCAATATCGGCAGCGTGGCTGGGATCATATCCCTCGGCCAATGCTTCGCGAAACCGGCTCACCATCAGCAAGGCATAGTCGATGCCCAAGCCAAGGCCGAGCATCGTCGCCAGATTCTGCACCAGAATCGACAGGTGCAGATAATGCGCGAGTAGCGCAGCCGCACCCATCGCCATCGAAATAGACAGCACTCCAACTCCCAGCGGTAACAGCGCGGCCACAAGGCTGCCGAAAGCCAGCAACAGCAGAAAGAGAGTCACCGGCAGCGCTCGTTCTTCGGCATGTCTGACGACATCTGCACTGACCTTGCGAAGATCGAACTCCAGCGGCGTTTCACCAGTAATCTCAAGTTTGATATTGGGGTATTGCGACCTAAGTTGATCTTCCATCCAGTCTGCTCTTGACCTCAGTTTGGGGACCAACGCCTCGACAGTTTCATCGTGCGGGTCCAACCCGACGATGATCAAGGCCCCGCCATTGTTCCCAGTGAACAGAGGATCTGGCCAATCCAGACTTGAGACGGCACCCGACACTCCTGGCACACTGCGCAATGAGCTGGTTAAGAAGCCCAATGCATCTGCGCCTTTGGCTGAATCCGGATCGGGAATACCGCTGATCACCAGAACCAGGCGGTCGGCGTACGGAGACTGGAAACGCTGCGCTAGTTCCAGGGAAACTCTTTCGGATTCTCCGCCCTTGATGTGAACAGCTGTCTCCAGATGACGTTCGACTTTGTAGGAAAAGGGCAGCAGCGCAAGCGCCATTACAAACCCCAACATCGCCAACCAGAATCGGCGGCGAGCGGCATCATGGCCAGTCTTCAAGCTTGGCATTACCATGGAAGATCCACGTCGTTTCCTGGTTCGTCTGAGAGCAATGAAACGACTTCGGTGATCCAGCACATCCATGATATAGGGTCAAACTGGATATTCATTGGGGTTCGGCCTTGAGCTTTTTAACGATAAACGATAGATGTGGGGAACTGCCCGTTAAGCTGTTGTCAATCGAGGGACGTAGCTGACGAAGACTTCGCTGTATGATTACCCGCCAATCACTCGTCAAGGAACGAATTAGGAGGCTCAGAGAGGATTAGTAATGGGAAACGCGCTTATGTCCACGAATGGTCGTCTCAAGTGGTAAAAAATCGCCTCTCTGACAATGTCGGCGGTGTCAAGCACTTTTCGAAGCATACTGCGGCGTGCACTCGGTGAAGAGCGCCATTTCGCTCTCGTCGAATAAGTGCTGCTTCCAACCCAGGCTCGCATCGTAATCGTTTCAGGTCAGGTACTCGGTCCGACCCATGCATCTCTTCGGTCCGTCACTGCGATCATGATTACTAGTTCAGACTCCCCTGGAAAGGGAGCAGGGTGCCCAATCAATTTCTCGATGTTCTACCGCGCACCATCGCGATTTCCGGGCTGTCCTGCGTGCGAACCGAACTCCTCCACTGCTGGTAATCCCATCCCTGACGCCACATCCAGTACAAACGAATCGCCAGGCGACGCGCCATGGCCACTTTAGCGGTCTTGCGTCCGCGGCGCAGCGTCAGACCGAAGTACTGGCTGCGCCACTCCGGTAGGCTGCGCACCGTGACCTGGGCGGCTTCCACCAGCAAGAAGCGCAGCATCGAACTCCCCTGTTTGGTGATATGCCCGAGCCGCCGCCGATTCCCGCTAGATTTTTCCAGCGGCACCAGTCCGAGATAACTCGCAACTTGCTTCCCACGCGAAAAACGTTCCGCGTTTCCGATGATCGGCACGAAGGCCAGTGCGGTCAACGCGCCTACGCCCGGATGCGTCATCAGTCGTCGCGCTTCGGGGTGCTTCTCGGCTTCTTGTTCGATGGCCTGGCTCAACTCCGCAATCGTCGGGTTCAATCGATCCAGCAACTCCAGCAGATCATGCCGGCGTCGGCTTGCCCATGGGGCCAACCGGAACGATTCCAGTTGCTGCCGTCCGCCTGCCCGCCACAACCTCTTCTTACACCGCAGCCCTTCATTCAGAGCCACGGCTTGCAGTTGGTTCATGATTCGAGTTCGCGCTTGCACCATGCGGTGCCGATGCCAGAGCAGTTGCCGTAGATCCCGGTTCTCCCAGCTCGGCACCCAGATCTGCGGAAAGTCATCCTTCAGCATCAGGCTCAGAATATGCTGCGCATCTTGTCGATCCGTCTTCTGCTTACGCCCTCGTTTCCTCTGGATCTCCATTGCGTCTCCTATCCACAGCTCAAATTGCATCTCCATCAGCAGTCTTTCAAACCAGCGTGCCTGCCCGCTGGCCTCCATGCCCACGCGCACTTTTTGTTCGGTTGCTGCAAGCGCACCATAGAACCTCTCCGCCTCTTCGCGATGTGCCAGACGCTTTTCCTGGAACTCTCCGCTGTCGGTATCCACAAAAGCAATCTACTGAAACACGGGGTGAAAATCGACTCCTTGTATCTTGCTTGTAACTGCCCGATCTCTACGATCCCGTGGTAGGTGGGAGATCGGATCGGGTTTCGGCGGGAGGCCGTTCATCTCCTTAGGCGCAGTGAGCTGGCA
>JABCYV010000203.1 GCA_013290025.1 Acidobacteriota bacterium
AACAGCGGCTCCAGCATCAACACCAGCGGATACTGCTTCCGCCCGGCGAGCTTTTGCCGGATAACGTAGCTTGCGACCGTCCACATCTGGGAAAGCGGAACCGCCATAAGTTCTGATGTTCTCCTGCAGATTTAATCCTATCAGGCTCGCCGCCGATTACAGGATCAGGGGTGCCCGATCTCGAACTGCCAATCTCTGCTTTTTGGTCGTCTGTAGGCATTGTAAACGCACCGGTTTACCACGGCGGTTCTGGTGTCGAAAAATAGGTCATTGTATGGTACAATAAAGCATAACCTTTGATGCCGTAAGTATTAGTGATTTCAGTAATTTGAGGTCAGTTGAGGGGCTTCGAAAAAACCCGACGCCCAAGCCCAAATTCCGGCACTATCCATGGAGCTGAATGGCTACAAAAGAAACGCTCAACGCCGCCGCCATCGTAGAAACGAAAAACAAGAACGGGAGGCTCACCGCCATCAACGGAGGCAACGGGGATTACACTGCCGATTCCATCAAAGTGCTGGGCGGAATGGAAGCCGTCCGCAAACGTCCCGCCATGTACATCGGCTCCACGGGCGAGATCGGTTTGCATCACTTGGTCTACGAAGTCGTAGACAATTCCGTTGATGAAGCGCTCGCCGGTTACGCCGACAAAATCGAAGTCACGATTCACATTGATAATTCGATTACCGTGGTCGACAACGGTCGCGGCATTCCTGTCGACGACATGGACATCGATGGCGAAAAGATACCCGCGGCGCAAGTTGTGATGACCACGCTGCACGCCGGGGGAAAATTCGATACGTCTTCCTACAAAGTTTCCGGTGGACTGCATGGTGTGGGCGTTTCCTGCGTGAACGCGCTGAGCGAAGAGCTGGAACTGGAAATCTGGCGCGACGGTTTTACTTGGGAGCAAACCTACTCCAAAGGCGAACCGACCAGCAAGCTGAAGAAAACCGGGGCCGTCAAAGCAAAGACGGGGACGAAAGTTCACTTCCTGCCCGACAAAAGCATTCTGACGGTCACGGAATATAACTACGACACGCTGGCACAGCGTCTGCGCGAGCTGGCATTTCTGAACAAGGGCCTGCTGATCACGCTCACTGATGAGCGCACGACCGACGCCAAATCTGGCGAGCCCAAGACGGTCGAATTCAAGTACAACGGTGGCATCGCCGAGTTCATTAAGCACCTGAACCGCGGCAAACAGATTCTGCACGACAAACCGATCTACATGGAAGCCGAACGCAGCGGCGTAGTTATGGAAATCGGTATGCAATACAACGATGGCTATTCTGAATCCGTGTTCAGCTTCGCCAACAACATCAATACCGTCGATGGCGGGACGCATCTTTCTGGCTTCCGCATGGCGCTGACGCGGACTATCAATTACGCCGGACAGCAGATGGGGCTGTTCAAGGATGTCAAAGAAAATCTGACCGGTGATGACGTCCGCGAAGGACTGGTCGCGGTGATCAGCGTGAAGCTGCCGCAGCCGCAATTCGAGGGTCAGACCAAGGGCAAGCTTAATTCCGACATCGCGGGTATCGTGCAGGCATTTGTGAACGAGCGCCTGGGAGCATACTTCGAGCAGAACCCAACGGTCGGAAGAAAGATTATCAACAAAGCCATTGACGCAGCCCGGGCGCGCGAGGCCGCGCGGAAAGCTCGCGATCTCACACGGCGCAAAGGAGCCCTCGATGGCGGTGGCCTGCCCGGTAAACTAGCAGATTGTTCTGAACGGCAGCCAGACCGGTGTGAACTGTTCCTGGTGGAGGGTGAATCGGCAGGGGGTACGGCGAAGCAGGGGCGCGACCGGCGTTTTCAGGCGATCCTGCCGCTGAAGGGCAAGATCCTGAATGTCGAAAAAGCGCGCTACGACAAGATGCTGGCCCACGAGGAAATCCGCGCCATGATCACGGCGCTGGGTACCGGTATTTCAAAAGAAGACTTCGACGCATCTAAGTTGCGTTACGGCAAGATTATCCTGATGACGGATGCCGACGTGGATGGAAGCCACATCCGCACTTTGCTGCTTACATTCTTCTTCCGCCACATGCAGGAGCTGATCAAGCGCGGCAATGTTTTCATTGCCCAGCCGCCGCTTTATTCGATTAAGAAGGGCAAGTCGCATCAGTACATCAAGAACGACCGCGACTTCGTGAAAGTCATGGTGAAACGCGCGTCGGAGGGCTTGATCGTCCGCTATGGCGAGGGCGCGGCAAAATTGGAAGGCCCGGCGCTAGCCAAATTTATCACTGTGCTTAACGAATATCTCTCTTTCTCCGACAAGCTGGACAAACGTCTGCGCGACGAGCGTGTGACCGAGTTGCTGCCCAAGCTCGACCTCTCCAAGCGCGCTGACTTTGAAGGCGATAAGAATACGCCGTCGAGGAAAATCGAGAAACTGGAGAAAGAACTGAAGAAGCAGCAAAAGGAACGCCAGTTCAAGGAAGTGGAAAGCCGGTTCGACGAAGAGCACAATCTATGGGAAGTGCGCTACGTCAATTCGCAGGGCGCAGAGCATGTTATCAACTGGGAGCTGGCTTCCACACCCGAGTATCGCCAGCTCCTCTCAAAATTCAAGCAGATCGAGCCTTATATGGAACCGCCGTTCGTAGTGGAGACGATCGGGCGAGCTGCTGCCTCGTCAAATGGTGATGCGGAAGAGGCAAGCGAAGCTGAAGGCGAGGATGTTGAGAAAGCCGAGAAAAAGACGGCGAAGGAAATGCCAACTAAGATTGTGGCAAAGAAAAAAGCGGCAGAGCCACAACTGGTGGACAAGGAGACGGCCCGCGACCTGCTTGACTACGTTTTGGAGCAGGGCCGCAAGGATTACATCATTCAGCGCTACAAAGGTTTGGGCGAGATGACCTCGCAGCAGCTCTGGGAAACCACCATGGATCCCGACCGGCGTACCCTGCTATCGGTGAAGCTCGAAGATCTCGCCGAATGCGAAACTATCTTCACTACCCTGATGGGCGAGGACGTCGAAGCGCGGCGGAAGTTCATCGAAGACAACGCGCTGGATGTGAAGAATTTGGATATCTAGGCATACCCGGCCACGGATCTGCGCGATTCGCACGGATCAGAATCAATTCACAGGGCGGCGTCAACGCCGCCTTTTAGTTTTTCCCGCAAGGCTGATCTGATTTCACGTTCTCCCTTCGTCTCCGGTCTGGGAACAAAATTGCTGCCGCACGGCTCTAATCTCAAATAGCAGGAGGGTCACCATGCAAATCGTCTGGGGATCGTTTTGGCGAAGAAGCCGAAAGTGGGTCAAGGCGGGATGGTTGATCATGGCGGGTGTTGTCGCCCTCTACATCGGCGCTATTGAGCCGCAGCAGAATGCAAGAGAAATCAGTTCGCAGCGCGCGACCGGGTTGGATGCTGTGGCCTGGGAGCCGATTTCGCTGTGGCGACAGGCAAGGCTGGTGCCTCACCGCGAAGGGCGGTCGGTCGCGGGTGTTCCTGGCGGGCTTCGTGGGGATGAAATTGGCGTTGTCAGACAGGCAGCCATGATGGCCTACATTTCTCCTCCGCAAAGCGCCCTCGCCGATCGCAAGATGGTGCGCACGAGTTCCATTGATCTCGTTGTGAAAAACCCCGCGGCTGTCGCCGAGAAGGTTCAGCAACTCGCAGAACACATGGGTGGATTCCTGGTGAGCTCTCAGATAAGTGGTGGCCAAGACGCGGTTGGTGCGTCGCTCACTCTCCGTGTCCCGGCAACGCGGTTTGAGGAAGCGCGGTCGGAGATTCGGAAACTCGGTCTTCGAGTAGAGAGCGACCGCATGGAGGCTCAAGATGTGACGAAGGACTATGTGGACAAGGAAGCACGTTTGCGCAATTTGCGAGCGCAGGAAGAGCAGTACCTGGCAATCCTGAAAAGGGCCTCGACCGTGAAAGACACACTTGAGGTCAGCGACAAGCTGAATGGAGTTCGTGGCGAAATCGAGCAGCAGCAGGCCGAATTCGATGCGCTGTCCAAGCAAGTGGAAACCGTGGCCATCACGGTCTCGCTGCGGGCCGAGGAGGAAGCGCAAGTGTTCGGGTTGCACTGGCGTCCGCTGTATCAGCTCAAACTCGCGGCGCGGCAGGGACTGGACAGCGTTGGCGACTACGCCGCGTCGATGGCATCATTCCTGTTCTATCTGCCGACGGTTCTGCTGTGGCTCGGGACGATCCTGATCGGAGCGGCCGCCGGCTGGCGAATTCTGCGCTGGGGAGCGCGCGTGTTGTTTGCCTTTCCAAAGGCGGCTGCCGGCTAAGTCAGGGGCAGGAGTGGAAACTCCTCTAGGTATGCGGCCGACATCAAAACGCAGGAGTCCTTCGACTCCATATGCCCATTCGTGCACGAACGGGCATACTCCGCTCAGGATGACAGTGGGTTGAGGATGACGGCAGGAGAATTACGTCCCCCCGCATACTCGACCTCCGGGATAGACGCGGTCGAACACCACCCACAGTAGTCCGATAAGCACAAACAGGAGCACGCTGCCTTCGGGGCCGACCGGGCCTCCGGTCAACCAGAGTGGGCCGCGTAAAGAAGAACTCAACAAGTGGCCGGGGACCGTCCCTCCACTATCGGGAACGGAATAAAGGTAACTCTCCGCCCAGTCCCAGGACGCATGAAATCCAATGGCAAACCACAGATTGCCGGTGCGCCGGATGGTGAGGCAGAAAAATAAACCAATGACGCCAGCTGCCAGCGCCCCAATTGGATTTTCACCTTGATTCTCGAGGTGTACGGCTCCGAACCATGCTGAAAGCAGAATCGCGGCTGGCCAAAAGTGGATTGCACTCGAAGCAGTAAAAAGCGTATAGCCTCGAAATAGAAATTCTTCGAAGAACCCAACGATAAGGAAGAACACTCCCCAAAACAGAGCAAACTTCAGGATGCGTGGACCGTGCAGGGCGAGGCGGCCAAAATAGAATGCGCCAGCGCCACGCAAGACCAGGAGTAAGAGGGTGATCGCAGCCAGTCCCCAGGCGGCGCCGATCCAAAATAGTCCGCCGAATGCGTCGCGCCGTGGCAGACCGTAAGCGCCAAATGTCCGTCGCTCAAGCCGACCCAGCACAAGTGCGGGAAGCGCAACCGCTACAAACCTTCCCGATTCCTCGATCAAGTCGAGCCAGATCGCAGGATGCACATGCGGGCCCAGGTGGTGGAGAAATACGCCCAGCAGAAATTGCAGTGCCCTCCAGAGCACGATGTACATCGCGAATCGCCACACCGGACGCAGGCCATCCGGACCAATGATTAATGGTGACGCGGAATGAGTTGGATATATGTTTGGGGTGGTTGCGTCCGGTGAGGGGGTTGGTTCGCCTTCTGGTTTGTTCATCGAGTGCATGTCGTCAGTGAAGTGCCAGGACGATGCGCGCGAGATCCCCTTCGACATCGCTCAGGGCAGGCTCTCGCCCCGTCTGAAAACCGGCCGCGCTCGGGATGGCGTCGGAAAGAATTGGCCAGCATCCAAACCGCACCGACAGGGTCCATGGAGAAGTTTCCGGAACCGTCCCCGAACATGGTAAAACACTCGCCTTCTGTCCATGGGAGGATTTTTTACTCGCGAGCGCTTTGGCCGGCCGCAAATTCTTGCGGGACTGCTACTGCTGATATTTCTGGCGGAGTGCGCCTGGCTGGCGGGCCGCGGGATAAGCAGGAACGAGTGGGACCCTGGCGACGAAATCCGCCTAGTGGAAGGAGTACGACAGTGGAGTGGAGGCCCTGTCGCTGGTACGTCTATCCCCGCGGGCGATGTACCACTCGGACTGGAACAGGACGATGGCTATGATCCGAACCATTCGCCGCTCTGGTATCTGGTGGCCTCGGCGCCGCTTGCGATCTGGCCCGGCCAGCAAGTATCGGCGCAGCTTGTGGGCTGGCTGGCGCGAGCGCCGTACCTGCTGTTCGGTGTTTTGTTGGGCGGTTCGCTATGGTATGTATCGCGCCGGCTCTACGGCGACGCCGGAGGCTACATTGCCCTGGCCTTGTATTGCTTCGCGCCGGGAATTATTCGCAGCAGCGCGGTCTGGGCCGCGTCTCCGGAAATCGGGGCCGCATGGGGAGCGTTCGGAGCGGTTTTTACCGCGATCGCCGCTGCTCACACGCTTTACGCGCCTCGCGAAGTGGTCTTGTGGAACTGGCGGCGCATACTGCTGCTCGGGCTCTCTCTGGCGCTGGCGATCGGGTCACAGTTCTCGCTGATCGTCGTCGTTCCGCTCGCGCTCGCGTTCATGCTGTACCTCGCGCCGGCGCGTCGAGTCGCTGCAGCCGTGATCTGGGCCTCCTCATGCGGGATCGGCCTTCTGCTCTTGTACGCGTCATACTTTTTCCATCCCAGCGTTTTCTGGCAAGGGATCCGACACGCCAATTTTCTCGGGATCAGCTGGCGAGCATTTGCTGAGCCGAGGACTTATCAGCAGATACTTATCCAACTCGCAGAGAGCAGCCCAGCGCTAATCGTAGCCGTGCCGTTGGCCCTCGTCATCTACCTGGGTTGGTCTCGAGCGCGGTACTTCGGCAACACGGCTCCGCTTCTGGTGGCAGCGCTGCTGTTGATCTTGGGACTAGGCATGACGAATTATCCGGGGCTCGGGTTTCAACTCATGGCGGTGCCGTTCCTGTTCGTGTTTGTGGCTGGAGTTTTGGCGGATCTCCTGGAGACTGGCAAGCGGAACCTGGTGTTGGCCTGCGCTTGGGGGTTATGCATCGCAAACGCTTCGTGGTGTGTTTGGGAGCTGGCGCGAACAGCACGAGGATAACGTCGGTCACCGCGTGTGGGTTACTGGTGAGCGGATTTCATTCCCGAATCCACTCAGCGACTTAGGCACAGTGGAGAACTGAAACTTTCGACATCCGAGAACGAATTTACAGCAATAAAACGCATCTAACTTGGGGTTACACTATTCTAAATAATTAGGCCGTTTTGTCGCCGCCGAGGAGAGTGGGCCATGTTCAAAGAACTGGGGTATGATTCGTGGGTGCGGCGGCTGAATCCCTCAAGAATAGCGGTTCTCGCGCTGGTTATAGGTGCTCTGACATTTGTGCCTGGGCTTTCGGCGCAAATCAATGGCGCACCGCCGTCAGTGACTTCCATAGGTTTTGGTGGGCATGCGCAAATCAATGGCACGCCGCCCTCAGTGACATCGATAGGCTTCGGTGGACACACTAATCCCACACCCGGAGTCCGGCCAAGCGTAACGTCGCTTGGGGCAAATGGGTTTAACGGTACTCCAGCTTTTCCCAACTGCTGCATTAATCCGTTGTTTCCGTCGAACCCTAACCGGGTGCGATCTGGGCGTAATCACCGCCGCCACGATTTTGGTTCGGTGGGGGGCGCCGTCTATGCGGTTCCTTATCCGGTAGTGGTGGACCCAGGAGTCGAGGACGACTCTGCGGATCAAGAAGATTACAGAGGCGGACCTACAATCTTTGATCGACGCGGTCCGGGAACCCCTGTCGTAAGGGGAAACCGCTATGCGCAAAGCGCAGGTGGCGGAGGAACTTCCCAACCTGATCCGCCAGCGGATGCTGCGCCAGCCCCTGCCGAAGATCAGCCTCAGACAACGCTGGTGTTCAAAGACGGTCAAAGGCTAGATGTTTCTAACTATGCCATCGTAGGAAACACGCTCTATGACTTGACGCCTGGACACCGTCGCAAGGTGGCCCTGGCTGAGCTGGATCTGAGTGCGACGGCCAAAGAGAATGACGATCGAGGCATTGATTTCCAATTGCCTCCGGGTACCTCCAAGAACTCGGCGAACTAATGACATGCATGGCCGGCTTGTGATCGCGTTGCTGGGAGCGGCGGTTTCAATACCGCCTCTCACGGCGCAAATGCGCGGTCCTGCGGGCGCGGGGAATATTTCTTCCGGACACGGCGGCAGAGGCGGTTTCGCGCACCTGCATGTGAATCAGGCCTTTCGGCCAAGGACTGCTTTCGCGATTCCATACTTCTATTCTGACTACTTTCCTGAATCGGATGTGATACAGGCACCGACGCCCCAAGTGGTGCTGGTACCCACTGCGCCACCTGCCGCCGAACCGCCACCGGCTCCTCCGCAAGCGCTCTTGATCGAATGGCAGGGCGACCACTACGCGCGAATTACGAGCGCGGAGAGTGATGGAATTCATGGGCAGCCCGCTCTACCGGATTACGCCAAGCAATCGAATTCGCGGTCGGCGGCAGCCCATAGTGGCGAGGTACAGAAGGCGCGCGATCTTCCACCTGCTGTATTGCTGTTTCGCGACGGGCGCAAAGAAGAGGTCAGCAGCTACACAATTGTGGGTACCGTGATGTATTCGAGCGCGGACTATTGGAGCAGCGGTTCGTGGAACAAGAAAATCCAGCTTGCCGATTTGGATGTGCCCGGCACTCTCCGACTGAACCAGGAACGCGGAGTGAAGTTCGTGCTACCTTCAGCGGCAAATGAAGTAATTACTCGGCCCTAAAACGGGCCGGCTTCCTGTCATGATCTACTCCGTAGCGTTGCGCATTGCTGCCGCAGCGTATCAAGCCTGATTCCGTCCCAAAGATCGACCCCGCGATGGTATAATATTGCTATCGCTTAAGGTGATGTAACCTGCTGTAAATGCATGGATTTACATAGTTCTCGCGGACATGCAATCCGCGCGCAGTTTTATCTCTTGGTGAGCATTCGAACGAGCGATTAGGAGCTGAAGGCTTTATATGGCGGACGACCAGAATCCTGAACTTCCCCTAACTCCTCCACCTCCTGGAGACGGTGGTGGTCCCGGCGCGCTGAGCATTCAACCGGTCAACATTGAAGAGGAGATGCGTCGGTCGTATCTCGACTATTCGATGTCGGTGATTATCGGGCGCGCGCTGCCTGACGTGCGCGACGGATTGAAGCCGGTGCACCGGCGCATTCTCTACCACATGTACGACTCGGGTCTATTGCACAATCGCCGGTACGTAAAGTGCGCCAAAGTAGTGGGCGAAACCATGGGCAAATACCATCCGCACGGCGATTCTGCGTTGTATGACGCGCTGGTCCGGATGGCCCAGCCATTTTCGTTGCGCTACCCGCTGGTTGATGGTCAAGGAAACTACGGATCGGTCGACGATGACCCTCCCGCGGCCATGCGATACACCGAGTGCCGACTCACGCGCATGGCAGAGGACCTCAACGCCGATATCGAAAAAGATACGGTGGACTTCGAGCCAACATACGATGACTCCAACACCCAGCCCAGTGTTCTACCCACGCGCATTCCGAATCTTCTGGTCAATGGATCGAACGGAATTGC
>JABCYV010000204.1 GCA_013290025.1 Acidobacteriota bacterium
CAATGATGCGGCAGCGGCTCATTTGCCGGATCATGTCACCTGTGATTTTGGCGTAGGTGACGAGTACAGCGTCGGCTTGCCTCGCTACTTTCATGATGCTATCGGGCGTGGGTTCCTCCGCGAGCCGTATGTAGGCGCCGATCTTCGCCAGCACCTCCTGAGCCGGGTCGAGATTTGGAAACGCGGAGTCCGCGACACTGACCAGCGTTTGCCCCATGCCTAAGATCTCATCGCTTCTTGCATATGCTCCATGAGTGTGAACACGACCGGACCTTTGCCCGAAACCAGAACGTTTTCCTCCAGCCGGGTAGTCTGCTCCAGGCCGGGATGTCCGGCGAAAGTCTCGATGGCGAAATACATGTTTTCTTTTATTTCAGCCGGGAACTTGAGCGAATACGCACGCGAAATCCACATGCCCTCATAGAGAGTCAAGCCGATGCTGTGGGCAAACTGCTGCAACGTGACCGTCCCGTATTTGTCATCGTCGTACACGGGAAAAGCCGCCGCCACGTCGGCGGTCGTGTTGCCGGGACGCAGCTTTTCCAATCCCGCATACATGGAGTCGTAGACTTCTCGATACAGGTCGATTTCCTGCTGGTTCATCTTCGCCGCGCACTTAAAACAGCGCACAAAGTCAATGAAATATCCAGAAGGTCCGACCGCATTGATGTCCACAATCACCAGGTCGCCCTGGCGAATGATCTTGTCCGTCGCCCAGCGGCGATATGGACTGGTATTTCCACCTGAGGCCACGATGATGTCATAAATGATTTCGCAACCGCGCTCGAGCATGAACTCGTGCACCTTGGCCTCAATCTCCCGTTCGCGGACGCCCGGCTTCAGCCACTCGTATTTGATCCGCCACATCGCGGCATCGCCAATGCTGGATGCTTGTTTTAATAATTCGATCTCGTCGCGAGTTTTGATGACGCGTGCTGCAGATACCGCGGGCCAGGCATCGGTGATGTCAAGGCCGCATTGCTGGAAGGCTTTCAGCGCCGGCCAATCGAAGTTGTCGATTCCAATTCGTTCTTTGCGCACACCGTGGGCCTCCAGGACATCGACGACACTCTGCGCCATTCTGCTGGCCATGACCGGGACCGCGCCCTCGGCCCATTGCCATGTGATAGCCGGATTGATACGGCCTTCCATCCAGGGAAGATCAATCTCGGCGCAGTGCAAGTCTGATCCCGCGGTCTCGAAAAGGACTGGCTCTGCGCCGTTCGGGAGTACCGCATAGCGGATGTTGATGTTGTATTTCCAATTGCCCTGATAGGAAGCCGTGACGTAGCGAATATTCGCGCCCGCAAACAACACTAACGCCCCCAAATCACGAGCATCCATCTGCTCCTTGAGGCGCTGCAAGCGATCTTTGCGCAAACGGTCAAAGTCGACACGATGTTGCCAATCCGCTCCCGTCTGGCTGTAGACACGCCGCGGGGCCCACTCATGCGGTTTACCAATGAACCTGGTATCCATGGCCTAGGTCCAGTCCGCTCGGGACGACTCCAGTGAAAAGCGAACAAGTTCACAAAATAGGCAGGCTCACTATACATCCGCCCCGGCATCACAGTCCAGAAGGATGGCCATCAAATCAATTCGAATCTCAACTCGCCCAGTCTTTCCGCACTGCAGGCGATTTTGTCGCCGGCCTTCAGCCAGACCTGCTTATCCCTTGGATAACCTAGAATCACGCCCTGCGGCGTTCCAGTGAAGATTACGTCTCCGGGCTTCAGCGTCATGTGGCGGGAAATGTAGCTTACGATCTGCGCAGTACTGAAGATGAAGTCATCGGTGTTGGAGGACTGGCGAATCTCGCCGTTCACTCGGCACTCGATCTTCAACCTGTCCGGATTCACCTGGTCGGCGGTGACCAGATACGGACCCAAAGGGGCAAACAGATCGGGTGTTTTGCCGACCATCCATTGGCCGCCGGTGTCGAACTGCAGGTCGCGCGCGCTGAAATCATTGCCTGTGCAATAGCCCGCGACATATGAAAGCGCGTCTGCGTCGCCGATATCTTTTGCCGTTTTGCCAATCACGATTACCAGCTCGACTTCGTAATCAAATTTGCGAGCAATGCCGAGAGGCAGCTTGATGGCTCCCTTGTGAGGACTGAGCGCATTGTTGTATTTGTTAAAAAGAACTGGTTGGTTTGGAATCGGCAGGTTGACTTCTTTTGCATGCCGCCTGTAATTGAGACCCACACACACTATCTTCTCGGGGTGCGTCACGACAGGTCCATATTCAACTTCTTCTTCCCTGATGAAGGCACCGTGTGCGGCCTTCGACGTGAGACCCACATCCACTAGGGCATTCAGGCTCGGACCATCTTCATCCTGAAGCAGATCGTCGATAGTGGCGGGCGCGAACATATTCAACAGTCTGCCTGCCTCTGCCACATCCAGAATACCCTTGTCAGTGTTGATTCCAAGACGGTATTGCCCGTAACGACGCATGGTCAGCAAGGTCAGACTGCGCGCCATGCCACGCGGGCGCGCGGTCCCAGCCTTGGCACCGGAGGTGATGCTACCGGCCTCTGCTTCCCGGACAAAATTCCTGCGATTCTGTTCCATAGAGGAATCACATTCCCTTGCGCGACCGTTTCTTAAAACACTGGTGACTTTCAAATATTAGTTACAACCGCAGCGGAATTGTCAATATATACGCTCGTCTTCGAGCAGCCAGTAATGCATCTTTATCGATGCAAGAAACAGTCCGCTTGTTGACACGGCTTGTGTCCCTTGTATAGCGTTGCCGCGTGTCGTCTGAGGAACCCGACTTGTCTGACTCCAGCGTACCAGGATTGATTATCGAACGAACAGGCGATGTCGTCACCTTCACCCTGGATGACGCCGACGACGGCAACCAGGTCAGAGGCCGGATGTTCGACGCGATGCTGGCCGAGCTTCAACACCAAAAATCTCACGCTGCAGCGCGAGTGTTACGAATTCGTGCCCGAGGCAAAGTTTTCTGTACGGGCCGAGAGCGCGCCGGCCGTGACGCTGCGGCTATCCGTTCCGAGGCGGCTCGTATCATCGAGGTCAAGCGCTTGTTGCGAACCTCACCCTTGATCAGCGTGGCAGAGGTTCAGGGAGACGCTTTCGGCTTCGGTTTCGGACTCGCGATCCTGTGTGATTTTGCTCTGGTGGCAGAGCGCGCCCGCCTAGGATTTCCGGAGATGCACTCCGGTCTTCCCCCTGCGGCGATCATGGCCTACCTGGGTGAGTATGCGTTGCCGCGATTTGCCTTTCCACTTGTCCTCTTGGGTGATCCCATAAGCCCCGCACGCGCGCTCGAGATCGGCCTCATCTCACAAGTTTGCCCAATCGATCGTTTGTCGAGTGAAGCTGATGCTCTGGTCGAGCGAATTCTTCGGCTCGATCCAGCTGCGGTTCGACGCTGCAAGGAATTCTTTCTCGCCGCCCAACAGAAATCTTTTGACCAGAACTGCAACGCGGCACTTGAAGCTTTGACTGCCGGGAGCATCGCCCTGCTCGCAAAGGAGAAATGAACTGGCCGCAACTGTGAACGCAGGCGCTCGTCTTGACCGGCTGCCGATTTCCTCCTTCCACCGCCGCATCATGTGGTTGATCGGCATCGGCATGTTCTTCGATGGTTTTGACATCTACGTAGCCGCAACGGTTCTCGGCGCCACGCTGCACAGCGGCTTTTCCACGATGCACCAGAATGCGGAGTTCATCTCCGTAACATTTGTGGGCATGATGTTGGGGGCATTCTTGACCGGCTTCCTTGGCGACCGCTACGGCCGTCGCTTCACCTATCAAGCAAACCTGGCGATCTTCGGGATTGCGTCCATTGCGGCTGCCTTCGCGCCCTCGATGCGGATACTGATATTGCTCCGGTTCGTTATGGGCATAGGGCTCGGCGCCGAGAACGTTGTCGGATATGCGACTATGACGGAATTTGTTCCCCCGCAAACCCGCGGGAAATGGCTGGGCTGGATCTCGGTCTTTGTGGTCAGCGGCTCTCCGGTGACTGCACTCCTGGGGACGCTCATCATTCCGCGCTTCGGCTGGCGCGCCATGTTCGCACTCGGCGGGCTGGGCGCTATGGTTGTCTGGTACTTACGAAAAGCGCTGCCGGAATCCCCGCGCTGGTTGGAGTCGGTTGGGCGCACCGAAGAGGCTGACGCTATCTTGTCCGCTGCGGAACGGGAAGCGTCCCGCGATCACACTCTGCTTCCACCACCCGCCCCCTCACCACCATTCGTCCATACCCGCGGCCTCGGCTCGCTACTTGGTCCCGTGCTGTTGCCGCGAATGATAGTGGGTGCTATTACGCTCATCGTCGTCAACACATTGGTCTTTGGATTTGTCACCTGGTTGCCGACCTTCTTTGTGCGAGAGGGATTCAGCATTGCTTCGTCGCTTGGATATTCCTTGGTCATTTCTTTGGGCGCGCCACTAGGTTCGGCACTCGGCGCACTTACGGCTGATTCGTGGGGACGGAAACCATCCATCGTAGGCGCCTCCGTGCTTACCATCGTGATCGGCAGCATTTATCCCTTCACCAAGCATCCTGCCGCGTTGCAGATGGCCGGTTTCCTTCTGATGATACCGATCTACGTCCTCGTCACACTCCTTTTTGCGGTTTACATCCCGGAATTATTCCCGACCGAAGTTCGCATGCGCGCCTCTGGCATCTGCAATACTTTCGGGCGCGGTGCGACAATTCTGACGCCCTTCATCGTGGTCGCTCTGTTCCGATCCTATGGCGTCGGCGGCGTCGTAGGATTCCTTATCGGGCTTCTTGTCGTGCAAATCCTGGTCGTCCTGTTGTTCGGGGTCGAACCGAAAAGGAGGCGCCTTGAGGAAATCGATTCCGAGGTACCGGTTTCTGTACAGTCGTAACTAAGTGGATGACCATCTTGCCCGTCGTGGCAATACGGGCTAACTTTTGACGTGGAGGGTATAGAATCATAGCTCTGTGAAAGCCAGAACATGTTCATTTTCTTGTTGCAGGTCTAATATTCTCATCTATACTTCCTTCCCGTCCTACACGAAGAATCTTCCGCAGAACCTGGATCAAATCTGCGGAACGAACGCAGCCCGGTTTTTCTAGCCTGCAGAGTTCAGGAGGTGGGCAATGGGTTCCGCGAATGACTCCAGGAAATTTGTCGTCTGTCTTTCGGCAGCGCTGCTACTTCTTCTAGGTGCTTTCAATTCCAGCCCTCTCCCGGCGCAAGTGGTAGGAGGCACCATTTCCGGCACCATTGTTGACAACTCTGGAGCGGCAATCGCCAATGCATCGGTGACCTTGAGAAATTTGGCGACAGATGTCGCTACCAGCGTGACCACCAACAGCCAGGGGCTTTACAGCCTACCCAACTTGCTACCTGGTAGTTATCAGCAGACGGTTACGGCGATGGGCTTTGAAACGGCGATTCGGAACGGAATCATTCTGAATGTAGGCGCACAGCTGGTTTCAAACGTTACCATGAAGGTGGGCACGATCAGCGAACGGGTGGAGGTCAAGGATCTGCCGCCCGACTTGCAACTGGAATCGTCAACCATCAGTGGTGTCACCGACTCGAAAACCATCGTCGAGCTGCCCCTTAATGCAAGGTCCTGGACTGATTTAGCCCAACTGCAGCCCGGTGTTTCTGCGATACATGTCATGGCGCCCGTCTCCAGCACCGACCGGCTGGGCCGTGGATTTGGGGTGGAGTTGTCGGTCAGCGGCGGACGTCCCCAGCAGAACAATTACCTCCTGAATGGGATCAGCATCAACGACTACACCAACCAGGCCCCGGGCAGCATTCTGGGTGGCAACCTCGGGGTAGATGCAGTCTCGGAGTTCACTGTTTTAACCACCAACCAAGGCGCTGAGTACGGTAGAACCGCAGGCGGTGTGATCAGCGCCATCACTCGCTCCGGGACCAATCGTTTTCATGGCAGCGCTTATGAGTTTCTGCGCAACAGCGCGCTCGATGCCCGGAACTTTTTTGACGGACCGAAGATCGCCCCTTTTCGACGCAATCAATTCGGCGTATCGGCGGGAGGACCTATTCAGAAAGATAAGACGTTCATTTTCGGTGACTACGAAGGACTACGTCAGTCGCTGGGTTTGAGCATGGTCGACAACGTACCTTCACCCGCTGCCCGCAATGGACTGCTATGCAATGCTCCTGATTGCTCGACCACGACTAACGTCGGCGTGAACCCTTTTGTGAAACCGTACCTGAATTTTTATCCCCTGCCCAACCAGGGTCTCATCTGCCCGTTCTCCACTTGTCAACCTGGCACGGGTGACACCGGCATCTTCACCTTTGCCGGTTCCGCAATTGTCACTGAGAATTACTTCACGACCCGGGTTGACCATAAGTTCTCAGACAAGGACAACCTATCCGGCGGCTACATGTACGACAGCTCTCCGTCCTCGCAGAACGACGAATTTAATAACAAACTTATCTTCACCAAGACCAGGCGGCAACTAGTTAACCTGGAAGAAAACCACATCTTTAAATCTTCCCTGATGAATTCTTTCCGGCTGGGTTATCACCGCGAGTTTGCCGCCGCTCCCTCGGGCAGCACAGCGATCAATCCGCTGGCGGCAGATACTAGTCTCGGATACGTTCCGGGAGACACCGTGGGGTTTATCGGTGTGCCCGGACTGACGTTTTTTAGTGGTGGCCTTAGTACCCAGCAACCGGCGGAGTATAACTGGAACTCTTGGCAAATCTACGACAACATATTCCTCGTCACGGGTGTCCACAGCTTGAAATTCGGCGGGAATGTGGAACGAATCATAGACAATCAATCCACCCCCTCCCAACCTGGTGGAGACTTTGAGTTCAATTCTCTATCGGACTTTCTTACCAACAATCCTAACTCTCTTATCGCTGACGCTGCCGGTACATTATCGCCGCGCAGGATGCGAGAGACGCTCTTTGGCCTCTACCTGAATGATGACATGCGCATGCGCCCCAATCTGACGCTGAATCTGGGGTTGCGCTATGAGACCGCCACCGTGCCCTCCGAAATCAACGGCAAGCTCGCCAGCCTGTCAAGTCTGACCGCTCCGGCCGTAGTGGTTCGATCGCCGCTGTTTGCGAATCCAACGCATCGCGATTTTGAGCCCCGTGTCGGCTTCTCCTGGGACCCGTTCAACAACGCCAAAACCGCGGTCCGCGGCGGTTTCGGAATATTCGACGTACAGATTTTCCCTGCGAACCTACGGCACACGATCGACGGAACCGTACCCTTTTACCAATCAGTGAACGGCTCGAACCTGGCGCCAGGATCTTTCGGCTCCTTTTCTGCGAACCCAAACGCGGCGTATAGGTCCCTGGCGATCGATCCGACCTCACAGCGGGCTGCTTTCATCGATCAGAAACCCAAGCGCAATTACGTAATGGAATGGAACTTGAATATCCAGCGCGCAATTGCTTCGAACACTACTGCGATGATTGCCTACGTGGGCTCGCGTGCGGTGCACAACCTGATGCAGACCGATGATTCCTCGATCGTCCTACCGCTGACCAAGACCCGGGAGGGATACCTCTGGCCCTGCGGACCAGACGGACTAGGGAACCCATGTGTCGTGGGCTTCTTACCAACTGGCACTCAGGCCGCTCCCATACCCACCAGTAGGATCAACCCCAACTTTGGCCGCGTACCGGCCACCCTTTGGAATTCTGACGCCATCTTTCACGCTTTAGAAGTTCAGGTACAAAAGAGATTCAGCCATGGCCTCTCCGGGCAAGGTTCTTACACGTGGGGAAGAACCATTGATACTGCTTCAGGATCCACCGACGGCGACCAATTTCGGAACGGCCTTTCCAGCCTGCCCTTCTTCGACCCCAGAATTCGACGCGGACCTTCGGACTTCAACCAGACCCACAACGTAGTCATCAGCTATAACTGGGAAGTCCCGAGCCCTAAAGAGCTACCCAGGGTCCTGGGCTGGGCCGCGAGCGGCTGGGAATTCGGCGGGATCTTCTCTGCCAGTACCGGCGTGCCCTTTACCCCGACAATCGCTCCCGATCCGCTCGGCATCAACAGCACCGACGCCTTCGACTTTCCGGACATCATTCATGGATGCAACCCAGTCCATGGCGGTCTCAACTACTTGAACCTGAACTGTTTTGCGCTTCCGCAGGCTACACCCGACATCGCGACGCGATGTCAGCCGGTCGGCTTCGTCGCCGCTACGCCCCTTGTCCCAGGCAATCCCGGCATCCCCGGAACTTGTGCGAACCTGCTGGGTGATGGGGGTCGAAACAGCGTCGTGGGCCCGAGTTTGGTCAACTTTGACTTGTCTTTGTTTAAGAACAACCACATCACAGAGCGGATAAACGTTCAGTTCCGAATGGAAGCTTTCAACATCTTCAATCACACCAATTTCAATCCACCGACATCCAACAACCAGGTCTTTGATGGAAGTGGGAACTCCGTGGGCAGCGCAGGTCTGCTGGATACGACGGCAACCACTTCAAGGCAGATTCAGTTTGCGCTGAAGGTGATCTGGTAGCCACGCCTCGAGCCGCGAAACAACGCTGCAGTAAAATCGCAAGGGAGAATTGCGCTAATTTCAGGGAAGAGAGAACGATGCCCAGGTTATCCAGATCGGCGCGCCTCCACTTCGCTACGGTAATCGTGGGAATGATGTTGGCAACGGCGGTCGCCTACGCCCAGGGGAAATGGTCGAAGCTGGCTCCGTTTCCCCAGCCCGCTGAGGAGATTTCGGGCGCTGCAGCGGGAGGCAAGATGTACGTCTTCGCGGGACTCGCTCCTGTCTGGAAACCTATCGGCATGGTTTACCAATATGACCCCGCCGCCGATCAATGGACAAAGAAGAAGCCCATGGCGCTGCCTTCGCACCATGTCGCATTCACCACCTATCGCGACAAGATTTACGCTTTTGGAGGTTTCGTATCGCCGGAATCAGGCCCTCCGGCTTGGGTGCCGATCAACAATGCATGGGAATACGATCCCGCTGGCGACACTTGGAAGGCTCTCGCCTCAATGCCAACGAAGCGCGGTTCGGCATTAGCGGCAGTAGTGAACGACAAGATTTTCGTGATTGGTGGTGCGGCCACAATTCCGGGATCGAAGGAAACGGCCGTGTTCCCAACGCATCCGCATATGTCGGTCGGAACGGTCGAGGAATATGATCCCGCCACTAACACATGGAAAGAGCGAAGCTCGATGCCG
>JABCYV010000205.1 GCA_013290025.1 Acidobacteriota bacterium
ATTCCAATGTCACCCGTCATCCGACCAGCACCTGGATTGTTCAGCAGCTGCGGGAAGCATTTCCATATGAAAGTGCACCCAAATTTCTTATCTATGACCATGACCGCAAGTACGGATTGGAGGTTGTCGCCGCAGTTCGATGCGTGGGGATTACTTCTGCCCAAACCTCGATTCAAAGCCCGTGGCAGAACGGCGTTGCAGAGCGCTGGGTTGGAAGTTGTCGCCGCGAATTGCTGGACCACACCATTGTGCTCGACGAGCGTCATCTTAAACGGCTTTTGTCTCAATACGTCCGCTATTACCATGAAGACCGAACCCATTTGGGATTGAGGAAAGAAACTCCAAGCGGAAGAACTCGTGCGGGCAGCAGTGGAAGGGTGATGTCATTTCCGCGAGTCGGCGGCTTGCACCACCGCTACGATCGGGCCGCGGCTTAGTCGTCAACCAGCTCCGCAGGTAAATCATACATCCTTAATATACTGGTGCTCAGAATCCAGCGGTTGTCCGGGGCCACACGTTGCTGCGAACGTAGTTGTGGCTAATCTTGTTGCTAGAATTCGCCAATTTGTTTGCGAATTCGGGCGACGAATCTCTTCTCCTTGGGCGCGGATGTAATTTTGGCGAAGTACACCACCTAAAACTTCATGATTCGTACCATTTCAATCGCGCTACTCGGTCAATCCCTGCCAATCACAAACTCTGTCGCAAACGGTGTCGATATGTGGCTGCGATACAGCACACCGTGGAAGCAGCGCAGGTAAACAAACCGGCAAGGCAGACCGCCAGCAGAGCACACTGGAAAATGCTAAGGCGCGAAGATTTGCGCAACCACGGTTATGGCGCTGAGTCAATCCGGCAAGGTCTGCGTGACAGACGCACCATCCCTTTTCTTGCGAAGCGCAACACCGAACATAGCCCAGTTTCATTCAGTCTTTTACCAACCATGACACGGCGTCTTGGCATGTTTTGAACATAGGAAATTCGCGTCGCGAGAAGCTTTTTAGGTTCTCGTACAACACCTCAGGGAACTTCTCTGCTCCTACCCACGCTGACCTCCTTATGTAGGGCTTGTCGAAAACTGCACTTTCCTTCATCGCACGAATGGCTTCCACATCAATCGATGCTCCGGTGAAATCTGCGAGCAGCAGGACCGAACCGCGCGGCTGGGTAGTCACGTGGTTGGGAACGTTCCTGGCAATTTGTTCGACCTCATGGGCCGGGCAGTTTGTGAAGTCGACTAGCAGAATTTGTTTACCCTCATGAGTGATGAACCGGATCCGCTCATCCATAGTCGAAGTCTCCGAGAAGAGTGAATGCAAGGCGCGTTCGGGCCGCCAACGACCCAGTATCCTGAGGCCCCACGTCTCCCACTTCTTTCACGCGAGGCCTCAATCCATGCTTGGCCTGGACAGAATTCAACATGAAAATCGGCATACGGAGGCGGGATTCTTTGATTGTCCTGATTCTGGAACAGGTCTTCGTCCCGAACGCGAGACCTTAGCTCTCATGGCGGCGCTCTTCCGTTGCTCAGCTAATCCGGTAGTGTCTAGCGTCGGCGATCTCGTGTTGCCTGCATCGAAACCCCAGGACGGAGGGCAGCCCGAATTGCAAACGGCTGGGAGGGGCTCCCCAGAGAGACGACCGGTCAAGTGACCTACCCTAGCAAACCTCAGCCGGCTCCCAGGGCAATCTAGCGAGTAGTCACCTTTTGTCGCGCTGAGAAGTGTCCAACCACAGTCGCGTCCCTTCTGGATGCTCGCGTTGCAATTAGTGGTCCCGGGTGAATGCACTCCCCGCCTGAAACACGATGACATCATACGCACGAGCTTCGAGCTGAATGATGTCATCAGAACGTTCAGGGACGACAATTCCTGGTCCTCTCTGCAGAAACTGATCGAGCTCTTCCTGCGTCTTCCATACCGACACCGTCATGAGCTCAATGTAGGCAACAAGCGGACGCTGCAACAGGCAAACTAAGATCAGTCCTTGGGACGACAGATACCTTGGCAGGATCGCTGTTTGCCAACGTTCAACGGAGACCCCAATCGCTGGCTGCGGGACGATAGTGGATGCGATTCTCGCGATCACTGATGTGGTCTATTGGCGCGAGCGAACGGGGGCGCGGGCCTATGGCAATTCAGCCACATCCGTGAAACCTAACACCGCGCTTGACCGCGAATCTATTGCGCCTTCGTACAAAAGCCTAGACGTAGGTGAAGAGGATCTTTACTAAGGTTTAGCCTTTCGAGTGGAATGCGTATCCCACATGCATTCCTTTAATGCTCGCCCTCTCGACTAGTGGAAATTAGCGTGTAGATTTGGCACCGCCATCCGGGGGATCAGGCTGCTCAGCCGGGTGCATAACGAATGCCTGGCCCATCTTCGGTCCGAGCAGACGAAGAAGGGGTCTCTCCTCGTGGAAGCCGAGCAAACCTGGACGCATCCCCTCGAGTCATTCACTGAGACGCCACCCAATTTGGAGCGTCGCGCCAATGGAAGAGTGTGCGTACTCAGCGAGCACTAAACTTCAGTTCGACCACTTCTGTGGTCCGCTGTGGACCGGCCTCGTATCTCCATTTGCGAACCGCGTCAACCGCAGCCTGGATGAGCACGGGGTTCCCACCGATCACTGTTGTGGACTCTACTCTGCCGTCGGACGCAATTACGACTCCTAGCTTCACGGCCCCATAGATGTTGGCCTTGCGGGCTAGAGCGGGGTAAGTCGGTGCCACCTTGCTCAACACCTTGCGCTCGACTTCGGGCTCCCTTTGCTGCGCCGATGAGGAACGGTATGAGAGGACGACGCTTACTGATGAAAAAACCAAGAGGGCGATAATAATCCAGCGTTTCATAGTCGGGTGTTCGTGGAAGGTCAAGCTTAGTGGCAAGCGGGCGTGATCTGGAGGTAACCAAGGTAACGGCAGTCGGAGTCAGACGTGTTGGATTCATTTCGTTTCGACCTCAGAATGCATTGCGGGCGTGGCCCGACCCACGCTCATCACGAGCCCCGGCTGACCGATGCGCGTATGCCCTGCTAGATCATCCTGCTGCCCCACAATGGGCCATCATTTTGACGAAACGAACCCAACAAGCCCGTTGTTTTCAGTTAGATCAGTTTTATCGCCCGGCGCAAAAACACGAATGTGAAGGCTAGGCGAAAGCCTGGAGATGCTGTCTGTGATAGATGTCACCGTTTGTGACATCTGGGGAAATTTCGTAACCCCGGTCTGAGAAATGCCGGGAAGGGCCGCAACGGAAGCGTTAGACACAGCGATGCTGTAGACTTCAACCCTTTGGCGAGCAGAAAGGGGTGCTGCATGGGTTGGGCCGGCCGGCTGGTGGAACCCTATCGCGTGGTTGGCGGTAAGAACTTAAGGCTCAAGGACTTCGATCCCGGAGACACCGGAAAACTCCGTTCTAAAGAGCATGCCAGAGTGTTCCTGGAGAGGGGAATTGTCCGCATGGCCGAACTGCAAGACATGCTCTATGCCGGAGATCAGTGGGGTGTGCTCCTCATCTTCCAAGGCATGGACGCGGCCGGCAAGGACGGAGTCATCAAACACGTGATGTCTGGCATCAATCCGCAAGGGTGCCAGGTCTACTCCTTCAAAACCCCCTCCGCCGAGGAGTTAGACCATGACTACTTGTGGCGAACGCACCACCGAGGCCCCGAACGCGGGCGCATTGGCATCTTCAATCGCTCCTATTACGAAGAAGTGCTGGTGGTCCGGGTCCATCCCGAACTGCTAAAGGGCGAACGAATTCCTTCGCCTCTGGTCACGAAGAAAATATGGCGGGAGCGTTTTCAGGACATGATTGCCTTCGAACGCTACCTCTCTCGCAATGGTATTGTCATCCGTAAGTTTTTCCTGAATCTTTCCAAGAAGGAACAGGAAAGGCGTTTCCTGGACCGATTGCGCCAGCCGGAGAAAAATTGGAAATTCTCCGCCGCTGACGCCCGTGAACGGGAGCGCTGGGACGATTACATGGTCGCCTACGAGGACATGATCGGCAGCACGGCCACCGAAGATTCACCCTGGTATGTGGTTCCCGCTGACAACAAGTGGTTCACCCGGACGGTAGTGGCGGCCGCCATTGTCGACACTCTCGAGGACCTGGACTTGTCGTATCCCAAAGTGGATGCCCAGAAACGGAAGGAATTACAAGCTGTCCAGCGCGTGCTCGAAAGGAAAAAGTAAGTGATAAGTGATGATCACTGACCGCCAGTCAGAGTTGTCGGGATGGGAATAGGTTTTGCTAGATGATCGCAACGCATCTAAGATAGCAATTTCACGCTTCCACGATGGGGGAAATCAAATGCGCCGCTTTAAGCTCACTCCGGGTAAAACTGCGTGGCTCGTATTCACGCTCGTCCTCTGTTTTGCGACCTTGACCCTGGGACAAACCAGAAGCACCGAACGCGAAGGAAAGTCAACCGAGCAGCCCACCGTCGCCGAGAACCCAGCCCAACCCCCCAAGAATGAGGATCCACTGTTTAAAGGGATGAAGTACCGGGTCATCGGGCCGTTCCGCGGTGGCCGGTCGCTCACTGCGTCTGGCATTCCTGGTGACCCGACCACGTACTACTTCGGTGCGACCGGGGGAGGAGTGTGGAAGACCACTGACGGCGCTGTCAGTTGGACATCAGTCTTCGATAAACAAGCGGTATCCGCTATCGGTAGCCTGGCGGTCGCACCCTCGGATCCAAACATCGTCTATGTCGGCACCGGCGAAGCCTGTATCCGCGGCAACATTTCGCATGGCGATGGAATTTATAAAACTGTCGATGGAGGTAAGACGTGGAGGAACGTAGGCCTACGCGACTCGCGAGCCATCGGCAAACTAATTGTCGACCCCAAGAATCCCGATATGGTGTTCGTGGCTGCGCTCGGCCATCCCTTCGGTCCCAATGGCGAACGCGGCATCTTTCGCACCACCGACGGCGGCAAGAACTGGGAGAAGGTTCTCTATAAAGACGAAAACACTGGTGGTATCGACATTACCTTCGACCCGCATAACTCCCACATTCTGTTTGCCTCCTTGTGGGAGGCTCGGCGCACGCCCTGGAATCTTTCCAGCGGCGGACCCGGGAGCGGTTTATATCGCTCCAACGACAGCGGAACAACCTGGAAAAGACTCGAAGAACACGGATTGCCCAAGGGTCCATACGGGCGAATCGGCGTCGCAGTCGCGGCCAATTCCGATCGGGTCTATGCCCTTATCGAAGCCCAGGAAGGGGGTCTGTACCGCTCCGACGACAGCGGTGAAACCTGGCAACTGGTAAGCGACAATCGCGCCTTCTGGCAGCGCGCCTGGTACTACATGCATATCATTGCCGATCCCCAGGATCCGGAGGTGCTCTATGTGGCGAATGTTGAGTTCTACAAATCGAGCGATGCTGGACGCACCTTCAACAAAGTGAAAGTTCCCCATGGTGACAACCACGGCATGTGGATCGACCCGAGAAATTCGCGGCGCATGATCGTCTCCAACGATGGCGGGGTCACGGTGAGCCTTGATGGCGGCAAGACCTGGACCGCCCAGAACAATCAGCCCACGGCCCAGTTCTATCACGTGACCACGGACACTCGCACACCGTACTTTGTCTACGGCGCGCAGCAGGATAACAGCACGATTGCCATCGCCAGCCGTAGCGATGCGGCCGTGATCGATCGGCCGGATTGGTATGACGTCGGCGGTGGGGAAGCCGGTTATATTGCGCCCTATCCTCCTGACCCAAACATCGTCTATGCCGGCGATTACGAAGGAAAGATCACGCGCTTCGATAAGCGTACGGGCCAGCTCAAAAATATCGCGGAACATCCCGAAATTAGCGATGGCGAAGGCGCTGCTAATCTCGAGCACCGCTTCCAGTGGACCGCGCCCCTCATGATCTCGCCTCATGATCCCAACGTGCTCTATCACGGCGGCGAGCGCTTGTTTAAGACGACCGACGGCGGCGTGCATTGGGAGGCCATCAGCCCCGATCTGACTCGCAACGACAAAAGCAAGCAGCAGACCTCGGGCGGTCCCATCGATAAAGACGACACCGGTACCGAATACTACGACACGATTTTTGCCCTCGCCGAATCGCCCGTGACCAAAGACCTGATCTGGGTCGGGACCGATGATGGTCTAATTCAAATCACCCGCGATGGCGGAAAGAACTGGACTAACATCACGCCCAAAGATTTACCAGAATGGAGCCGCATCAGCCAGATCGACGCTTCGCCGCATGATGCCGGCACGGCCTATGTCGCCGTGGATCGCCACCAATTGGACGACCTGCGTCCCTGGATCTACAAGACAACCGACTACGGCAAGACCTGGATCAAGATCACCAAAGGAATTCCGGAAACCACGTTTGTCCGCGCAGTACGCGAGGATCCTAAGAAACGCGGCCTCCTCTACGCTGGTACCGAGACCGGCGTGTACGTGTCTTTTAACGACGGCGCAGATTGGCGTCGACTTCAACTCAACCTTCCGACGACCCCGGTCCATGATCTTGTGATCAAGAACGACGATCTCGTGCTGGCAACTCACGGCCGTTCATTCTGGATCCTTGATGACCTATCGCCGTTGCGTCAGTTCAATGATCAAGTTGCCAGCGAGGACGTCCACCTCTACACACCCGCGGCTGGTTATCGCATTCAGGTCCCTGAGGATGAAGAGGCTGCAAAGTCTGTGCTCGTAGGCCAGAACCCACCCACAGGGGCCGTAATCTATTACTTCGTCAAGCAAGCGCCCAAGGGTGAGACGACGATCGAGATCCTGGATTCCGCAGGCAACGTCATCCGCAAGTATTCCAGCAGCAAAACCGAAGAGCTCAGTGAGCCATTGAATCCGGAAGATAAAAAGCCGGAAAAGCAAATCAAGGTCGAGGCGGGCCTGAATCGTTTTGTCTGGGACCTGCGATATGAGGGAACCAGCCGCGTGCCTGACTACTACTTGTTTGAATACAAAGACGGCGTTCGCGGGCCTCGAGCGGTGCCAGGCAAATACCAGGTGCGCTTGACGGTTGAGGGCAAGAGTCAGACTGCTCCGTTGGAAATCAAGCTGGATCCGCGGCTCAACGTCAGCCAGGCGGATCTGCAGAAACAGTTTGAGCTTGGCTTGCAAATTCGCGATGAAATCAGCCGTATTTATGACGCGGTCAACCAGATTCAGGACGTTCGCGCACAGGTGGACGGACTGAGAAAACGCCTGCCCGAAAACGATAGCACTAAGTCGATCCGCAGCTCCGCTCACGACCTGGATCAGAAGCTGGTTGCGGTGCGCGACGATCTGATTCAAATCAAGGTGAAGGCCAACGAAGATTCCCTAGCCTATCCCCAAAGGGTCGATGCCAAGCTGGGGTCTCTGGCCATCGCAGTGGTAAGCGGCAATGATTCTGCTCCCACGGAGGCTTCTTACCAGGCTTTTGCCAAGCTCAAGAAGCAGACCGACGATTACCTGGCGCACTGGTTGGAGCTTCAGAGAACGGATCTCGCCGCTTTTCAGAAGATGACCGCGGGACAAAACATTCAGGCCATCGTGGTCCCAGCAGCGGAAACCACGACCGCGGGGGGAGAGGCACCCCGATAGGGTTAACTGTCGCTCCGATGGACCAGGCTTACATCTGCGACGCTATTCGCACGCCCTTTGGACGTTATGGAGGAGCCCTTTCTTGCATTCGAACGGACGATCTAGCTGCCATTCCTATCAAAGCGCTGATGGATCACAACTCCCGGGTAGATTGGGCTACGCTCGACGACGTGGTTTATGGCTGCGCTAACCAGGCGGGAGAAGATAACCGCAATGTGGCGCGCATGGCGCTTCTGCTGGCAGGACTTCCGCAGGAGGTGCCGGGAGATACGGTGAATCGTCTGTGCGGCTCCAGCATGGATGCCGTTACTATCGCGGCCCGCGCCATCAAGTGTGAAGAGGCCTCGCTGATAATTGCTGGGGGCGTGGAGAGTATGTCTCGTGCGCCGTTTGTTCTCAGCAAGGCGGATTCAGCGTTTTCGCGCTCCACGAAAATGGAAGACACGACCATCGGTTGGCGCTTTGTTAATCCTATGATGAAAGCGAAATACGGAGTGGATTCGATGCCTGAAACCGCGGAGAACGTGGCCGAGGAATTCCGGGTCTCCCGCCAGGACCAGGATGCATTCGCGCAAAGAAGCCAGCAGCGCGCCGCCGATGCCATGCGAAGCTGCCGACTCGCAGAAGAAATCGTGCCGGTGCAACTTCTATCGAAAAAAGGCGATGCCGCGATGTTTTCTCAGGACGAGCATCCGCGTCCGGATACGACGGCTGAAGCTCTTTCACAACTAAAACCGATCGTAAAGCCCAATGGCACAATCACGGCGGGCAATTCGTCGGGCGTGAACGACGGGGCCTGCGCGCTCTTGCTGGCCTCGGAGGCGGCAGTCAAGAAGGAGGGTCTAACTCCTCTGGGCCGTGTCGTGGCAACGGCAGCGGCCGGAGTGGCGCCACGCATCATGGGTATGGGACCAGTCCCCGCTACGCGCAAGGTGCTGGCGAAAGCGAACCTGAAGATTGACGAGATGGATGTGATCGAGTTGAACGAAGCTTTCGCCGCGCAAGCCCTGGCTGTGTTGCGGGAGTTGGGGATTGCCGATGATGCCCCGCATGTAAATCCCAATGGTGGCGCCATCGCCCTCGGTCATCCGTTAGGCGCAAGCGGCGCGCGTTTGATCGCCACTGCCCTGTATCAACTGAGGAGAACGAAAGGGCGGTATGCGCTGTGCACGATGTGCATTGGGGTGGGGCAGGGAATCGCCCTAATTATCGAGAGAACTTAAGGCCTCAGGCGACTATGGCTTGCAGTATTCCTCCGACTCACTCCACCATCTTCGCCAAATGCACATCGAAGCCGGTCTTGGGCAGCAGGGACATCAGCTCGAATGCCCTGAATCCGTCGCCGGTGATTTCGGTGTGGCGATAGAGCCCGGGCTCGCGCTCGACGGTTTCGTGACGGCCTTCCAGATTGTCCAGAAACCGCTGCGCCGATTTTGTAT
>JABCYV010000206.1 GCA_013290025.1 Acidobacteriota bacterium
TCGAAGGCGCTTCTTACGTTCACGCCCTCGTTGTTATCGAGAAGGCGCCCTGTTCCGAGTGAGACCTCCTGACGTCCGACTATGACATCCCAGCCGGGGTGTCGATCGTGAAGATTACCGCCGAACTCGACGAAACCTTCATGTCCATCGGCGACATCCTTGTCGATTACTGGCCGAGGGCCGGCGTTCTTGCCACCCACGTCGTCAAACGCCAGCGTCACAAAAATGCGAGCGTGATCTCCCAGGCGTAGGTCAGCGCTGGGCATCAACCGTTCGAAAACGTAACCTGTCAGATCTTGCGGTCCTGCGCCCCAGGCGTTGTTCTTGAGATACTGAAATTCTGTCCGATTCTCAACGCCGAGCGTCAAGTAGTTTGTGCCGGAGTCGTTCAGTGGAATGAACTTCAACCTATCGTAAGGATCGATCCGTTGGGATGGGTCGCGCAAAAAGCTCCAGTCTTCAAATCTCGGGAAAGGGCCAAGCGCGGGCCGTACTCCCGGTTGTGGAGCATCTACCGGTGACGGATCGGGTGTCTGTGCGTTCACCACACCCGCGACAAACAGGCATAGCCCAACAATAAGCAGACAGCGCGCACCTCTCACCACCCAAATCAAATCCCTTTGCGTCGCGCAGGACTCCCCCGGCAGATTCTGATTCAAGCTCGCTCTGATTGAAGAGCTGCGGTCAGAATGGGTACTGGCGCTGACCGCAGCGCGGGTTGATCCAGGTGACATCCTCGCTCTCCTAAAGCGTGTACAGCGCCTTGGCGTTGTCGCAAGCGATTTTGCGACGGTCGCTCTCGCTGATCGGTACCGTATCGATGAATTCTCCGCCCTCGGCATAATCCTCGTACGGGTAGTCATTCGAAAAAAGGACGCGATCGGCGCGCATGGTAAGGATCGTGCAGTGGAGCGCTTGGGTATTGAAGTTACCGCTGGTGGTGACCCAAATGTTCTCTGCGAGATAGTCGACTAGGCGCTTCTTCGTGCTGCGGCCGTTTGGACTAAAATCGGTGCCATGCTGGATGCGCCAGGCGAGAAATGGCAGGGTCTCGCCGAGATGCCCCTCTTTCTGACTGGGCTTGAGTTGGTAATGGACGCTCAGTGAGGTCGTTGCTCTTTGCGTCATAGTCCTTCCTTTCGAAATGTTGTACCCATGAAAACCTCCTTCTTTTGAACCACAGGCCGAGGGCAGACGAGGTTAGCCTGGTCTGCCAGGAAGCTTCTAGGCGCCCTTGAGTTTTGGTGTAGCTAGCAGCTGCGTCTCCCACAGGAATACAGAACCAGTAGCGCCAGCATGCTCGACAAAAAGCTGAGCGACTTCTCCAAGGCGCTCCGTGCGCGCCCAATCACGCTGAAGTTCTCCCGCCAAGCCAAGCCAGGTAATCGGTTGTGCTCCCGCAGCCACCATGCGGCGGATTGCCATATCGTGTGCTTCAGGAGAGACGCCGCCCGAGGCGTCGGTGACGACGTACACGTCGTAGCCGTCACCGATCGCATGGATAGCGGGCATTGCAAGACACATCTCCGTCCAGAGCGCGGCCATAACCAGCTTCTTCCGGCCGGTCTTCTTCACCGCCTCGACGACCCGGTGGTCCTCCCAACAGTTGATGAAAGTGCGGTTAATGGTCTTCTGATCGGGAAAAACTGCCTGCACCTGCTTGAAAATTAGTCCCCCGCGTTCCTCATTAACTGTGGTGAGAATCGTCGGAATACCATATGCCTTCGCGGTTTTGGCGAGAGCAGTGACGTTGTTGATCACGATTGTGGGGTCGTGACTGTTTACGTTTGCCAACTGGAAAGGTTGGTGGTCAATGAGGAGTAAGGCACAATTCTCCGGTGTCAGAAGAGCGTCGAGACCG
The DNA here is from genome assembly GCA_013290025.1 of Acidobacteriota bacterium. Taxonomy (GTDB): domain Bacteria; phylum Acidobacteriota; class Terriglobia; order Terriglobales; family Acidobacteriaceae; genus JABCYV01. The sequence continues at coordinate 1,862 of JABCYV010000206.1, forward strand.
ATTTTCGTGAACGCTTGCATGATGTACTCCTCCCTATACCTGCGCGATCCCGCCATCGGCGAAGAGCTCGGTGGCGATCATTACTTCAAGTTTTCCTGACATCCGATTCCTTCCCGGTCTGTTGCAACAGCGTCCTGCAGTCAACGCACTTGAGCGAAGCTCTTGCGCAATTCGGCAACGAACAGATCGGGCTGCTCAAGCGCGGCGAAGTGACCGCCCTTCGGCACCTCGTTCCAGTAGAAGAGCTTCGAATAGGTCTCCTCGCCCCACATCTTCGGCGGTGTGAAAAAGTCGCCTTTGAAGATACTCACCGCTACCGGTAAATCGAGGGGCATTCGAGAGAAATCTTTCGCCCAACTCTCGTAATAGAGGCGCGCAGAGGATGCAGCCGTGTCGGTCAGCCAGTAAAGCGCGGCTAATCGTCAGCGCGATCGCATCCGCTCGCTCAACAAGTCTGTCAGCGAGTTCGAGAAGTGCCCGCGATCGGAGTTGAGGGTCATGAGACCAACCGCCGGCGTCAAAGGCTTTTCGCGCGGCGGCGATTGCGGCCGCCGCTTCGGTTCGCCCACCCGCCGAGTACTGCCCGAGCACCTCCCCGGTGGAAGGGCTTACGGATTCTGCCACGTTAGACGAGCTGATCCATTCGCCGTTGATCCAATGGCGCGCGGGCTCAACCTTTGCGGCCGTCTTGCTGCTATTCATTTTGCTGCTCCTTCAGGAAAAGCGTCCTGCTTCCTCGAACGTCAATCTCGGGTTGCGGGGGAAAAGGTTTTCATTCGATCCGTACCCGACGGAGCAAATGAAATTGGATTTGATGCGTGTATCGGCAAAGAATTCGGAATCCACCGCCTTATTGCTGAAGCCAGACATTGGACCGCAGTCCAGTCCCAACGCGCGCGGCCACAATCAGATAGGCGCCCTGAAGGCTGCTGTTGCGAAAAGCGGTGGTTTGCGCGACCAGGGGGTCGGAATAATACGCCTGCATGTCCTTGCCGCGCGCGGGAAACAACTTCGGCAATTGTTCGGCGAAGTCCAGGTCATAGCCGACGATGACTGTGACCGGCGCCGCTAGTATCTTTGGCGCGTTGTTGGGTGCAGCCAGGGCTGCAAGCCTGCTCTTGCCCTCGGCACTCCTGACCCAGACAAAACGCGCCGGGCAACAATTTCCCGAAGTAGGACCGAATTTCATCAGATCGTACAGCTCGCGTAGCTGCTGTTCAGTCACCGCCTGCTCGGTCCACGCGTTACGCGTGCGGGCTGTCCGGAACAATCGATCGAGGGCTCGGTCATCGAGTTTGTCGGTCATGCTGTTCTGCACCGTAAAATTCCGCAGCAAGCGATTTGGCCAGATTTGCTGAGAGGACTGACCCACCGAATTCAGACCTCAATTTCCTATCCCGAGGGATCGCTGTGGAATTGGGGGGCATTCTCGCAGCGAGGCATTGGGAAGTCGTTCAGAAAGCTGTGAAAAACGGTGAAAAACTGTAAACGGTCTATAATCTGACTGCGTTCGTGTGACCAACGTGTACAATTTCGGGCAGTTTGTGCTAGATCCGGGGAGGCGAACGCTCTCCCATGCTGATTCGCCCGTTTCTCTCACGCCTAAGGCTTTCGACGTCCTGACCTTCCTGGTTCAAAATCCCAACCGCTTAGTGACCAAGGAGGAATTACTACAAGCCGTGTGGGGCGACACGTTCGTGGAAGAGGGGAACCTGAAACAATACATCTCGCATTTACGCAAAGCGCTGGGGGACAACTCCGAAGACCCACGCTTGATCGTCACCATTGCTCGAAAGGGTTATCAGTTCACGGCGAATGTGAGCGTTGCCGAAGCAGCAGACACCCGAAGACAAGCCCCGGTTCAAGTCCCGACCACCGAGAGTTTGCGAGCCGATACCCAACCCGTTCTCGACCTTCCAGCAAATGCAATTTTTTCAAAGGCAGCCTGGCCCCGGTCGAAAGCGGCGATCATAGGTGCGTCTGCCGTCCTTTTGGCGGTCGTTGGTTTTGCGTCCTGGCGGCACTTTCGGCCTTCAGGGCCGGCAAAATCGCAAAAAGTCATGCTCGCGGTGCTGCCGTTTCAGAATCTCACTGGCGATCCCAATAAGGAATATCTTGCGGACGGCCTGACCGAGGAGACCATTTCACAGTTAGGCCGGCTTAGCCCCGAACATCTTGGGGTAATCGCGCGAACATCTGTTATGGGATACAAGCACAAGGACGACCGCCTGGACGAGATTGGACGCGATCTTTCTGTGCAGTACGTGCTGGAAAACAGCCTCCGCGAAAGCGGAAATCAGGTACGCCTTACCACTCAGCTGATTCAAGTGAGGGATCAAACTCATCTGTGGTCACAGGATTACGATTATCCGGCTAAGGACATTCTTACTATAGAAGACGACGTAGCCAGGGCGGTTGCGCGGCAGATCGAGCTGCGCTTCGCTTCGCAGGACGCAGAGTCGGCGCGGACATACCCAGCCAACACGGAGGCCTTCGACGCCTACTTGCAGGGCTATTACTTCTTTGAGCGGAACACCAACAAAGATACCGATATGGCGGCGAAGTATTTCGAACGGGCGACCCGGCTTGATCCCTCCTATGCGTTGGCCTGGGTCGGGTTGTCCCGGGTACGCAACAGGCAGGCCAACGTAGGCCTGGTTCCGGTTGACGAGGGTCGCCGGCTTTCGCGTGAAGCAGTTGAACGATCCTTAGCGCTGAACCCGAACCTGCCAGAGGCCTATGTCCAAATGGGACGGATTAAGCAACAGGCTGACTTCGATTGGGCAGGAGCGGACGCTTCCTTCCAGCGGGCGATTGTTCTCGAACCTGAGAACCCCGAAGGAGTGAGATTGGCGGCTTTCTCGGCAGCCTTTCTGGGCCGCTTTGACGAAGCTCTTAAACTAGGCCGCCGAGCCGTTGACTTGGATCCGCTCAATGCAGACAGTTGGGAGGAACTTGGAGAGATCGAGTTTTTTGCGGGGCAATTAGGCGAAGCCATAGCGAAGAGCAAGAAAGCGATGGAGCTGAAGCCCGATGTCTGGCCAGGCCCGATCCAGTTGAGCCAAATCTATGTGCTGCAGGGGCGGCCTAAGAATGCATTGCCTGAAATCGAGCGAGTACGCTATGAGCCCTCGCGTGCGTTTCTGTATGCGATTGCGTACCACGCGCTTGGTCGAGAAAAAGAGTCGGAGGCCGCATTAAGGGAGTTAATTGAGAAATACCATACAAGCATGGCGTGCCAGATCGCTCAGGTTTACTCTTTCCGTAACCAGTCCGAGGAAGCGTTCGGGTGGCTAGACCGAGCTTATGCCCAACGTGACAGCGGACTGATCGGAACGAAGGTGGACCCCCTACTCAAGAGCTTGCGCAACGACCCACGATTCGCCGCGTTATTGAAGAAGCTCAAGTTCCCGACCTGAAATATGGTCCTGCAGTTTGGCAACTGCGTGCTGATGGAGTAAGTGAAAAAACAGAAAATGCAATTCGAGTAACAGGGATCATCGCCTGCTGAAAGCGGTAACACACCGAGGGTTCCACATCTGCGGCCGCGCTCGATCCAACTATCGCTTAAGCTTGCAGTTTTGAAGCAAGGACGGCGTTTTAGCAGCCACGTCAGCAACACCTGCGATCAACTTCCAGGCTCGCTTCTTTCAGCTTCGAGCCTCTTGTTGACCAGAATGATTCGGGTCTGCCGAATAGGCGCGATTCGAACTTGAGGCCTCCTGCGTGACAAGCAGACATCTGAGTCGCTCTGTCAACAATCTGTTGATCTGGGCGCACGAATTTTCCTCTGAATCTCCACAAAAACTTCACAGCGTTTTCGCTGGAGAAAGTGCGACTGTAGACCCACTCTGCAGAGAGGCGCGTCGGGCGAGCGTTGCCATGTACATGCTCTCGTCATAGGCGACCCGGTTTTTCCAGCAACGGAATGCGACACGGATCCATTTGAAGGCTAGTGCTCGCACCGCGGCGTGGTGTCCCTTACCCCGTTGGCGTTGTTGCTCATAGTAAGCGCGGGCCCACTGCGACTGCGCAATCGAGCGTCCAGCCCACTCGTGAAAGCTTTGTCGCAGAAACTTCGGGACTGCCCAACGAAAGTGCACCCACTTCTTTTTCCCACTCCTCTCAATCACAGGCGCGATCCCACTGTACGCCTGCACTTCTCGTGCGCTGCCATAACGCGCTCGCTGCGACCCAAATGCCGACAACAAGCGCGGTGCCAGCGCCGGACCCGCTCCCGGCAGCGAGTCGAAGATGAAAAAATCTGGATGCGCTGCCGTCTCTTCCTCAATCTTCCGGTCTAGCCCCCCGATGCCTTGGACCAAGATTCGAATCAGTTGAGCGATCACTTGCACCACTGCACTTTTAGCCTCGATCACCGCCCGATCGCGAATGGCCGGAACCGCTTGGCGGATTCCAACGATGCGTCGCTCGATGACTTCCTGGTCGCGACAATGGTGCTTGCAGAAGAACGTTCGAAGCTTCACAGGAGGAACTTTTTGCAACTCCTGCAGCGTCGGCCAGCGCTCCAATAACGCACACGCCGCTTCCCTGTCCAAGCGATCAAACCAATCCAGCATCTGCGGGAAGTAGATCTTCAAGTGGCTCGTCAATCGATTGATCTGCTCTGTCTTCTCATCCACCAGCTTGCGCCGTTCCTCCACCAGATTTTGCACGCGGCGGGTCGCTTCCGTATCTGGTGACAAACGGCGTAGTTTATCGCGATGTTTCAGCAGTAGATCCAGGAGCAGGTCGGCATCCCGCGGATCATCCTTGGCTCCGGATGGATATAGCGCCTCTCGCATATTGCCGGCCATCGTCGAAGGCACCGGGAAAAGGTGCAGCCGCTCATACTTGCTCAGCATAAACACCAGAGCACCGCGCGATTGTTCGAGCGCCACCGCGATCGGACCCTGAGCAAATCGTTGGCAGAGCTGGGCAACCCAAACCTCCACCGCTTCCGGGGCATGCTCCAACTCTCCGCTTTCACGCTTCTGCGAGTCGGCGGTTTGCAAACTCCACACATGCTTCTGATCTGCCCAATCGATGCCTACGAATGCAGCGAACAGCGGCTCGTGCCCACCTGATCTGCCTACTGACATGATGAATTACCTCCCTTCCTTGGTCATCGGATCGCACAGGCACTTTGCTCCCCGCGAAGCCCTTATAGTAGAGTCTTGGAATTCCAGACCACATCCGAGTGTTCATTTTGGGAACAAAGCACATCCCGCTGCTCGAGACTCTGCCTGAAAACATTGCATGTTTGGCGTTCTTATTCGTAGCAGGGGGATGCCTGTTGGCTGCGATTCTATCGAGCCAACTACCAACTCCATCCGCAGACTATTCACAGCGATTTCCACATCGCCGCGCGCCGCGACTGCTGTGGAAATCTCTTTCACGATCTGTTGTGCTGGGGTGACTATAAGGCGTTCTAACCAGCTGAACTACGCCCCCGCATGGGACAAATCATTCACCTTTATTATTTATGTACTATTTTTGCATCCCCGATGCCGTCTGGCTCCTTCAAGTGTCGTTCAATTCCCTGCTGTTCCATTTGGCCATGCCGTGACAGAGCAGAGGTCAAGGCACCCGGTTGATTAGTGACGGGAACGCGCATGTACTCGTTGATGTGAATCCGGGCGCGGGGAAAGTCGCCTTTGGATGTGATCGAGCGTCAACAAGGCCGCCGGACTCAAGATCGCCGGACTTCATTGTTAAACAGAGAGTAGACATTTCTCCTGTAACGTATTGAATTGGCGTCCCCGGCGGGATTTGAACCCGCGTTTGCGCCGTGAAAGGGCGCTGACAGACTGGATCACGTTGTAACTACAAGGCAGCGGTCGCAACGCAACGCCCTGTTAGGAACGACGAGGAACGCCAAGCCGACTTGTCGAGACCCATCGCCGAAAAGCTCCTGACTCTTCAAAAAGGGAGCGCACCAGCCACATCTACGCCGAAGCGACTAACAATACGAGGCACTGGGCTAGCAGGGAGACAACGAGCAGCGGAACACGGATGATTAACGATCTATCCCACGAGGCCTGTAGCTCTCGACCATTGTTGAGGCTTTCTCCGTTTTTTGCCGCCTCGGTTTGAAGCCGATTAATTGGTTTTGACAACCGAGCATAGATAACGACGAATAGAATCAGCATTAAGAGCGATGCGAAATAAAACCAGCGTTGCTCACGCCCGCTTAAAACGGTCAGCAAGAAGTTGGACAAGATCGCCGAGACGCCCCAGATCGGCATCCGCGCGTCGCCGAACATGTGGAGAAAACCCATAACTTCGGTTCCGGCAGATGATGAAGCCAATCTGAGAGCGGGACGGCCGACAGTCAAAAAGAACATGTCCGTGCCACACACCACGGCGGTGCTTAAAATGCCAACGAGAGATACCGGCCACATCCAATGGTTCATTGCCCCTCCTCCTTTCTAACCGTCGCCGCTCAAATGGCATGGATCAACAAGAGGCCGACGACAAGCATCACCGCGCAGGTAACGCCATGAATGGAAAACGCTCGCGACTTCGACCCGCCCGACCCCAGAATGATTGACATGTCGCCAAGAGGGATGAAGGCTTCAACGAGCAGAGCTATGCCTACCAACCGCCTGTCCGCGGTCAGCATCATGGTCAGCACGACCAATCCAGATACGACGTCCCGAATTCCTTTAGGACGCAGCCAGGCACGAGTGTCAGCATCGGATGCAGGCGGCTTAAGACCAAATGTTCCTGATATCCGTTCAGGAGATACAAGGTAGAAACAACCGATAACAATGATCCCGACAGCCATTAGGGCAGCCAGGGAAAGCGGGATAGCGTTGTGCATAGAATGTGTGGCTCCTAGAAAATCTAGCAACGCTAGGTTCGATGCGGAGGGTTCGTAAAGGATTCAACGTCTGCCGCGTTCATCCTAGCGGCGCTATACTTCCTATCGATGGCAAAGACGCCGGCAGCTAACCGAATTGCGGAACGAAAACTGCGTGACAAGCAGGCCCGCCGGGCACAGATCCTCAGTGCTGCACGACGAGTCGCGGAGCTTGAAGGGTGGTCCAACGTAACCGTTCGGCGGCTATCCGACGAAATTTCATACAGCCAACCCGTCTTGTACGCTCATTTTGAAAGCCGCGAAGGGATTCTCGCCGCGGTTGCTATCGA
>JABCYV010000207.1 GCA_013290025.1 Acidobacteriota bacterium
GCTGCGTCTTTTGCGACATCATCCGGCAGGAGACGGAATCCGGCACCCGCGTGGTAGCTGAGAACGCAGACTTTCTCACTCTGGCTCCCTACGCCCCACGTTTTCCGTTCGAAACCTGGATTCTGCCCAAGCAACACGAGTCAGCATTCGAGAACTCTTCGTCGCACATGTTTGAGAATCTGGCCAAAGCCGTCAAGACATTATTGACGAAGGCTGACCGTGTCCTCGACAATCCGCCATACAATCTGGTCGTCCACACCTCACCGGTCCAGGATCCCAACAATGATCATTATCACTGGCATATCGAATTCATGCCTAAGCTGACCAAGACGGCGGGATTTGAGTGGGGAACCGGCTTTTACATCAACCCGACGCCGCCAGAGGAGGCTGCCAAGTTTCTGCGCGAGGCCAGCGTGGAAGAGGCGGTACCCGCCACCGCGGGCTAGAGATCGGTCGATTGAAGCAGAAATGGCACGGCGCAAGCCGTGCCATTTTAATCGAAGCAGCATTATCCCTGGGTTCTATCCAGGAACTCCGCGTGCCATGCCATCTGGATAGCTTCCAGCTTACCTTCCGTGGATTTCTTGGGATCGTCTTTGAATTCGGGGAGTTCGGTTACGTAGCGATGCAATTCGGTAAAGCGCACTCCCAGCGGATCGGTCTCCGGATGCTTCTCGGAAAGGAGGATTCCGATATCGTCCGCGTCGTCCCAGGTGAGCTCGTTCGGCATGCACGCTCCTTGCAGGGTGTGTCAGGTCAGCTTCTTCGGGTCTTTAGGTCTCGGGTCCTAGGTCTCGATCACATGCATCCTTCAATCGCAGCCTCTTGACACCTGGTACCTGGCACCTGCGACCGGTTCCTAGTGTTCTTCCGACACGTAATTCCGGTTCCACGCAGGAATCTCGACTACGACCTTGCCGGGCTTAGTAATGACAGCTTGGCAACCGAGACGGGAGTTTAACTGTAAGTCAGCAGCCATGTCCAGCCGGTCAGCCTCGTCGTCGTCCATTTCTGAGAGATTCTCAGCGCCTTCTTTCACCCAAACGTGGCAAGTGGTGCAGGCGCAGTTTCCGCCGCAGGCATGGTCCAGGCGAACGCCGTAGTTTAGCGCGACATCCAGCAGAGACTCTTCCTTGCCATGGTCTTTGTACGGCAGCTTGCCGTGATCGAATTCGACGGTTTTGCCCTCTGGCAGGAAGGTTACTTGAACTGTATTTTCCCCAGGGGCGTCCGCGGTTGCCGCGCCCACGCCGTGTGTCTTTTCTTCAGCCATTAATACTCCTGTGCCACCGATGTTCGGTTCGACTATTCAAAATCCGCTTTTGCCACGGGATGGGGCGCCTCAACATCCTCGCCCCGGTCGGCCTGCTCCATCGTCTTACCTTTCAGGGCCGTGGTGACAGCGCTGTCCATCATGAGTTCTGCCAGTCGCATGGTGCCCTGGTTGAGCGCATCAATCGCGCCGCGGATCGCTTGATAATCGCTTTCGCCTTTGACCAGCTTTAGCGCCTTTTCCAGCTTGGCAATCTGCTTTTTTTCGTCGCTGGTGAGTTGTCCCCATGCTGGGCTCTTTTTACCCTTATCGAGTGCCGCGAGGATCGTCTCCGTCTCATTGCGAGCTTCGATCACCTGGCGCTGGCGGAAGTCTTCTTCCGCGGAATCGAATGACTCCAGAATCATGCTCTCGACCTGTTCGTCAGTCAGGCCGTAGCTGGGTTGGACTTCGATTTCAGCCTCTTTGCCACTGCGTTGCTCACGCGCGGTGACGTGGAGAATCCCGTTCGCGTCGATGAGAAATTTTACTTCCACCCGCGGCATGCCCGCTGCCATGGGCGGGATCCCCTTCAAGTCAAAACGGGCGAGCGAGCGGCAGTCTTTGGCCAGTTCGCGCTCTCCCTGCAAAACATGGATGGCCACGTTCGCTTGTCCATCGACCTGCGTGGTGTAATGCTGCGTGGCCGAAGCCGGAATTGTGGAGTTGCGCAGGATGATCTTGTCAGTCACACCACCGGCGACTTCAATTCCCAATGACAGCGGTGTCACATCCAGCAGCAGCATGTCCTGAGTGGCTTCGGAGCCGCCGGAAAGAATGTGAGCCTGCACTGCCGCGCCCAGCGCAACCACTTCGTCGGGATTAAGGTCGGTGTGGGGTGTGCGCTGGAACATTTGCTCGACCAACTCTCGAACCTTGGGGATGCGTGTCGAGCCGCCAACCAGCACGACTTCGTCGATCTGTTCCGGTTTTAGGGCAGCATCTTTCATCGCTTGCCTGGACGGACCAGCCGTACGGTCAATGATCGGTTGAATCAACTGCTCAAACTGTTCCCGTGTGATCTCCCGCTGATATCGCTTGCCGCCGAGCAACTCAATATCGAGCTTAGTACCTGGCTGCGAAGAAAGCGCAATCTTGGCTTCGATCACAGCTTTGCGAATGGTTGCTACTGCTTCACCATTTCGCGACACATCAAGACCGAGGTCGCCGAGAATGTCATCTAACGCTATTCTGATCAGCAGATTGTCAATGTCGTCGCCACCTAGGTGGGTGTCGCCGTTGGTGGCAATCACCTCGAAGATTCCATCATGAAGCCTGAGAATAGAGATATCGAAGGTACCGCCTCCCAAGTCGTACACAGCGACAATGCCCTTCTGCTTCTTGTCGAGTCCGTACGCAAGCGAAGCGGCGGTGGGTTCGTTGACCAGTCGCAAAACTTCCAGTCCCGCGATGCGCCCGGCGTCTTTCGTGGCCTGTCGCTGAGCATCATTAAAATACGCTGGTACTGTGATGACTGCCTTGGTGACGGGTGCGTTGAAGAAACGCTCCGCGTTGCGCTTGAGCTGGCGCAGGATGAAGGCTGAAATTTCTGGCGGAGTAAATGTCTTTGCCCCCAGTTTGATTCGCAGCACTTCGCCCGCCTGGAGATCCTCTGCCAGACGGAAAGGAAAAAGCTTCAATTCATCCTGGATGTCCTCAACGCCGCGTCCCATCAGGCGTTTGATCGAGTAAACCGCCCGCTCTGGAGTTTCGATCAGATACTTGCGCGCAGCGTTGCCCACGATAATCTGATCCCGCTCATCGAGAGCGACGACGGACGGCACCAAATTTAACCCATCCTCACCCGGAATCACGACCGGGCCCTCCCCTTGCATGAAAGCCACCAGGGAGTTGGTGGTTCCTAGATCAACACCGACGATGCGATCGTTTGCCATGGTTGAGATTTACGAGTTTCCAGATTTACTTATTGTCGAATTCAAAGATTAAGTTTTTGAATTCGCCGATTCGAAAATCCGTCAGTCCCTTCAATTCTCCAATACCTCATTCACATCCCTAACCAAATTCCTGATGTAATTCCGCCGGTTCAGCAGGTCTATCATTCCGTCTCGCACTTTGCGGCGATCTTCTTCACTTCCGCTGTCCACGGCTTTATCCCACTCTTTCCAACGAGCTTTTAATTGTTCGACGAGCGCCCCGTGTTTTTCTTCGAGCTCTAGTTTTTGCCTTCCTATTTCTTCGACCAGCGCAGGATCGTCCTCGCCCAGCTTCTTCTGCGCGCGCAGTTCTTCCAGTTGCATGTTCAAATCAAAGACCTCTTCGAGCAGGTCCGGAGGCACAACCTGTTTCTTGATTTCGCCGGTTGAGCGCGCTCTGTCGGTGGCTGTCTTGGACTGCTCTTCCAGCTCCACACCTTCCAGCCGCAGCACGTATTCCGTGCGCTTGATAGGATCCTTCAAGGTGCGGTAAGCATCGTTGAGCAACGAGCTTTGCTGCAGGCTCCATTCTTGCTCCCGCGCATCCCCGCGAGCGTAGACGTCGGGATGCAACTTGCGGCTCAGCTCATAGAATGCTCGTTCCAGGCGCCCGACATCGACTTCCAGCTTCTGGGGCAAGCTAAAGAATGTGAAGTAATCCACGGGAAGCGGCTGCTGAACTTTGCCGCAGGCATGGCAAAACTGCGACACTCGCATCTCGCCGCAGGACCAGCAACTTGCAGTTGCCACCGGATTGGAGACTTCAACCGTCATGGACTCCATCGTGGCGGCGCGCCCCGCTCGCGACCACCTCATGTACCAGCACACGATCTCAGGGAAGTTCGATCAAGGGAGCGGAGAACTTCGACCGGAGAAAATGGAGCGCAGAAGACGCCGCTCCAGGCTGAGCGTAGAGCGCCCTCACCACACGATTATCCCGAAAACGACGTGCCGCACCCACAAGACTTTGACGAGTTCGGATTGACGAACACAAAGCCTTGCTGCATGAGGGTTTCCTGATAATCCAGGGTCATGCCGTGCAGATAGATAAACGACTTTGGGTCCACAAAAACCCGTACATCGCCGAACTGGAACACCCGGTCGCGTTCGCGCGGCTGAGTGTCGAAACGGATGTTATAACTCAGCCCAGAGCATCCACCGCCCTGCACTCCCAGGCGTAACCCACCCTGCTCAGGAGAGATGCCCTCCTTGACGATAGCCGTACGAATCTTGGCCAGGGCCTTGTCAGTGACGGTCACGCCTTTAGCTGGAGCGCCGGTCTTAGGGGCCGCTTCTGTCGCAATGGTCATTACAACCCTACCTCGCTTCGACAGTCGCAGGCTTCGAGACGTCCTGCTTCTTCTTCCAGTCGTGAATCGCCGCACGGATGGCGTCCTCAGCCAGCACCGAGCAGTGGATCTTCACTGGAGGTAGTGAGAGCTCCTTCACGATTTCCGTGTTCTTGATCTGCAGGGCTTCGTCGACCGTCTTGCCCTTCACCCATTCGGTGGCCAGGGAGGAGGACGCGATGGCCGAACCGCAGCCGAAGGTCTTGAACTTCGCGTCTTCAATGATGTTGGTCTGCGGATTGACCTTGATCTGCAGCTTCATCACGTCGCCGCACTCGGGCGCGCCCACCAGGCCGGTGCCGACTTCCTGACTACTCTTATCCAGAGACCCGACGTTGCGCGGGTTGGAATAATGATCGAGAACCTTATCGCTATATGCCATTTTGACTCTCTCCTGTAGAAACTAAATTCTTGTCATCCTGAGGCAGCCGCTTTTTGCTGCCAAAGGAACTGAGTGAGCGACCGCGCGTCATCACGTCTGCGATGACAATAAAGCGCGACGCGAACATCCCTATTCAGCTGCCCACTTCACGTTCTTCAAATCAACGCCTTCCTTCGCCATCTCATAGAGTGGTGAAAGTTCACGCAGCCGGGACACCGTTTCCACTACGCGCTCGGCCACATAGTCCACTTCGGCTTCGGTGTTAAAGCGTCCGATACCAAAGCGGATGGAACTGTGCGCCAGATCGTCGCCAGTGCCCAGAGCCTTCAATACATAAGATGGTTCAAGCGTCGCAGAGGTGCAAGCTGAACCGCTTGATACCGCAATATCGTTGATGCCCATCAGCAGCGATTCGCCTTCCACATAGGCGAAGCTGATGTTCAGGTTCCCGGGCAGCCGATGCTCCCATGACCCGTTGATGTAAACCTCGTCCAATCCCCCCATGATCTTGTCGCGGAGGCGGTTACGCATTCCGGCGAGGTGACAGCTTTCCTTGGGCATTTCTTCCATACAGATCGCACAGGCCTTGCCCAAGCCGACAATGCCGGGCACGTTCAGCGTCCCGGAACGCATGCCGCGCTCGTGCCCGCCACCATCAATAATGGCGGAAATCTGCACTCTCGGATTCTTGCGCCGCACGTACAAAGCGCCGACTCCCTTGGGCCCATACATCTTGTGCGCGGAAATCGACATTACATCGATGTTCTGCTTGGTCACATCGATGGGAATTTTTCCTACAGCTTGCGTCGCGTCGCTGTGGAAGATCACACCGCGCTCGCGACAGAGCTTTCCAATTTCCGCGATCGGCTGTAGCACGCCGATCTCATTATTGGCCGCCATGATCGTAACCAGGATGGTCTTGTCATTCAGGGTGCGCTTCAGCTCATCCAGGTCAACCAGTCCGTCTTTCTGCACCGGCATGTAGGTCACACGGTAACCGTATTTTTCCAGCCGCTTGCAGGTGTCGAGCACAGCCTTATGCTCGGTGACCGCGGTGATAATGTGGTTGCCTTTTTCCTTGTACATCTCGGCGACGCCCTTGATAGCGAGGTTGTCGCTCTCGGTTGCGCCCGAGGTGAAAATGATCTCTTTCGTAGTGGCGCCGATCAGCTTGGCAACCCGTTCACGCGCGGTTTCCACCCCTTCCTCGCCCACCCAGCCAAAGGAGTGATTACGGCTGGCGGCGTTGCCGAACTTCTCCATGAAGTAGGGCAGCATCTCCTCCAGTACCCTCGGGTCCATGGGGGTGGTGGCATGGTTATCCATGTAAATGGGAAGCTTGATGCCGTTAGCGGAGGTGGTCTGCTGCTCGAATTTCTGCCGCTCTGACTTCCGCTGTTGTAGTTTCTCTTCTCCCAGGGGGATCGACTTCACATCCGTGCTCATGATTGCTCTCCTCAGAACCTGCAAAACCTATCGTGCGCTTGTTGCGCTCACCGCGCCTCGGCGACCAAAAACGTTACGTAATCGTCACCAACTCGGCGGAAACTTTCGCCTTCACGGCCTCGCTCTTCGCGTCTTCCTTCATCTCCAAAATGGTGAGGCGGCGTAACACTTCTTCGATGCTATGACTCACCCGGCGTAGCGGCCCCCGGATGCTGCAGCGATCGGTCTGATCGCACTCACCCCGCACCGTCACGCACGAAGTGATGAATAGCGGCCCGTCTATGGCCCGGATCACCTCAAACGCGGTGATCGTCCCCGGGTCGCGCGCCAGGGTATAGCCACCGTTAATTCCATGCTGAGAATGGAGCAACCCGGCCTTCGCCAGGCGCTGCAAAATCTTGGCTAGCGCCTCTTGGGGAATGCCATAACACTCGGCAACATCCTTGGCGCTGCATGCTCCGCGGTCCGCATGCTCCGCCAGATGCTTCATCGCCATCAGGCCGTAGTCCGCTTTCTTGGTCAGCTTGAGCATCGGTACCGTAAAGTTAAATCCGACCTTTTTAGTCGGACATATCTATTCTAGAGACCGCGGGCAAGAAACACAACCCCTTACAGGCGCCGGTCGAAATCGACGGCTAAACTGTAACTCTGCCCGGCTTAATGGCTTAGAGGGGCAGTAACCGGCTCGAGGTTCCCGTAACTTCATTCGTCTAAGAAAAGGTCCTGGTGGATTTGATGGGAGGAGCGAATGATCGGATAGGGGCTTGACAAGCTAGCGGGTGGGGCTAAAATACCGCCAACTTCCGGCGACATTCAGCCTGCCCGCTCGGGTCGGCAAACCATGCCGGATTTATGACTCGAATCCCACCGTTACCAGCCCCCGAGATGAGAAGCCATGGCACAGTGTAAGCATCCGCGTGTCCAGATCGTGGCTCGCGAAGAAGACGCCGAATTCGTCGAATGCCTCGAATGTGGCGAGATCTTCGAAGCCAGCGAATTCAAAGACATGACGATCGAAGACGCCACGCCGACTAACGAACCCTGAATCTCTCCGTGCCGGTCTAGCTCCAAACCGCTAAGTGGACTCGCGTCCTGATCCGGGCATCAGCTATAACAAAAGTAACCTGGGCCGATTCCTTTGTCCTTGTCGCCAACTCAACAGTTTGTTAGTGTCGGCGCGGGGTGACCCTTGTCCGCGGAGAAGGCAATGCCGCTCGTGGCTTTGGTAGTCGACGATTCCATGCTGATCCGGCACACCGTGTGCCGCTTTCTAGAGGAGCGTGGTTTCGCCGTCAAATCCGCCACCAACGGACAAGAAGCTCTTGAGACGCTCAAGCAGATCCATCCCGACATTATTGTCACTGACATGCAAATGCCGAAGATGAGTGGCAGCGAGCTGATTACGGCGCTAAAGAGCGAATCCGTTACCGCGAGTATTCCGGTTGTGATACTGGCGGGGAAACAGAGCGGCTTTGACGAGAAGAAAGAAAAGCGCGCCGACTTCGCAATTTTCAAAGATATCGATATCGAGGTTCAGCTGGGCAAGGCGCTCCGCGCCATCCTCGGTAACCGCGCCGCTAAGGGTAAGGGAGCAGGAAGGTAAAAACAGCTCTTGGTTTTTGGCTCTTCGCTTTCAGCTCCCCGCCGTTCGAAGCCCAAGAATATTGAAAGCTAAAAGCTAGGGCCAAAAGCTGAGAGCTGCTGCCCTACCTCAGCGCCATCCCTGACTCGGCGGAAAAATCCATCGGTGCAAAATCTCTGGTGAGGAATTTGGGGAAAGCCGCAGCCGCGATCATAGCTGCGTTGTCAGTAGACAGGGGACGGGACGGGAAGTAAACGGGAAGGCCTTCCACGGCCGCGTCTCGCTCAAAACGCTGGCGCAGGTCATGGTTGGCAGCTACGCCTCCAGTCACGAAAAGGGTCGCAACGTCGTAAGTGCGGGCTGCTGCCAACGTTTTGCCGACGAGATCTTCGACCATCGCGCGCTGAAATGAAGCGACGAGATCGAGCGTCTCCTGGTCGGCGTGGGCCAGGTAATCTTCGAAATTTGGCTTGGTAATTCTGGCTAGCGCCTTCCGGCGGGCGTCGATCGACACTTGCAGGTTGTGAGTCTGGACGTAACGGAGCACGGCCGTCTTGATTCCGCTATAGGAAAAATCAAAATGCGGCCGGTCTTCGGCTCCGGACTCGCGTTTGTCATTCCGGTCGCGATGCTTCATCTGCGAAGGTGGGAACTTAACGGCTGTGGGGTCACCATGGCTCGCGAGTTGGTCGATAATTGGACCACCTGGATACCCCAGCCCGAGCAGCTTGGCTACTTTGTCGAACGCTTCTCCCGCGGCGTCATCGCGGGTGTGGCCGATGTTCTCGTATGACCAGCTCTCACCTCGCTGCTCGGCCAAGTACAGATGCGTATGTCCGCCTGAGACCACTAGCGCCAGCACGGGAAAATTGATCTGGTGATTGCCCTTCTGCCGTTCCTCAAGCAGGACGGCGTGGATATGCCCTTCAAGATGGTTGACCGCGATCAGTGGTTTTTCAAGGGCGAAAGCGAGAGC
>JABCYV010000208.1 GCA_013290025.1 Acidobacteriota bacterium
GCACTCGGCGCTCGGCTATCTCACGCCCGCGGAGTTTGCGCAGAGGACCGCGGCTTCGTCCGGCTGCGCTCGCATGGCTTCGCCGTTCGAAGCCGCGACCTCAAGTGGTGAAAGCGTATTTGCAGGTGTAGTGTTGGAGCACCCAAATGCGGAGAAAGTCTCGTTATCCCTGGACTAAAGATGGGGGGCAGGTCACGCCGGATGTCACAGCCGCGATCAAACGCCGCATCGTGATCGGACAATCGCTCTATGCATTCGGCGCTTTACTCTGCATTTTCAATACGCACTGGAGTATCACGTTCATCGTTCTGGTCCAGCTCAACTACGCCATCGCACCACGTATTCGTCGGGCTAGGCACATGGGAGCGATTGTTGAGTCATGAAGGCGTTCCGATCATTCCGGCTCGATCCATCAAACCAGTGCCTCTGGCAAGGGGAGCGGCGCGTGCCGCTCACGCCGAAAGCTTTCGATGTGCTGCGTTATCTGGTGGAACACCCGGGGCGGCTCGTAACTCAAGATGAGATTCTGGAAGCGTTGTGGCCGGAGACTTATGTCAATCCGGAACTCATTAAGAAATACATCCTGGGAATCCGCAAGGTGCTGGGCGATCGGCACGACAAGCCAGAATTCATTGAGACCTTTCCCAAGCGCGGATACCAGTTCGTCGCTGCAGTGAGCGACGAGGTCGCCCCTGGCCCGCAAGACCTGACTACCGAAACCAGTAAGAAAATGGTGGGCCGGGACACTGCTTTGGCTGAACTGCATACCTCTCTGCGCAGAGCGCTGCGCGGGCAGCGGCAAGTCGTTTTCGTGACCGGTGAGGCCGGAATCGGCAAGACGACACTAGCGGATGCGTTTCATCAACAGGCTGTCCGAAGTCACACTCTGAGGGTTGGGCGCGGGCAATGCGTAGAAGGCTTCGGAGGTAAAGAGGCTTACTACCCTATGCTGGAATCGCTGGGCCAGCTAATCAAGAATCCGGACGGCAATCCCCTCGTTCAGACCATCGCAAAACATGCTCCGACGTGGCTGATTCAGTTCCCAGCGCTGGTCAAAGCGGAGCAGCGAGACGCGTTGCAACGAGAGATCCTCGGAGCCACGCGGGAGCGAATGGTGCGGGAGATTTGCGACGCACTAGAAGTAATAACTTCAGCGGATCCCCTGCTCTTGGTGTTTGAAGATCTCCATTGGAGCGATCCCTCCACTCTCGATCTCATCTCCGCATTGGCCCGCCGCCGCGAGGCGGCGAAGCTGATGCTCCTGTGCACCTACCGGCCGGTGGACGTGGTTCTCTCCAACAGCAGCCTGAAAGGTCTAAAGCAGGACTTACAGGTTCATCGTTTGTGCTCCGAGATCGCATTGGAGCGGTTGAAAGAGCCCTTGATTGCTGACTACCTGGCGACGGAATTCTCAGAGGAGAATCTGCCTGCCGGTCTGGCAACGGTGATCTACCGTCATTCGGGCGGGAACGCTCTGTTTATGGTAGCCATCGTCCAGGATATGCTGAAGCGAGGATTGATCGCCCGGGACAACGACGGCGGGTTTAGCCTGACTACACCTTTGGAAACCATTGCTCCGAGCGTGCCGGAGACGCTACAACAAATGCTGGAGGCGGCTCCGCGGATCTCTCGCACGCCTTGATGTTTGGCTCCCATCCTTCGTTTTGCCTTCTGGTTCCGGGAACCGCCGCACTTACTTTCTTCCCTCGCGGTTGTGTCTGCCAACTCGAAATCATTAGGCACCGAAACTAGACCGAAACGCCACCGAAACTTCCACCTCGGGTTTTCCTTACTTCCGTACTCTCAACAACGTTAGCTGGTCTGGGTCGCGAGCGGCCCCGGCTGGTTCACAACACTCCTATACCAAAAAGGATCATCAAATGAAAAAGGTATTAGCAATGCTGTTTCTCGCGCTGAGCGTATCCGCCTCATTCGCTCAGACTACCTCTAATGTCGTTCGCTGGAAGACAATCGTCGGCAATATCACCGTTTCCAATAACGATGCGGTCGCGGGAATCAACCCCGGGACCACTCCTTGGAGCACAACCGGCGGAAGGGCTAGCGTCAATCTTTCGACCGGACAGGTTTCCTTCGAGGTCGAAGGGCTCGTATTGAATGGTGGGAATGCCACCGGCACTCCTGGAGGCGTGAATCAAGTTGAGGGCTCGTTGATTTGCGATGCGGGCCAAAAGGATCAAACCATTTTCACCACGCTTCCAGTGCCGTTGGACGCGCGTGGCAATGCGGAATTTTCGGGGACATTCGATGTCGATGCCACCTGCAAAAACCCACTCTTTCTGATCCGAATTGGTCCGGATCTTCCGGGCGCCAACCAGCGCTGGATCGCTACGGGAGCCGTGCGTTCCTTTGGCGGGCAATAGTCACAACTAAGTGGTATTAAGCCTAACGCCGAAGCGGGCGAGGTCACGTGGCCTCGCCTGTTTTTGTAGTCCTGTCGGCATAGCGATCTCAGGCTCACACTGAGAGGGAGATCATGAAAATCCGCGTGTCCAATTCGTTGTTCGGCGATAGCGAGTGGGTCGACGCCGTTCTGAACCTTTCTATGACAACAGCAATCAACTCCGCAATTTCTCCTTTTGCGCAGCCCAAGACGGAGCCCAACGTAAACGCGATTCGCTTCCTCGATACAAAGCTGTCTTCCGTGTCGGCTTCTGACATTCCGGAGGAATTTCGTACGCTGTCGCGTTACTTGCTGCTGCTCGTGCTTGTTCCAAAATCGGCTGTTCATGATGAGACGACCGAGAAAAAGCCGGGACACAATAAGTCCGTCACGGGCCTCATCGATACCAGCGATGTCTGCTTACCGCTGGATGCACCGAAGGTCTGGTGGAGAAATCCCAACGCCACAGACACGTTTGAGTTTGGCGGAGTCAAGGGATGTTTGTCGACGATGGAAATTCATCGCAACGGTCGGCCCGTTACTCTCACAAGTCAAGAATTTAAGACTCTCGCGTATCTGATCAGAAACCCGCGGAGGGCGATCTCGCGGGACGAACTACTCAATGAAGTGTGGGGATATGAGAACTACCCGTGTACCAGGACCGTTGATAACCACATTTTTAAGTTACGCAAAAAACTAGAATCAGACCCCGCACATCCCAAGCACTTTCATACGGTTCACTGCGTTGGATACAGGTTCTTGCCCTAGAAGCTGCACATCTCGGAGGAAGCTTTGAAGCGATGTTACATACAAACAAAGTCAAGGAGAAGAGTACACATGTCAGCGAAAAATTGTAACTGGTTCTTGCAGACGACGGCATTGATCAGTGTTCTTTTATCAGTCTCGACACTAAGCGCGCAAAGCCAATCAGATCTGTCTCGATCTGGCCAATGGCGAATCGCCGGACAGGATGTACCAACCTTCCATAACGACCGCGCCCGATCAGGTATCCAGCGAAGTTTGCCACGGCTCACGACTCGGTTTACGCGTTCGACGCCGACGGCAACAATCCGGCAGACGGCCATTTGTGGCGCGTTTCACTGCTCGGTCGCGGCGAGACGTACGTGTCTTTCGAGGACGTGAACACCACCGATATCAAACCTGCAATTGGCGTTGTGGGGACGCCAGTGATCACTCGGTCGAACGGTACCTTGTACGTTGTCGCGAAGTCCAAGACGTCGGGCCGCAACCCTGTGTTTAAGCAACGTTTGCACGCCTTGAATCTTGCCGATGGCACCGAGAAACTACATGGGCCTAAGCTGATACAAGCGACGCTGCCAGGTACCGGGGATGGGGGTTCAACCGTATCGTTCGATCCGCTGCTGAACAACCAAAGATGCGCGCTATTACTGAGTCCCGTGCGGCAATGGGGGAGTGCCACGGGAGACACGCGGAATGATCGGACTTCGGACGTCTTTATCACTTGGGCTTCTCACGGCGACAATGGCCAATACCATGGCTGGGTTCTGAGCTATAACGGCGCCAACATCTCGCAGCAGACGGGAGCTTGGGTGGATACCCCTAACGGCAGCCAAGGCGGTATCTGGATGAGTGCAGGCGGCCTGTCCGCCGACACGAACGGGAGCATCTACGGAGCATCAGGGAATGGTACCTTCGATGGCGATACAGGCGGCTCCGACTTTTCAAGTACTTTGTTCAAGTTGAACGTGACGTCATCTGGGGTGTCCCTTGCAGACTGGTTCACGCCGTTTAACCAACTCTCGTTGTCGCTGGGGGATCAGGATTTCGGGGTCGGAGGAGCACCACTGATGTTGCCGGATCAGAAAGGCCCCATTCCTCATCTGATGCTCACGGCCGACAAAAGCGGACAGATTTATCTTCTGAATCGCGACAACCTGGGTCACTTCAATGCCGTCGAGAACCCGGATGTTCAGGATTTCAGCGATGGCGGCTTCCCCGTCCACAGCAACCTTGTTTTCTTCAATAACGCTTTGTATCTCGCGCCCGATGGCGGTCCGCTCGAGCAGTTTGCTTTCAATCCAAAGACAGGCAAGTTCGATCCCTCGACTACGGCGGTTAGCGATCACACATTTGGCTGCACCGGTTGTGTCGATGGGCAGGGCTCAAATTTCACGATCTCCGCGAACGGCGCCGAGAACGGGATCGTGTGGGCGATCGATTACACAGCATTCGGCACTGGCCCGGCGGTGCTGTACGCCTTTGACGCCGCAAACGTGGCGAATGAACTCTACGATAGTAGACAAGCGGGCACAAGGGACAGGGCGGCTGTGGCGGTAAAATTCACCGCGCCTACCGTCGCAAACGGAAATGTCTACATCGGAGGCCGGAACGCAGTGACGGTGTACGGGTTGCTCACCACCGCACCTGCGGTGACAACTGCCTCCAAATTGCCAGCTCCAAACGCAAACGGAAGTGTTGCCGTTAGGCTGAATTCCACAGATAAAAACCCGGACGTACCGCTGTTAAATAGGTCCAGTACCCGCTGAGTTGCGAGTTGCTGAAACATGAAGGAGGTGGCAGTAAGCTGGTAGCCGTGACAGTTAGCACGAAACGAAATGAAAGGAGGTTGCAGACATGGAATGGATTGCACCTGAATTCGAAGAGATCTCACTAGCGTGCGAAATCAACTCGTACGCCAAAGCTACTCTGTGTGAAGTGCGCCCCTAGTGCGTGCGAATCATTCTCCGAATCGCTGCTCAAAGAGATCGGACCGCTCGGCATCAAAGTCACGATCATTGAACCTGGCGGCTTTCGCACAGATTTTGCCGGGTCCTCCACCCAACTGAGCGAAGGCCGCCCAGTGTATGACTCCACCGTCGGTGCGGACTGTTCGCTTCCAGAGAAGCTATAACGGGAGACGGCTCTGACAGCGTCGAAGGAGCTAATGAAACATTCACGGTATATTTATGCACCTCCAGTGATGCTCGATCATCGAAAGGGAAGTGGCTGAAGCGGACTGGCCAGATCGTCATGATACGACTGCGCTCAAAGGAAGAATTTAGTGGAAACGAGGAAAGGACTGATGGTAGAGAAGTTGGGAACGCGAAGCGCTCCCGCGCTCGCCGCGATCAACGCTTATGTGCGTGGATCTTCTGCCCGGTTGTGCTCCAGCAACAAACTAGGATGGGACGGAGTTTACCTAGAACATCATAGGGCCTTTCCAGTTGAACGAAACGATTCTGTTTCCACCCACCATTTAGTTGTGCTCTTTACCAGCCATGTATCGCGAGGGGAAGCCTCGGCGGAGCACGGGCGCTTCGTCCCCTACTCCTTCTCTCCAGGAGAGATGAAACTTTATTCTGCAGGTCCGATTGGCGCATGCAGGCCATTTACCGACGCCACAATGATCCCGTGCGCCCTCGACCCTAGGTTGGTGGCAGAAGTCGGAGAGGATCTGGGCGCGCCTTCAACGGTGGAGTTTCGACCGATCGCGAATCTTCGTGATGATTCTCTGCAAGGCATAGTCAAGCTCTTGGCGGCAGAAGCAAATTCACAGGGAGCATCGGGAAAGCTATATGCGGATCACTTAGCTCACGCTCTCGCTCTTCGATTTCGACAGCTTTCCGGCGGAGTACGAGATCCCAAACCGTCCCAATCTGGGAAGATGCCGACTCGAATTCTGCAGCGCGTTCTCGACAGGATGAGGGCTGACCTCGCCACCAACCTTGATCTGCATACCATCGCTGCAGAAAGCGGATACAGCCGAACTCATTTCTTGCGTATCTTTCGGGCATCGACGGGATACTCCCCGCACCAGTGGCTAACGCACCTGCGGATAGAAGAAGCGAAGACCCTCCTGCAGAAAGCTTCCAATTCTCTGATCGATGTCGCGCTAGATTGTGGTTTTTCGAGCCATGGACATTTTTCGAACACCTTCCGCAGAATCGTCGGGGTAGCCCCGCGCGAATACCGCCGCAATTATGGTTTGATTCTGTAAGAATGGCTCCTTTTCGTGAGTAACTTCTTAAGCCCTTCGCTATGCTCTCGATGGTGGTCAAACGGCCATCAGATTCAATGCGCACAAACGTTACACAACGTTACGACTGCGCAGTCAAGGGAGAGCGATATGCCTTTAGGGAGACAAATGGAAAGGCGCGCAACATCGTCGGGACTCGATTCACCAGTTAGAACAAAAGTCGCAATCGTCACTGGCGCATCAAGAGGCATTGGCCGCGGAATCGCAGAACGACTTCTTGAGACGGGGTACTGCGTGGTTGCAAACTCGAGAAATATCACATCGGCCAAAACTCTGCCGCCCGGAGATCGTTTGAAGCTCGTTGACGGCGATATCGCAAGCTCCGATATAGCGAAGCAGGTGGTGGATTCTGCTATCGGCAATTTCGGAAGAATCGATTTGCTGGTAAACAATGCGGGAGTATTCATACCCAAGCCCTTTACCGAATACACGACCGAAGACTTTCGCAAAGCTACGGAAACAAACCTCTGGGGATTCTTTTATGTTTCGCAACTTGCAGCATCACACATGCGCCTTCGGAAGTCCGGGCATATCGTCAACATCACGTCGTCAATAGTGGACCAGCCCGTCGCGGGACTCACGGGCAGTCTGGTCAATCTGACGAAAGGTGGTTTGGAGTCTGTCACGGGCGCATTGGCGATCGAGTTTGCGCGAGATGGAGTACGTTTCAATTCCATTTCTCCTGGAGTTGTGGACACACCAATGCACGGAGTAGAGGCGCATGAATTCTTGAAACAACTGAGTCCGCTCAATCGATTGGCCGAAATCGCGGAAGTCGTGGACCTAGTACTTTTCTTGGAATGCGCTCCCTTCATAAACGGCGAAGTAATTCATCTTGACGGAGGAGCGCATGCCGGCAAGTGGTAATGCATCCCTCGCGATATTGATCACGATGACGCGCAGTGCCAGAACCTCCTCGGTCAGGACCTGAGCATTGGTTGGATTTCCAAGTATGGCCAGTAACACCAGGTGCGCGACTTTGGAGGTCTTGAGTGCCGATTGATTTTACGTTGAATGACAATCAGCAACGCCTGCGGCGCGAAGCGCGTCAATTTGCGAAAGATGTCCTATCCGGCGTGCCGGTCGCGACACGCGATTTACCGAGCCCTATCGAGCGTTTTGTCGCGACCCGCCCGTTCTACGAACGCCTAGTGGCGGAGGGCTTTTTACGCAAGTGTATTCCGGTCTCGGTGGGCGGTGACTGTGCTGGACTGGTTGATCTCGCTATCCTGGCGGAGGAGTTTTATACCGTCGATGTTAACGTCTCACTCACCATGCTCTCCACGGTGCTCGGGCTTGCGCCGCTGGTGGTTGGCGGCAAACCAGAGCAGCACCAACGGTTTCTGCCGCCCTTTCTTGCGGCCAAGGGTGCACCGCTTGCCGCATTCGCTTCGACCGAACCCGGCGGCAGCGCCAACGCCGGATCTCTACCGCCAGGAGAAGGCGTCCGCACCACCGCGCGGCGGTTTGGCGACTCGTGGGTCATCTCGGGCCGGAAGCAATGGATATCTGCGGCCACCGGATGGAACGGACAGGGTGCCGACCTGCTCACCGTCGTCTGCCGCACCGATGCCAACGTCGAACCCTCGCGTGGCATCTCGATCATCGCTGTGCCTCGTCCCGACAGCGGCCTGATTTTTGAGCACGCATTCGACATGCTGGGACACCGTGCCCATCTCACGCCGCGCTTCCGCTTGGACGCTGTTCAGGTTCCGGCCGGAAATCTGCTGGGACAAGAGGGGGGCGGACTCCAATTGGCTGCGGAGAGCTTTGCGGGTAGCGGCGCTCTCGTCGGTATCTTCGGTGTAGCGCTGATGCGCGCTGCTTTTCAGTTTGCTCTTTCCTTCGCCAAGAGCGAGAAGCGTGGAGGCATCCAGCAGATCATCCAACATCAGGCAGTCGGCTACGCGCTGGCCGATGCGAAGACGACGATCGAGGCTGCCCGGGTGCTGAGCTGGCATGCATGCCGCGCGCTCGATACGGCTGCGCCTGGCGCACTCGAACTCGCTATCCACTCCAAGGTGTTCGGATCGGAAGCAGCTGTGCGGGTCATTACCAATCTCATGCAGGTTGTAGGCGTCGACAGTTATGGCCACGAATTGCCGCTCGCCGGTTTGCTCCAGGACGCTATGTTGTTGCCGCTTTTCGCCGGCGGCAATATCGGCGTTCGCCGCCGCCAGTTGCACGCGCTTATGCTCGATCCCGCGTATGACGATCTCGCGACGCTTGACGGCATATGCCTGGCCGAAACCGTCCCCTAACGTGAAGCGAGCCGTCGACGAGACTCGCTTGGCGGT
>JABCYV010000209.1 GCA_013290025.1 Acidobacteriota bacterium
AAACGCTAGTGCTGTATCGGATGCGCCCCATTAGAAGAGCGCAGGTAGGTTCGGGACGTGGTGCGGGGCGCGTCCGATACAGCTGTTTGAAGGAAGCCGCCCGTGGGTAGGCAGTTATGCATATTGAATGGTGTTGAGGTTAAGAGAAAGGCTTTGAGAAGAGGTAGTGGAGCGAAGAATGAGGGCAAGGAGAATGGGTTTGGTTGTATTTTGTGTTGGGTGGGGGCGAGAGTTTGAGGCGAGGTTGGAAGCGAGTAGCTGATTTTGGGGGAAGAAGGGCGCACCACGCCGGTAGGTGGTGAGAGGCAGCGAGTGAGCGAGATCGGAATTGTCGTATCATGCGGCGGCTCCGGCGAGAGAGGGTGGAGAGCGGAGTTGGATTTGGGCAGCCGTCAGTCTCTCGATGACTACCATGCGGCCGCCGCATTTGGGACAGAGCCAAAGTGGGCTCGGTTCCTGGGTAGGAGAGGCTTCTGGGTCGGTCTGCGATGGCTGTACTACTCCGAGTAGTTGAAAGCAAAGCGGCAGGACGGTGGCGCGCCGGCGGTTGGCAAGGAAACCAAAGTGGCGAATGCGGACAAAGCCTTTGGGAAGCAGATGCAATAGGAAGCGGCGCAGGAACTCATCGAGGGATAGGGGCAGCAGTTTCTCTTGATTGTTATGAGCGCGGTCGCGCCAGCGAAAGGTGACCTTGTCATCGACCAGGGAAACGAGTCGATGGTTGGAGATAGCCACGCGATGGGTGTAGTGGGCTAAATAGCGGACTGCCTGCTGCGCGTCTCCGAAGGGGCGTTTGGAGTAGACGTGCCAGTGGTGTCGGTATAGGGTTCGCAACCAGGCGGAGAAGGCTTTGGGGTGAGCGAGAGGCTTCAAGGTGCCATGGAAGCCGAGCTTGCCCTGACGGAAATTGCGTTTTAGAGCAATGACAAATTTACGGCGAAAAACCTTTCGGAGCACCGGGATGGGAAGAAAGAAGCGCGAGCGCGATGAAACCCAACACGAGTGATCGAGCGACAATCCTCCGGCGGGGACCACACAATGGGCGTGCGGGTGATGTTCGAGTTTCTGATTCCAGGTGTGGAGCACACTGAAGAAGCCGATCTCGGCGCCAAGATGTTGGGGATCGCGAGCGACTTCGAGAAGGGTTTCGGCGCTGGTCTGCAGCAACAGATGGTACAGGATTTTCTTGTTCTGCAAGGCGAGCGGTGCCAGTTCATGGGGTAGGGTGAAGACAACATGGACGTAGCGCGTGGGGAGAAGTTCCTTACGACGCGCTTCGAGCCAGCGGTCGCGAGCGTTGGCTTGACACTTTGGGCAGTGCCGATCACGACAACTGTTATAGGAGATGGCCGGACGGTACCCGCAGTCGGTGCACTCATCGAGATGCCCGCCCAAGGCGGCGGTGCGACAGCGCGCAATGGCTCGCAACACCTTGAGGTGTTGCCAGGTGATCCATTTACGGCTGCGTTCGATGAAAGCGCGTCCTGCGGCGCGAACCAGATCGGCCACCTCGAGAGGCGGCCGGTTCATCTATTCGCTCTGCGGTGACTTGTTTTTCAGTTTGAGCGAGTCCAGCGGACTCGCGGTAGCGTTGAGGTGCCGTTGTGAAAGATGGAGATAGATCGTGGTTTCTTTCAGATCGTGATGCCCCAGGAGCAGCTGAATGGTGCGCAGGTCAGCTCCGTTTTCCAGCAAGTGCGTGGCGAAACAGTGGCGCAGGGTGTGGGGATGAACCCGGTTCTGAAGACCAGCTCGCTGGGCGGCACGTTGGCACGCATAAAACACTGTCCTGGGAGTGATGGGATGATTGGCGGTGTGCCAGCGCCCGCCTGGGAATAGCCAGTCTGTGGGTTTGCGCTTCAGGCCACGCCAGTGTTCGCGCAAGGCTTCCAGCAGCGTGGGACTGAGCATGACATCGCGGTCCTGACGACCCTTCCCACCGCGGATGTGGATGACCATGCGCCGGCTGTTGATGTCGGGGATTTGTAAGCGAGTCAACTCGGCACGCCGTACCCCGGTACCATAGAGCGTCATCAGTACAACGCGATGAAACCAAGTCCGGGAGGAATCGATGAGGTGGGCGACTTCTTCGGGGCTCAAGATGCTGGGCAGGTGTCGCGTTTTCTTCGGATACGGTGTGTCGGCCACGCTCCAGGCTTTCCGAATCGTCCGTGTGTAGAAGAACCGCAGAGCCGCAAGTCGTTGCGTAACGGTGGATGCGGCTAGCTTTCTCTCGCGGAACAAATACGCTTGGTACTCGCGGATGTGCTCCGGAGTGAGCTGATCCGGCGGGCGCCGGAAATAACGCGCGAAATCTTCGACCGTCTGGAGGTAGCAGTCTATGGTAGTCTGAGCGTAATTACGACGCTCGAGTTCTTCGAGCATCATTTTGCGAAGGTGGGTCATAGGTTAGCTCCTTATGACCCAACCTTATTCCTTCACAAACACCGCCGACACCTAGCACGCGAATGCGTCTGCCGCAAAGCGGCTTCGTTCAAACGGGCTTGTCGCCATCAACGACCGGATTTTCGGCAAACCGGGAGTAATCCGAGACGGCGACGCCTGAAGGAATCTCCTCAATTGGCGAAACATCTCTTTAGCACAAGTTTGCGCTTTCCATTCGCCTGGCTGGCCCACAAAAGGCGCGAAGTTGCGGTAAGGCCTGATTACCGCAAAGTGACACGGGATCCGACTTGGGACGCTGCCGATGCTGCCAACAGTCGACATCTAGGCCGATGCTCGCTCGAACCTGCTCGATCAACATTCCTGTCGATACCACTATGACGAATTGCCCGCGACTGAACGTATCATTATCTGTGTTTCTGACTGGTGGTTCGAATAACGGAGGTTAGCTGTAGTGGAACGACGTGATCTTTTCAAAGGGGCTCTTGCAGCAGGACTGTTGAGTGCTCCGCAACTATCCGCCCAGACTGCACCGACGACGGAAGTTGTGATCGAGCGTGCTGTGTCGGGAAGACCTCACACGGGCAAGGTGCTGGCCCTGGTCACACCCCACTTGGATGATGGGCCATTCTTTGCCGGCGGCACGGTAACCAAACTCCTGGGCGAGGGGTATACCGGGGTTTTCATCCGGACAAGCAACGACGAGAAGGACTCCTACGACCTCACGCTGGGCGAAACCGTGCTGGCTAACGAGCGGGATGCACAGAGTTTCTTACAGGTTTCCGGCCTGAAGCAGATGTTCGACCTCGGCTATCGAAACCATCGCATGGACGACCTGGCTCACACGGAAATACGCGCGAGACTGATCTTTCTGTTTCGCCTCCTGAGGGTCGACACAGTATTCAGCTACGACCCTTGGGGGCACTACGAAGAGAATCCTGATCACTACACAACGGCGCAGGCAGTAGAAGCGGCCTGCTGGATGGCAGGGGGCCATCTGGACATGCCGGAGCACTTTGCCGCAGGATTGAAGCCGCACAGCGTGTCAGAGAAATACTATTTTGCTAGAGGCCCGCAACTAGTGAATCGTGTGGTAGATATTGGCCCGACTTTCGAAACCAAACTCGCGTGCCTGAGGGCCTGCCGGACCATGGTGACGCACATGATTAAGGATCTGAACGCCTCTCTGGTCGAACGAAAGCTGCAGTTGCCGGCCCTATCGGCAGCCGACCGCGACGCCATTAACGAGTACACCAAAATGGCGCTCGAAACTAGCGATCGCGCTACCGGCCGAAGATTCGGGCTCGACTATGCGGAAGCATTTCACTATATTGGGCCCGATCGATCCATGGACGAGTACATCGCACGCCATGCCGTCCCTCTTTAGCCAAAGCGTTGCCACTCACACCCTACCTACGGGTCAATGAGTTCTAAAAAAGGGATGTCAAGAAAAAAGTTCTGGTTCGGCCGGAGGTTTTGAGTGTAAAGGCTTGATTTAGCCAACTACGCGCCCTCAGCCCCTGCATATGGTAGATTCCGCTCGTATGCTGAGCTTCGACGACGATCGATGGAAACATCTGAAGGGCGGCTACAAAACCCCGTTTGACCCGCGTCCTTCCTTGCGAAAACTTGAGAGTGAGCCGGACACCGCAACCGCTTGGGAAGAATTGTGGGAGGAGTTGCACCACCAAGGCGACGTTGGGGATGCCTCATATGCAGCCATACCGGAACTTGTAAGGATTCACCGCAGCGGAAAAGCGGCAGACTGGAACCTCTACGCGATGGTTGCGATTATTGAACTGGCCCGCACTGAACCTCATAACCCGGAACTGCCGGATTGGTTGCAGGAAGATTATCTTCGCTCGATCCAGGAACTGGCCCAGATGGGCGCTAAGGACAGTTTGTGTGCCGACGAACCGGAAGCCACCCGAGCTATTCTCAGCGTTATTGCGATTGCTAGGGGTCTTCGGATGCACGGGAAGTTTCTCGTAGCGTATTCCGAGGACGAGCTGTCCGAGATGGAACCATGATGAGTGTAACGGCCTGATAACAGAAGTTACCGCGCAACCCCTTCCGCGTGATGCAAGGGCGGGCGGCTCACTGGGATTGTTGACGAGCACGGGCGGGGCTGATTGCAGACACTGATTCCCGCGCCCAGCGCCGATTCCCACTCTTGACAGGCTTCCCGCCGGGAGTAAACTCTGTTCCGATTCCGTTTCTGATCGTCCGGCCCAAGTTCGCAAAGATTTCGGCGAATGTCGACAAGGAGGGATTGTGAAACCCATCGCGCTGATTCTCTCGTGCCTGCTCATGTCCGTGGCGGCGCTGGCTCAGAGCTATTCGAACGCAAGTCTGAGCGGCAAGTATTCGATTCAGATCGGAAATCCAGCCTATTACACATGGTCAAAGACCTTTGTCTGTCCGACCAACTCCAACTTTTCTTACACTCCCAACGGTTCGATCAGCACCACGCAACTGACTCGCGGGGTAGTCACTTTTGATGGGGCGGGAACCCTGAGTTTTAGTGTTGCCAACACCGGCAAGCTGAACGCGACTGCCAGCGCCAACACGATGTCAGTGACGTGGAACAGTTCGTGTCAGGTCACGAGCGTCAACTACGGGCATGTCGTCTACATTGCGGCGGCCAATCAGACCGGCACGGGAACATATTCTGTGACGACCACCGGCACAGGTACTCTGACAGTCACGGGCGGCAAAGGGAGCGTCACGATGCAACTGGCAGCAACGAATAGCGCGGGCGTCAGCAACACTGTGTTATTGAGTACAACCCAGGCGAACGGTTCGTCGATTGGAACGGGGATCGCCGTACACCAGTGAGCAACGGTTGAGAAGGGCTTTCCTCGGACTGCGGCACGATTCGGATGCCGAGACAAACTGGGGCGGTTCTTTGCCGGGCGTTCGGATCCTTGAGCATCCCGTCGGAAAGGCAACATCTGTCGCTGTCGCCTAGCCCGAATGTTCCGGATTAGCCGAAAATAGCCGGCAACAGCAGTAGATTTCGTTCTGGGGAATGCTCAACTTGCGAGGTCAAAGTCCGTCCGGAAGAATGTGCAAATGCGCCTCCACTTCGTTGCATCGCTGTTTCTGGCTCTGCCGCTGCTGATCGGCAACCGCGGAGCTTCGGCCCAGACCGGCCTCTTTCCTGCGGGCAGTCGGCATCTCTACGTTCATTGCGAAGGGAAGAGACATGGCCCGGCGGTCATTCTCGACGCTGGATTGTTCCGCGACTCCACGGACTGGAGGCTAGTGCAGCCCGAGGTTGCCCGCTTCACACAGGTCTGCAGTTACGACCGCGAAGGTCTAGGTAAGAGCGTGGTCGATACGGGGGCAAAGCCTGAGACGGAGTGCATTGATGTGGTGGTGAATGACCTGAGGAAGTTGCTGAAATCGGCGCATGTCGCACCGCCCTACGTCCTCGTAGGCCACTCCGGCGGCGGTCTGAGGGTGCGTCGATATACGCGAAATTATCCCGATCAGGTCGCAGGGCTCGTCTTTGTGGACTCAGCGCACGAGGAACAGATATGGCGATTTCAGGCCATCGATCCACGCTCAGTGCAAGGCCCTCCGACCAATCCGGACCGCGCCATATGCGGCGGCGGCCTGCCCTATCCCGGAGAGCACCTTACTTGGCATACCGATAAGCCGCTGATCGTGCTGGAACATGGAATTCCGTTGACCTTTGATGAACCCTTGGCCGCACACACGGCGGAGTTCAATGCGGCAGTCGACAGCATGGCAAGAGATCTCGCCAGCCGTTCATCGAAGAGCCAACTGCGGATCGCCAAGAAGAGCGGTCATGACATTATGCTCGACGAGCCGCAGGTTGTGGTTCAGGCTATTCGTGACATCTGGGGCAAAGTCACAGTCGCCATTCGTTGACCTCTGACGTGGCTGCCTTGCCATCAAGAATCGGGGATACCCAAATATCGGGGCATTCATCGAAGCCATCGGATTGGAGACTGAGAGTCAACTGACGTAATATCCCCATTGCACTCATCCTCATGGAAAAGGCCCAGATCGCGTTTGGTGATAGAGTCCGAATCCGTTCCACAGAGGCAACAGAAGGCCTACGCATCGCGGGGCTAACTGGAATCGTGCAAGGACGCACGACTCCGTCAGTGACGGGTGTCGAGGTCGTTGGCAAGTCCTCCAAGGACCTTGCAATCTCTGTCCGCCTCGAAGGGCAACCTCAATTGTGGTTCGCGGAGGAGCTTTTAGAATTTGTGGACCACGCAGCGGGCACTACGGTCGAGATCGCGGGGCGCAAGGTGATTCGTGATGAACGTGGGGAATGGCGTGAAGTAAAGCCGAACTGATGATTGGCGAAAAGTCTCGATTGCACTCAAAATGCCCCGGCAGGGGGTTTTGAGCGCTATCGCCTGCTTACGCCAGTTGCCGTATCTGATGGATAATGGACCAGCGTGAAGCCCCGTAAGAGAGCTACCGAACTTGGCCGCGTAGCAGGGGTGCTATTGTTACCGCTGCTGTTGATCGGCGGAGCCCTGTCGATTCCATACACGATGATTGCTCGAAGGGTGAAGTCTCGTCGGGAGCGCCGATTCACCCATTCTATGAAGGTCGCTGGACGAACGATGGACTGGGCACACTTCCTACGCGAGATCGACGAATCGCACGGCACATTGATCCTTGAACGATTCTCATTCAAAGGGCCGATTCGCATCTGGTGGACTGAGGACAATTTGTACGAAGTCTGTCCTTACCCTCTGGTTGATTGGTTGACTATGGCAAGCGACATGGACTTCGACGCAGTGCGCGACTGGTGCCACAACAGGTATACCGGCGCATTGGGCAGTGCTTTGCTGGTCGACGGCAACAAGCAGCAGTGGCGCACGATTCGCGGCGACCGCCCATTCACATTTCGAGACGGCATCCGCTACTTGGAAGTGCCGCCACCACCGGTGACGGTGAAGTTCATTCCTGCAGTGTAACTGTCGTAACATCGCGATTTCACCCGCGCCAAGCGCTGATCAACTGCGGGTGAAAGTCCCGCCCGAGAACTGGTTCGCTCCACTCGGTAGCAATCGGAGCGGCGGCAGAGGTAACGAAGCCGTCGGAGCCTCCGGTGTAGAGGGTCGCTTGGGCGACTTGGCGAGCATACAGGCCGTAACGTGAGTGAACGCTGAGCAGGCCTCGAAACATGTAATGCAGGAGCCGACCCTGTGCCTACCGAAAATATCATCGCGGTCGAGTAGTCACGGAATCAACAATATCCAGGTTGATCCTCCGTGATTGAGTAAGCCTACGAAGGCACAACCGGCAAGGTGTCAGCTTCTCGGGCGTAGAGGATCGTGCTGGAATTTCCCATCAACACATCCATTAAGGAGAGTGGGTCTCAGGCGGCCCGTCGTTCGTAACGGTGGTGCAGTCCGCCGACCTGTGGCAAGGCCACGACGGATCCCATTTCTAGCGGCGAATCCCTCGCGGCTCGGGCGAGTCCTTCCCCAGCGAGAGATGCGTTCTCGATCGGTGATAGTAGGCAAAATAACTGTGCAGAATTCGATGCAAGGATCGACGATTCCACACCATCACATGGTCCAAACATTCGCGGCGAATGGAACCGATCAGCCGCTCCACGTAGGGATTCTGCCAGGGCGCTCGGGGCGCGCTCCTTACTTCTTCCGTCCCCATGCCTTTGGTCATGACGGAAAAGTCTTGACCGTAGATCGCATCTCGATCGCGCCCCAGGTATCTGGGTACCTGGTCCCAGGGAAACGCCTCTCGCAGCTGCTGCATAGTCCACTCCTGGCTAGGGTGTTCGGTCACCTGGAAGTGCACCACACGCCGTCGCCCATGCGACAGGACAACGAAGACAAACAGCACCCGGAAGGTTGCCGTGGGCACCGTAAAAAAGTCGATCGAGGCCATCTGCCCGACATGATTCCGCAGGAAGGTTCGCCAAGTCTGGGAAGGGGGTCTTCGGCTGGGCTGCAGATACTTGGCCACCGTCGATTGCGCGACCTCGATTCCCAGCTTGAGCAATTCTCCGTGAATGCGGGGGGCTCCCCACAAGGGGTTAGCTTGGCTCATGTGCCGAATCAAATCGCGAATCTCCCGACCCACCGCGGGTCTTCCTGGAACACGCCCCGATTTCCGTGCCCAGTACCAACGGAAGGCTCGGCGCTGCCAGCGGAGGACGGTGGCGGGTTGAACGATCTGCAGGGAAGAGCGCCAATTCGACCAGAATCGAGCCAGCAAGATCCACAGAAGACGGTCGAAGCGCGTGAGACATAGACGGCGCGGCGCATTCCGTTGCAGAACCGC
>JABCYV010000210.1 GCA_013290025.1 Acidobacteriota bacterium
CAAGCATGATCTGACGTAGATGGGTCACAGAGCGTTCCTCCTCTGCGACACAAGCTAGCTCAGATCACCTCGAACGTCGGCTCAGCAACACGCGAATGCGTCCGCCGCAACGCGGCTTCGTTCAAGTTGGCTTAGGGAGAGTGATAGATCGCTCCCGAATAACGGGCAACCCGGGAGTAATCCGTTTTCAGTAAGACGCCTTCACCTGAATCCGAAACCCTCCACGGGCGAGAGGCCTTCTGGGAAGTTGGGAATTCCGGCCGCGGGTTCATCTATTTCTGGGGGATTGCCAAGAAAGAAGTCGACCTTGTGTTAGCGTTGACGGGGCAGTAACCCATCCGACTGCCGTGAGCTGTCGAAGGACGTTCGGCGAACACCGCCCCTTTATTTGTTTTTGGCCTGCTCGAACGGTTTCTGCAGATACTTTCTGGCTTCTTCTTGCGCGCCTTGGGTGTTGTCGTTGGTCTGCAGGGCCTGGCGATATTCATTCGTGGCACGCTCACGCTGTCCAGTGAGATCGAAAATCTTGCCCAACTGAATGTGGCTCCAGACTTCAGTCCAGCGCGGATCGCCATCTCCATTCAGGCATTCGCGGTAAGCGTTGGCCGCGGCCTGAAAGTTGTGTTGCAGAAAGAAAACCTCGGCCACGCGGTAGTGAGCTAACGAACTATTCTTGTTGACCTCGAGCGCCTTATTGAATTCCGACAGCGCGCCAGCCAAATCGCCTTGAGTCACCATTCCCTGGCCGCGCAGGATTGACGAGCGCAACTTGATGTCGGTGGAGTTCTTGAGCACGCGGTCGTCGGGATCGACTACGATGCGGCGTGGCTTGCCGAAAGTCTCCACCGTGAATGCTGAATCAGTGCCGACCACTTCGATCCGTTTTTCTTCGGTTTTACCGTTGGTATCGATTCTGAGCAAAACTGGCATGCGGAAAAGATCGAGATCCTGCGCAATCTGCCCGACCACGCGGAAGCCCTTGTTGTTGCCCAGGCGGTAAATGGTGTATTTGGTCTTGAATTCCGGGGCCCCGGTGGAATCCAGCCACTGAGAGAAAAACCAGGTCAGTTGGTTGCCGTACTTCTCCTCGGCGATGGCGCGGAAATCATCCAGGGACGCAGATTTTCCCGCATACTTGGAGGCAAAGGTGCGCATGGTCTGGTCGAACTTCTGGTCTCCCTCGACCCAACGCAGCATGTGCAGGATCATTGCGCCCTTGTCAGTCACCAGGGACTGGAATTCAGGCGAGAACAGATCGAGCTTGCCGGCGCTGGAAAGTGGCACGGTGTCATAGGCCAACGCTCCGACCGACATGTCTTTGATTACTTCTTCCAAGCCTGCCTGACCGGCCGCCTGTTCTACGTAGCGGGCTTCGGAGTACCGCGCGAAGCCATCGTTCAACCACCAGTCATCGCGAGACGCGGGACTGACCGAAGCGCCCCACCATTGGTGAGCAATAGTGTTCGCCAGCAAGCGATAGTTCACCCGCTCTGTTATCGCTCGGCTGGCGACGG
The DNA here is from genome assembly GCA_013290025.1 of Acidobacteriota bacterium. Classification (GTDB taxonomy): domain Bacteria; phylum Acidobacteriota; class Terriglobia; order Terriglobales; family Acidobacteriaceae; genus JABCYV01. The sequence continues at coordinate 1,515 of JABCYV010000210.1, forward strand.
CGGCAATCTGCGGAGCCCAGGCCGAAGGAACGGTATCATCCGGAATTTCTACCACCTTCAGGGTGGAATCAGGCAGGGGTCCGTAGAGAGTGACGTAATAGATGAATTCTTTGACCGCGGTTTCCGTGTACTGGGGACCTAAAGTTTGGTGGTTCGGCTTGAAGAAAAGGTGCAGATCCAGCCCGGCTTCGTTGCTTTTGAACTCCTGGAACTGACCGGCAACGATTGTGCCGGGAAAGCTGGGCTTGCTCCAAACAAAGGTGTAGGTTTTGGTCGGCAATCCGCCAGTGGCGGCCTTTTTTGGTGGGCTGTTGCTCGCGGTCTCTTTTCCGCTTCCGATCACCACCATGTGTGCGGGCACGGTGATGTTCACGGTGGCGGTGAAGCGGTTAAGCCCATAGGCATTCACCGGAAACCAGCGTGCGGCGTAGAGCAAATAGGTAGTGTCGTCGCCGATAGAAGCCAGCTTCAGTCCTTGCACGGGGCTCTCGTCAGCGGAGTCCAGGACGCCTTCGTATTCGAAGGTCAGAGTGGCGGAAGTGCCCTTGGTAATTCCCTCGGGCAGTTGCACCCGCGCCGTGGAGTCCTGCGTGACCCGCTCTGCGGACAGCAACTTCCCCGCGGCATCGCTGACCTTGGTCAGTCGCAGTGCATTGTGCAGTTCGAAAGTGGCGATATTCAGATCTTCGAGGGCCGTAAACTTGACTTTGGCTCGAGCGACAAGCTTGTGCGTGTGGGGCGTGAGTTCGGCGTCAATCTGGTAATCGTCGACCTGGAGGCGCATCTTCTCCGCCGCCCAGATTGGCGAGGAAATCAGCAAAAACACTAAGCCGAGACAAATTGCTAGGGCGCGACGAGGGCGCCAAGGCTGAAAGGGCATGAAAGCGTGGTCTCCTGGAAGGCCGGTTACTCTGTAAGATGAAGATTGTGACGCAAAAGATGCTGGTAGGACAAGGTTTGGATACTTTATCCCTGATTCCAGCCTCTCGCCCGGAGCATGCCAAAAATAGCCTCAGCGGCGCGCTCGGCTGCAGGCAGTTTTTCCTCGTCTGATGGGCCTCGAAGACCACCGCTCACACCAGCTAAGCCCGCAATCATCTTGCTGCGGGCGAAGCCGTCGGGGAGTATCTGGTTGAGGCGCGCGACGACATTGTCTGCCGTAAAATCCTGTTGCACCAGTTCCGGAACAATCTCCTCCCCGGCGATCAGATTCACCATGGCGAAGTGAGGAACCTTCACTCGCGAACGTCCCAAAAGATACGTGAGCGGCGAGACCCGGTAGACCATCACGAACGGCGTCTCCATGATCGCGGCCTCAACCGTCGCAGTGCCGCTGGCAATGATGCCTGCACGCGAGTGAGTCAGCGCGGGCAGGGCTTCGGGGACAAGATGGATGGAGGGCCGACTCCCGATCAACGCCTGAAGAAAGCCGCGATCAACTGTGGGCGCGACTGGCAGCAGGAATTCGTAAGCTGTGCCCAGCCTGGCGGCAGATTCCAGAATCGTGGGCAAGTTCATGCGCACTTCTTTTGCGCGGCTGCCGGGCATGAGCGTGATCCACTGCTTCGCAGGACCGAGCTTGTGCTGGGCGGCATAGTCCCCGCGATCGATGGTTGGGCGCAAGTCGGCCAAAGGATGACCCACGAAGGTCGCATCGACACCGCGGTCGCGGTAGAACTTTTCTTCAAAGGGAAAGATCACAAGTGCCTTGGTGACGTATTTGTGCAGCAGACGGACTCGTCCCTGCCGCCACGCCCAGAACTGCGGCGCCACGTAGTAGACGACGGGAATGCCACGCCAATGCATGGCGCGGGCAACCCGCCAGTTGAACGCGGGAGAGTCGATCACGATAGCTAGATCAGGATGCTGCTTATCGGCTTCTGCGATGAGCTTGTGGAACAGTCCCCAGATTTTAGGAAGATGGCTGACTATTTCGGAGATGCCGACGACGGAGAGATCTTTGGAATCGACCACCGTTTCGCAGCCGACAGCCCGCATGCGTTCTCCGCCTACGCCAAAGAATTCCAGTTGCAATGCTTGTGTGGGGACAGCCGCCCCCGGCTGTCCCGCGGAGCGAAGCTCCGCTGCTCTTCGATCGGCGGCCCGATGGAGAGCTTCAATCAGTTGCGCGCCGTACATTTCCCCGGAAGCTTCGCCGGCGGAGATCAGAATTCGCACCGAGCAATTCTAAAGCCAAGCTACGAGGTACAGATTGTCGTCTCATGGAACCCGTTGCGCTCAGCCTGGCCTTTTGAGCGGTTGTTGAGCGACTAGCGCTCAATGGCCAGTGGAGCGCTCAGGATAAAGACTGCGTCGTGGCTGGAGCCCGTTCGGACTGCACCGCTGGCCGTGCCTGCACTATCAAGCTGCACGGTATTAGCCTGGACGGCGTATGTAACCCCTCGCACCGTGACTGCCGTCAACGCGGCGTTCTCGGCATAAGCTACGGAACCAACGCCGTAAGTAGCATTGCCCGTGTAGCCATAGACCGGATTGACTTGCACTGTCACCTTAGATAGCGCGGGAATCGGTGTCGCAAATCCCACCCGCACCGGCACAATGACCTTACCATCGACGATATCCACTCTGATCTCCGTGCCTGCGGGAACGATGATGACATCGGGCTTCGCGTCTGGGGTTTGATCAAGCACAGATCGGTGATTCGGAGAGTTCGATTCTCTTTCGGCCTTGGCTGGCTTTGAGCCGATAACAAACGGCTTGCTAACCTCGGCATCCACATCCTTATCCGAATTGGAGGACGACTTGGCAGGTCCGCTGCGTGTCCTGTCGTCGTCTGGAACGACGCCGACCTCGGTGTAGACTTTTTCAGCGGCATCCTTCTTTTGGTGTCTCCGCATTTCCCGTTGCTCTCGTGCCACGTCTCCCAAGGGTTTCTCCCGCGAGTCTAGCTGCGATTGAGCAGTGGGGACCAGCATCAACAGTGCGATCGTGCAGGTCAAAAGTCCGGTCGAAATCCTGATCATGGCGGCCTCTCCGCAAGCGAACTGTATGTTGCGACCCTTAAGGCAATCTAGCGGCCGCCGATTTGATGGTCAAGTTACGAACATGTCACAAGTAAATTCTGGACAGGCACGGACTGCGACAGGATGCGGGGGCCAGGTGGCAAGACAAATGGATCACCGAACAACTGCGTTTGGGGCACAAGTATGAGGTCACCGATAATCCGTCTCGTCGGGTATTTTCCCCGCCGGTGCAGTTAAAGCGGCCTAGTCATCCGCGCCGGCGGTGACCTCTGGGCGGGAAGCAGCTGCGAGAACTTCCTGGTCTTTGTACTGCAGCTGATAAAGCTTGTAGTAGATGCCGCGCTGCGCCAACAGTTCCTGGTGAGTACCCGCCTCGCGGACCTGGCCTTTGTGCATCACGATAATCTTGTCCGCCCGTTGCACCGTCGAAAGCCGGTGGGCAATGACTACCGAAGTGCGGCCTTCGACCATGCGATTGAGTGCATCGCGCACGCGAAATTCCGTTTCGGTGTCCACGCTGGAAGTGGCTTCATCTAGGATCAGAATCTTCGGCTCATGCGCCAGCGCGCGGGCAAAAGAAATGAGCTGCTTCTGACCGGTGGAGAGGGTGCTGCCGCGTTCACGAACTTCTTCCTTAAAGCCTCCCGGCAAAGTTCGAACGAAGTCCGCCAGGTTGACATCTTCGGCTGCCTTTTCGATATCGGCATCCTCGATCCATGCCGTTCCCAGGCGGATGTTGCCCTCGACAGTGCCCGTGAACAAGAACGGGTCTTGCAGCACGACGCCAAAACGGCGGCGAAGATCGGCAAGATCCATTTCTTTCACATCCACTCCGTCGATCCGGACAGCGCCCTTTTGCACATCGTAAAAGCGCATCAGCAGCGAGATGATGGTGGTCTTGCCGGCTCCCGTATGGCCGACGATGGCAACGGTCTGCCCGGGTTCGATGGTGAAACTCACATCGCGCAGGACCCAGTCGGGTTCGGAAGACGCGACCGTCCGGTACGCAAACCACACGTGGTCAAACTGGATGCGGCCCGGGCCCTCCGGTGTCTTGATTACCGCCGGTGAAGTGATCTCTGGCGGAGTGTCGAGCAGTTTGAATACGCGCTCGCTGGATGCCATCGCGGATTGCAAAATGTTGTACTTCTCGCTGAAATCCTGAATGGGCCGGAAGAAACGCTGCGCGTACTGGATGAACGCGGCCAGAACGCCAATGGTTGTCGTATCGCGGATCACGTCATTGCCGCCGAACCAGATGACACAGGCAATCGCAACAGACGAGAGGATTTCGACGATAGGGTAATAAACCGCGTGGGCCATGATCGCGTCTTTGAACGCTTCCATGTGGGTGGCGTTGACGTCGGAGAACTTGTGGAACGCCCGCTCCTCCCGGTTGAACAACTGCAGGACGACCATGCCGCTGACGTGTTCCTGCAGATACCCGTTGATGCGGGCGATCGCGACTCGGATGCGGCGGTAGGAGTCGCGGACCTTGTCACGAAAAAGCTTGGTGGCAATAGCGATGAATGGCAGCACGGCAAAAGTGATCAGCGCCAGGTTTCGGTTCATGCGCAGCATGAGCCACACGATCCCACCGAGGACGAAAACATCTTCGAAGATAGACACCACGCCGGAGGTGAACATTTCATTCAAGGCGTCCACATCGCTCGTGACTCGCGTAACCAGTCGGCCAACCGGGTTCTTGTCGAAAAAGCCGATGTGCATGTGCTGCAGGTGGCGGAAGATCTGGCTGCGCAGGTCGAACATCACCATCTGCCCCGCCCATTGCATGAAATAGGTTTGGAGGTACTCCAGAAGGAAGCTGAAGGTCAGCAGCCCAACCCCCAAAGCCGCGATCTGGGCAATTCCGACCAGAGGTTTGCTGCTCAACATGAAATCAAGAGGCGTGCGCAGCCCGGGGACCGGCGCCAGGTAGCGGTCGATCACCACATGGGTGAGATACGGACCAAGAACGTCGGCGCCGACCTTGAGCAGGATCGAGCCCAGGGCAATTCCTACCTGCCACTTGTAGGGACGCAGATAAGTGACCAGCCGCTTCATCAGCCGGCTGTCATAGGCCTTACCCAGTACCTCTTCTTCGTGATGGGACGCCATCGGTTAACGGTTCACTAGCTGCGTTCGCTAACTATAAAGATACCTTAGATAGATGGCTAAGCAAGGCTGAGGGATGGAAAAGGTTTCGAGGGCCAGCTGGTAAAGTACGATCTTTGGATGTAGTTCCGGAAGCCTCAGGGCCGCCTTTTGAGTTCAATTTTTGCCGGTGACTGGCAGTTATTCTTGTTCTCGTCCTCATCGAGTTGCCGGCTAGGCTGCTTGTGCAAGGAGTCCATCCAACTCAGCAACGGGACTAATGAGCGCGGAATCCTCTGGCCGAAGTTATCCACCACGAATACCAGGTTCTGCCAGTGATCGGCGCGGAAGATGCTGACTTGCAATATCTCGGACGCACCACTCGTGCCCGCTGAATTTTGTTGCGTCTGAGGGAGCCGCGGTAGATCGCCGTTATCCAGCATGCGCTGGACTTTAAGAAGTTTGGAACTCGGCAGCGAACCTTCGAATACTTTGGTGTGGTCTCCGTGACTGTTCTCCAGATGAAACTGGCCGTCATGGCGTAAAAGAACGCACGTAACACTTTCTGGCATGGTGCGCTGAATGCGCAACAGGTAGGGAGAACTTGCAGAATCCGCAGGGGGCCGGCCTTGGCAAAAGGCAGGCACACCACCTGCCATCAAAACTGCGGAGATGAGAAAAAACAACGCTCGACCCACGGCCTAAGATTACATGACAGTCGCGCAACCAAGGCAACGCGTGCTAAGCACGACGCAGGACGAGCGCCGAGTTTTTCGATCCAAAGCCCACGCAGTTGCAGATGGCATGCTCAATTTGCGCTCTTCGTCCCACGTCGGGCACGTAGTCAAGATCGCACTCGGGATCGGGCGTTTCGAGGTTGATGGTGGGAGGAATCTTGCCGTGCTCCATGGCGATCAGCGTAGCTGCCAGGCTAGCGGAACCGCACGCGCCCTGGGCATGTCCGATCTGCGACTTCAATCCCGACATTGGGATTTTCTGGGCACGATCACCAAGAGCCAGCTTGAGCGCTCGAGTTTCCACACGGTCGTTCATCTCGGTGGAAGTTCCGTGCAGGTTCACGTAGTGAATGTCCTGGGGTGCCAGTCCGGCCTCTTCAAGCGCGAGTGTGATTGCGCGGGCAGGTTCTTCCGGCGACTCACTCATACGCACCCGGTGAAAGGCCTCGCAGGTGGAGGCGTATCCCACAATCTCGCCGTAGACGCGAGCGCCTCGAGTGCGGGCGTGATCATAGTCTTCGAGAATGAACATCCACGAGCCTTCTGCGATCACGAATCCGTCGCGATCGGCGCAAAAGGGGCGCGAAGCCCGTTCCGGCGCATGGTTCCAGGACTGCGTGAGCGCGCGCAAAAGCGTATATCCCTTGATAATTCCCGGCGTAATGGCTGAATCCACGCCGCCAACCAGAAACATTGGTAGCACTCCCGCCTGAATATGCTGATACGCGTAGCCAATGGCATCAGTGGAAGAGGTGCAACCGGCAGTCACCACATGACTGTAGCCTCTGAAACCGAAGCGCATGCTGACCTCGCTCGGAATCGTGCCCATAGTTCCGCTGGGGATGCAGAAGAGACTCACCTGCTTGACGTGTCCACTGTGCCACAGGCGATACTGCTCTTCGGAGAACTCCTGCGCTCCCCCTCCAGTGCCGAGAATCACTCCGATTTCGCGCTTCTCATCCATCGACATCGATGCCGGATCAAGGTTGGCGTCTTGGATGGCTTCTGAGGACGCGGCGACCGCTAATGGGACGACGCGGGAGACGTGTTTGCGCTCGCGAGCATCAACCCAGGCGAGTTCGTCGAAGTCCGGAATCTCGCCTGCGATCTGGACCGGCAAGTTGGAAGGATCAAAACGCGAGATCCGTTTCACGCCAGACTTGCCATCAAGAATCGCCCGACAGAAGGCTTCCCGGCCCATGCCGTTTGGGCTGACAACGCCGATCCCGG
>JABCYV010000211.1 GCA_013290025.1 Acidobacteriota bacterium
GTTCTGACACCAAAACTCGAACGGGTCCGCCGTGCGCGTGGACGGATGCTGGCGCCTCGGCTCCAAGTATCTCGGGAATAGATCTCAATGGATGCTCTCCACTTTGTCCTCAACATTTGTTGGCCAGCTACGGGCCGCGGCGGAGCCGCGTAAACGTCTGTTGGTGCTTTTGGATCCACTATCTCGTTGGGAAGTCCGGGTACCCCGGAGATGTGCCAGCGCTTGGCGCATCCGCAGTCGAGCTCGCCGCAGTCGGTTTCTGACCTTGTTTTCCGAAATGTCGAGGGTTCTGGCTGTCTCTGAGATGCTGAGCATCTGCACGTCCCGAAGGATCAACACCTGTCTATTGCGTAAAGACAACAGACTTAGAGCTTTGAGGATCGCGCTTCGAACCTGCTTTCTTTCCCAAACTTGGAAAGGATTCTCTCGTGGGTCCACAATCTGCGTCCGGAGTGGTTGGCCCTCGCCATCTTGATGGTCGAGAGATTCGTGCTTAAATTTGCGGTTGGCCCTTAACCACATCCGGGCTTCGTTGATCGTTATGCTAATCAGCCAAGTCCGGAACTGCGAATCGTGTCGGAACTGGGAGAGTTTGTTGAAGGCCTTAAGGACGGCGTTCTGTGCTACCTCTTCTGCATCGGCTTCACTACGCACGATAGACAGCGCCTTCAGATAGAGACCTCGTCGGTGCGGCGTCACGAGGTCACAAAACGCGCCGACGTTGCCATCCAGGATAAGCCGGATCTGGGTCGCTTCCGATTGTTCTGCCTGCGCTTCCGGTGAAATCATAAAAACGTGCTACTGCGGTTCTTTCGCCGCCAATTATGTAAACCGGGCTCACATGCTTTTATTCCCGGCAGTCATATTGTGTGTTGCGGTTTTGTTGGGGGTTATCCGAGGTTTACAGTGGCGGAATCGAATTTCTGGGCTGTGAAGGCCTTCAGTCGGCATTTCCACTTGAGCGTGAGTCGGAGATCGCAACAGCAACAGCAAAATCAGACTCATCATGGCCGGTTTGCTCATCCTGCTCGATGTGCTCATGCTGCCAGTCTTGGGCTCGGCCCCAACTTTCGACATTGTGATGATGAACGGCCGGGGACCCTGAACCGTAGAGTCCATCCTTACGCGACTGAGCAGGTGTGAGCTTGTAATTTCCTCCAAGCTGCCGGTCAAAGCAGGATCCACTGCCCACGGCGCCGTTCGCATACACGGACGGCACGTCGCCCACGGTCTGGCTCCGCATATCGAGCACAAATCACGCGAGGATTCGGGAGCGCAGGAGACACTTGTGGAATAAAGCCTCACGAGCGCAGTTATCAATAATGAAATTCAAAATGTTTCAAGATGGAGAAAACATGAAGAAGCAGTATGTAACAGTTCTATTCACACTGATCTGCGTTCTTGGGTTGGGGCTGGGTGCTCGTGCTCAGGAGGAAGACACAGTTGTTGCAAAGGTGCCGTACGATTTTGTGGTCGGTGGCCAGGTACTTCCTGCAGGCACCTATAGGGTGAGTCGCGTAAAGATTAATGGATCGCGAGAGTTGAAAATCAGCAGTTACGAAACGCGCGCAAGCGCATTCCTGATCCCGACTTTCTTCGATGACGTTCAAACCGGGCATGCACAGCTTAACTTCAAGCATGTCGGAGCTAAGTATTTTCTTAGCGCCGTTGAGACACCGATCGGGACATACGCCATAATTGTGCCTCCCTCGGCGATCAAACTTGCTCAGATGGAGCAGCAGGGCGCGTCTTCCTCTGGAAGCAACTGAATTAGCCACCACTGAATTTCTGGCCGGTAGTTCACGCGAAAAGAATTGCACAACAACGCGAACTCCGGCCGGAACTGCTAAAGACTGACTTAGCTAAGAACTGGGACAGGTGATGGTAAATCCTTTCGAAGGCACGGTATTTAGTGGTTTCGGCTAGTAAGGGCTCGTTTGCCACCATCCTGTTGGAAAAATGGTGCCCGGCTCGACAAAGACGAACCGCAAAGAGTTCCTCGATGAGGCGGTAGTACTGGCACGTTTTGGAGCAATCTCTCAGCGCGTTTTCGGGCTGTCCGCTTCCGGGCTTGCCGATCGGAAACAATTTGAGGAGCACGAGACAGCAGGTAACGCCGAACTGCGCAGGACAAGAGGAAAAAGATCATGTCAGACAACATTATCCACGATCACAATGATGCCGGCATCGACAGTCAAGCATTTCTAAAATCGATGGCTGGGCCAGGCACCGGAGCCTGTTGTGTGCTCAAGGGCGGGGTACTGACGGCTTTTTCCCCTGAGACAATTATGCACGACGCCAGTTCCACGACGGGCGAGCTGAGCTCTGTCCGGCTCAGCGACAACCATGTCGGTTTCAACCAACCGACAAATCCGAATGTCATCGCCTGCTTGCGCAATTGGCTCATGCAAGAACAAACAATCCAAGATCAAGTGATGCTGGAGACTGCCGAACCCGGCGGGCATCGCGTGACAGGAAATATCCAATGAGGCTTGCGTCAGTCCCGGAGAGTCTGTATGAGCGCATTGGTCTCACACTCGGGTTGGTTCCCACACCGTTCCTGGATACGCTGGTGGCCCTAATGCTGGCTCGCACGCTAATGACAGCGGTGAAGCACGGCATCTTTGGGGTAGTCGCACGTGGTCGCCAATCGGCGGACAAGATCGCGGAGGTCTGTGATCTCGATGTTTATGCTACGAGGAAGCTCCTGCGGGCGCTGGAAGGAGCGGGATACTTACGTCGCCGTCATGACAACTACGAACTCACGCGCGTTGCGCAGCGCTGGCTTACTCCCGGCGGCGCGAAGTCCTTTAGTGATGGTGTTCTACACCGGTATCTGGATGCCGGCTTCATGAATCACTATGACGACTACGTTACGAAAGGACGGGCAGCGGATTTCCACAAGGCGCTGACTCCGGAACAGTGGAACGTTTACGAGCGCGGGCAGCGGTCTCACGCAGCCCTTATGGCCAAGGAGGTCGCGTGGCGGCTCCCGGTTCCACGACAGGCAACAGCCTTACTAGATGTGGGTGGTGGTCACGGACTGTATTCAATTGAACTGTGCCGACGGCATCCTCGTCTGCTCGCAACAATTTTGGATTTGCCAGGGGCCGCATCTCCCACAGCTTCATCTCTCTCAGCGATCTGCATCGAGCGTATTGAGTTCCGAGCGGGCGATGTTCTGGTCGACGATCTAGGATTTGAGGCTTACGATGTCATCTTGCTGGCGAATGTGCTGCATCATTTCACCGCGCAAGACAATGCCGCCTTAGTGCGTCGCGTATCGCGGGCCCTCCGAACGGGCGGAGTCTGTGCCATTCTTGACCTTATCCGCACGCCACCGAGCCAACACCCACGCCAAATCGAAGCTTTGATGGATTTCTATTTTGCAGCCGCTAGTGCGGCGGGGATTTGGACAGAAGAGGACCTCGCAGGATGGCAAAGGGCTGCAGGGATGAAGCCTCTCCGTCTAAAGCGACTGTGGTCGATTCCTGAGTGCGGATTGCAGATCGCCAGAAAGGAGAGTGCCGTTGGTAATTAGAACCCCAATCTTTTGGCGTACTTGAACTTGAATTTCTGTCCGGTTGTGAGAGGCGGGACCTGTCCGGTCTCCAACCTGAGAAAGTTTGGCAGAAAACAAGGTAGCGAGGCGATCCACGTTCGACTACGTGGAGTTCCCGTGGTACGCCTCAGGACGAGTTTTTTATGATCGCCTTTGCTGATAAGCCGGAGGGAGTCTAAGCGCGCTTCGACATGTAGGGAGAAGACGTCATTTTCGTGGTCTTTGTCCGGCGCCTGACAAGCGCGAATGGCGACGGGCTGCCGGTTACTCCCCCAAACAGCAGATTCACTCGCAGTGCTATAACCGCTCAGCCTGGGCTTTATTCCCGTGAAATTATTGTTAATGTGAGGGAATAAAGGGGCTACACGGTAGTTTTCATCTTGTGTACGTGTCAGGGACGGAGCCTCAATCCGGTTCGTTCGAAGAACTGGCGATGCCGCTCTTCGATCAACTTTACAACTTCGCGCACTGGCTGACACGAAATCGCGACGAAGCCGAAGACCTGGTTCAGGAAACCTACGTCAAGGCCTTGAAAGGGTTCTCGTCGTTCCAGCTGGGGACTAACTTTCGGGCATGGATGTATCGCATCTTGCGTAACACGTTCTTGACCTCACGCACCGGATTGAAAGCGACAATGACGGTGGCTCTTGATTCGGAGGGGGACGAACCTGAAATAGCCCTTGAACGTGAGACGCCGGAAACAATTCTAATCGAGCGCTCGAATTCGCAACTGGTTCACAGCGCGATCGACGAACTGCCGGTGCATTTCCGTGAGATCCTCCTTCTTTGCGAAGTCGAGGAGATGTCGTACCAGGAGATTGCGGAAACACTCTCCATCCCGATAGGCACCGTGATGTCACGCTTGTCGCGTGCCAGGAAGGTGCTCGGGGATCGCCTACGGCAGGAGTTGGAGAAGGAGCAGAACCATGGTCTGCGAGTCTTGGAAGACACAACTCGACACATACCTCGACGGTGAACTTCCCTCCGAAGAGATGCACGTATTTGACGGTCATGTACGGATCTGCACGTCATGCGCGGCGGATGCTCTTGCGCGCGTACAGATGAAGCGCACTGTTCAGGTGGCCGGAAAGCGGTTTACACCCAGCGCTGAGTTTCGCAGACGGGTGCAACAGAGCATTGCTGCGAGACCGCGACGAGGCCTCGCGCGGTTCGGTTGGATGATTGCACCAGCTATGATCGCTGTTCTCGTAGTCACGGGTTTAGCCGTCACTTACGTGGGACGACAGCGAGTCCACCAAGAGCAGGCCTACAGCGAACTGGCAGACCTGCACGTAGCGACGCTCGCAAGCTCATCGCCGGTAGATGTAGTTTCCTCAGATCGGCACACGGTAAAGCCGTGGTTCCAAGGGAAGGTTCCCTTTACATTCGATTTGCCTGAACTTCAGAACTCCGAGTTTTCGCTTCTGGGCGGCCGTATTACCTATCTTGGCCAAACACCAGGCGCGCATCTGATCTATGCAGTGCGGAAGCACAAGATTTCTGTATTCATCTTCCAAGAGGGATCGGTTCGAGGCAGATGGGACGAAGGATCTCCTGTTACAAAGGAACTCTCGTTCAACATGGAAACGTGGAGCCAGGGCAGCCTTCGGTATTGCATACTCGGCGATGCGGCTGCAGCCGATATCAACAATCTCGCTGAATTGCTGAAACGCGCCACCGGTTCGTAGGCAGGTAGACTTATGAATCTACATCTTGCCCATTGTCCTTTCTGAGTATGTTGCATGACGAATTAACGGTTACTGCTGTGTCTTGTTTACGGCCTGAGCGGCGGACTGGATGTATTTGAACCCAACTGAGCCATTCAAATCTCTACCTGGAGGTAGGCTTTGTTGCTGGACTTTTCGTGGCCTCTCCATTCGTGTTCTATCAACTGTGGTTGTTCATGGCGCCCGGGCACGCGTGCAGAGCAAGCGCTCTCTAGTCTCCTCACTTTAGTTTCGCGTGACGTGGGAATCCAGAGCGCCGGCTGCGACCCTTTAGCTTCGGTCCAAAATCAAGCGGATTACCAACCTCATGAACCTAAATGTGGACCTCAGTTGGTATACCCGGTATCGCAGCGGAAAGAGCCCGGATTTAGGTGCGGCATTCAAGGGACCCTTCGTCATCACGAACCAACCCGCCATTCCACTGAACGATACGGACACTCCGCCTACGACCAATCCAACGATTCCCATCACAGGCCGTGATGCCGAGCGTTTGCAAGCGATCGCCAACACCGCCGGATTTCCTCCTCACTCCCAGCATTGAATTCGGCGATCTTAAATTGCATTTACCGTGTGCTCGCTTGATTCATCGGATGTAATGGGCTCTGCCCGTCGAGCCCCATCTGAAGTAGTTGCGATCCCGGTAGCCACCGCCCGAGTCGAGCACGACCATCCTGCCCGTCCCTTCATTGGAAACCCCATAAGAACTAGTGTCCCAAGCCAAAATTCCATTGATCTGCAATTAATTCTTGTGGCGCTCAAAGATTGCATTGTCGAGGAGGAATAAAGAACCAGCAACGTCCGTTATCCCCAGTGAGAGCACTCGGAGGGAGCGGATGTTGAACAAAATCGGATCAAGCAGGCTTGTTGACGTAAAAACTCAAAGGAATCAGGCGTTCGTCGGGTGCGACCTTCTTCACTAGACACGAACGCCCCTTGGAAAATCGGCCAACCTCTGATGATCTCAGTGCTTTCGGAGCAACTAGCCGAGAGATGAGGCATCCAGATGAGAAATAGAAAATTTCACCCGTGAGATCAACGCTGGGAACAGAGCGCCGCTTCGAGCGGGCCGTCCTTCGGGTGCTTCGTCCCAACGGCAAACACGACTTCAGGTTAAGACAGGCGTGTCCTCCCCAAAGGAGCAGTCATGTTCGGTAGTTCACAACAACGAAAACAACTCAATCCGACAGCCCAGGCAGCAAATGAGGGTAACCGCATGAAGTTGCAAAGGACCCTTTCCCTCCTACAACTCCTGATCGGTGAGACGATCGGTTTGTTCATCGCGGGGATCGCGGTTCCGAGCTTTCTCCGGTCTGGTACGGCCACGAACCATGCTTTGGCTGCGCGTTCCCTCCACATCCTCACCATTGCTCCGGTTACATTTTCGTACACGTTCCAGAACGTCGGTTTTGCCATCCTGGGTACGCTGTGCGGTGCTGCGATGGCAGTGGCGATCGATTCTCCTGCCACTATCGCCAATGCAGCTCGAATCGTCCGCGTGCTTCGCAAGAACAGTCGGCGAAGCTACCTTGGCAACCGGAAAGTGGCTTGATTTCTTTTCTGCAACCGGCGCTGTACCAAGAACTGTTTGCATATTGGGTCCGAGATTTGCTTCCGGTTGGGTGACGATCCAATCTTGGCTGCCGCCACATGATGCCCTCAGGTGTGTGGCTATCCGGATTTGCCGCTTTTGAAATTACAAGCGTGTCGAATTGGAACGAGATTGTGGCATCGGCCCGTAGCGGTTGGTGGGTGACATCGAGCGCATAATCGACCACTTTGGCACCAGCACGAATCTTTGCACCTGCGTACAACGGAACATCCTGCATGAGCAGTGCCGTGACTATTTGCCACGCTTTGCTTTTCCGTGAATTTCACGGAAGAGTTCAACCCAACGTGGAGTATCGTTCCGGGTGGAATCCGCTCTGCGTAAGCCGCTTGGATAAGCGTGTTCAGCGCCGATTTGATGTAATCCTGCAGGAACACAGCTACAGAAGGTGATGTAAGATTCTTGCAATTCGGAGCTCCGTTTCCCATGGTACCGATTCTGATTCTTGTGATTTTGGGCTTGTTGGTTGTCCTGCTGAGTATCTGGCGCCGAAGCCGGAAACTTCTACTCGACGCACGTAGCGCCACGCAACGTCGGGCCGGTCAACGAACAAACGAACTGGAAAAGGCCAATGAAGATTTAAAAACTGCGCAAGCGGAGTTGCAAAGACGCTGGCAGTACCTGGCAGAGGCTCAGCGGCTAAGTCACTCGGGAACATTCGGATGGAAAGTCCGCAGTGGTGAGCTCGTTTGGTCTGACGAGACCTACAGAATTCTGGGCTTCGCCCGAGAAACAAATCCTACACTCGACCTAGTATTCAAAAGAGTTCACCCTGAGGATCGAGATCGCTTGCAAGAGCTCAAAGACAGCGCTACTCAGAACGGCATGGATTTGGATATCGAACATCGAATTCTCTTGCCTGACGGGGTCATCAGACACGTTCATGTAGTTGCGCATGCAGGAAGAGACAACTCCGGCAACCTCGAATATGTCGGTGTAGTAACAGACATCACCGAACGCAAACGAGCCGATGAAGAGCGCGAGGCACTGTCCCGGAGCCTTCAAGAGAGCAAAGCACGACTTGAAGAAGCTCAAAGTGTTGCCCATGTCGGCTATTGGGATTGGGATCTTGAGACGGGCGAGATCATCTGGTCCGACGAGACCTATCGAATATTCGGGTTCAAGCCGCAAGAACGCCCTATGGACATTGAAACGGTTAGCGGCCTCATCCACCCCGATGACCGCGAGGCTCTCTACAGCACAGTAGACGAGGAGGTTGCTGTCGGCGTACATCCCGTTCACCAACATCGGATCGTCCGTCCAAGTGGAGAAGTGCGTACCGTTCAGTCCATTACCTCGAAGCTCTGGAAGACGACGGATGTGGGACCGGAGGATGGGATTTCCAGAGAGCACAACAGACTTTTCGGCACCGTCCAAGACATTACGGAATTAAAGCAGGCCGAAGAAGCGAGTCACGCCTTGTCTCGCGATCTACAGGAGAGCAAGGATTGGCTCGAAGAAGCCCAGCGTGTCGCTCACCTGGGCTATTGGGTCTGGGATCTAGAGACGAATCAGGTGATTTGGTCCGAGGAGACGTACCGCATCTTTGGGCTGGTTCCAAAGGGGGACTCCTTTGACGTTGCGCTTGTGCGCGAAATGATGCATCCCGATGACAGGGAAGCTGTATTTATGACGG
>JABCYV010000212.1 GCA_013290025.1 Acidobacteriota bacterium
TCATTTATGAACACGAACATTTGGTGATGGGACTGACCTATGCCTTGGCGAAGAGTGCGCGAGCGGATCGCTCTCTGAAAGATGCCGATCTGATCGCCGCGCTCACTTCGCTGGCCCGCACCTATGAGACTCTGGTGAACTCCGGCCTGCATTACGAAACGCCCATCCCCGGAGTGAGCCAGCAAATGGTCGCGGCCGAAGTCCACCAGATGGTAAAGGAGTATCGCGAAGCCGAGCAAAAGCACTTGGGATATGTTCGCTTGCGCGATTCCGAAGTGTTGCGAGCTCTGGTCTTTCTGGTGCGGATGGCTCAAGGCCGCACCTCGGGAAGGCCGAAGTCACGGGCCTTTGTTGATTTTCTCTTTGTTCAGTTTCCGGAAAACCAATCTGCGATTGCCACGCCACAAGAGGCCGTCAGCCGGATCGTTACCCCCTAGAAGAGCTTTTTGCCATCATCCTTCCGCGGCGATTTAGGAACCGTCGAGTATCTACGGAAAATGGCCAGCCACAAGCTAGCGACACTCTGAAAGCCTGGGTGACCCGTGGCGGGTGGTTTGAAAAGGCCGCTCATCACAGGAGACAGCCATGGTAAAACTACCAGAGCCTCGCTGCTCCAGCCGTAGCACTTTACCGGCCGCGGTGAGGTAAGTGCTTCTGGAGGTTGATGGAGACCGGAGAGCAACCATCAGCTTGATGCTGGTCCCTTCTGGAATTGCAGCTTCGGCGGACAAAAGGATCCCGTGAGAACTGATATTCTCCGACACCGCCATAATTTCGCTGGGTATATCGCTGCGCAGGCTGACCGACACTGGCAGGCGCAGGTCATAGCGGGGCTCACGTCGCCGCAACTGATAGTCTAAAGCGGGCACAAACAGAAGGGTAAGCTGGTGCCAGCATACGCCGAAGGTCACCTTAGTTGCATGAGGATTCGCGCAAAGGGACAGGGGTAAGATCAGTTACCCCGAAATTAACTGGCGCCTTTTCCTCCGAAAGAGGCTGAATCGTGTCCCCCCTGTTAACGGATTATTACAATCCGGGGGTTGCAATGCCCGCGTTTGCCCTGCAGCCCTCGGTTATCTTGTGACTTGATTTAGTTTCTTCCATCATCGATTGTTCGCTACAGCTATGGAAGCCAACGAATACGATCTGGTAGTCATCGGCAGCGGACCTGCCGGACAGAAGGGCGCCATCTGCGCCGCCAAATTTCGCAAAAAGGTTGCCATCATTGACCGAAAGATGACGATTGGCGGTGTCTGCGTCCACACGGGAACGATCCCCAGCAAGACGCTGCGCGAGGCGGTTTTATATCTGAGCGGCTTCCGGCAGCGCACGTTTTACGGTCGCGGTTACGTGCTGAAAGACCGCATCGCCATGTCTGATCTGGTGTTCCGGGCGCAGGCCGTTATGGCGCGTGAAATCGAGGTTATCAAAGCGCAGCTTCGGCGTAACTCCGTGACCACGCTTGAAGGTGACGCTAGTTTCTTGGATCCGCATACCATCGAAGTCAAAAGCGATAATGGATCACAACTGCTACGCGGCCATCACATTCTGATTGCGTGCGGCACCCGTCCGGCACACAGCACCGATATTCCTATTGATGGCAAACGGATTTTCGACTCCGACCAGGTGCATACTCTGGAGGAGGTGCCACGGGATTTGGTGGTCGTGGGCGCGGGAATCATCGGCCTCGAATACGCCTCCATGTTCGCCGCGCTCGGCGTCAAGGTCACTCTGCTCGATCAGCGGCCCATTTTGCTGGATTTCGTCGATCGGGAAATCATTGAAAGCCTGGGCTTTCAATTGCGACAACTGGGGACAGTGTTCCGCTTGGGTGAGAAGGTTGTTTCCATTGGATTCGAGGAAGAGCGCGACCGGGTCTTCGCCAAATTGGAAAGCGGAAAGAACGTTCATGGGCAAGGCTTGCTCTACACCATAGGCCGCCAGGCTAATAGCGATCAGCTGAATATCGCGATCGCCGGGGTCGAGCCCGACGCACGCGGCAAGATTTCGGTGAATGAGCACTTCCAAACTGCCGTGCCCCACATCTACGCCGCTGGAGATGTGATCGGGTTCCCGGCGCTGGCCAGCACATCTATGGAGCAGGGCCGTCTCGCCAGTTGTCATATGTTCGGCAAGCCCGGCGTCATGCCGCCAAATCTGATTCCGTACGGCATCTACACCATCCCCGAAATTTCCATGGTGGGACTTACCGAGGAGCAGTTAACTCGCGACAAGATTCCCTACGAAGTGGGCCTGGCCCGCTATGCGGAACTGGCTAAAGGCCAAATGCTGGGTGATGAGCAGGGGCTCCTAAAATTGATCTTCGATCCGGTGTCGCTAAAATTGCTGGGCGTGCATGTTATCGGCGACCGCGCGGCGGAAATTGTTCACATCGGGCAGGTGGTTCTAACCGTGGGAGGAACCATCGAATACTTTCGCGATACGGTATTCAACTATCCTACTCTGGCGGAAGCTTACAAAGTCGCAGCCCTCGACGGTCTGAACAAGCTCTAGCGCGTCTGGAAGCTTCTCCTCTACTCCGAGTTACCTGAGTCCGACTCGCTCGCGTTTGTCAACACGCTCGGTTTATTCGTGCGCAGGACCCGGTGAAAGATTCTCGGGATGGTCTGCGGCTGCGTTGCCGGAGGAGCTAGCAGCCAGAAGCCTGCCCAGAGCATATGCGTCCTTGCGCGCTTCCGGATCGCCCGTGATCTCGAATTCCTTGAGATACTCGGCCCGCGCCTCTCTTACCCGTCCTTCTTTCTGAAGAAGAACCCCATGGGCCCAGTGATCTTCCGGAAAGTTGGGGTACATCGCTTCGACCTGCTGCAGAAGCTGTTCTCCATAGTCGAGTTTCCCAGTAGCTATTTCCACATTCGCCAAAGTCAGCAAGGCCGTAGCTTTCCGGAATGGCGACAGATTTGGCTCTTGCAAAAGCGGCGAAAGCAGCGCTTCTACTTCGGCGTACTTGTGTTCATCAAACAGCCCGTGAGCCAGAAAGAGAGTTACGGTTGGATTATCCGGGGACACTTCATGCGCCCTTCGGAATTCCTCCATGGCAAGAGCCGATCGGCCTCTGTCCATGTTAAGGTTTCCCAAATACCCGAGCACCATTCCGTTCGCAGGATAGAGGTCGAGTGCCCGCTGGTAGTAGACGAAGTCATCTTTATAATACTTTTGTTGGACAACAGTCAGGTAAGAAAACATTGCCACCAAGCCTGCGCTGAAAGTAATAAGCGCGGCCCTTGCCAGCGTGGAAGCCGACCAGAGCTTTCTTACGCCAAGGCCAATCAGAACGCACAATCCTACCGAGGGCAGGTAAAGATAGCGGTCGTGGGTTATGTCTCCTTGCGGGTAAATTCGAACACCGGCCAATACGGGAAGTATAGGGAGAACAATGAGCGCCGCTATCAGGCCGATAATCCAGTCATATCGAAGGGCAAGCCACGCGAAAAGTACTACCCCTGCTAAGATGCCCATCAACGTCAACCACATCCCCACTGTAGGCGCAGAAATCAGAGGGGTGAGATAGCAACCACTCAGCCGAATGGGGAACATCAGTTTATTCAGGTAAAAAATCGCGACCGAGGGGCTGCTAAAGATTGTTTGTTGCCAGCTATTTCTGCCGGATTCCACGCCGACTCGCCCCAGAACCGCAAACCGGACGGCAAAATAGAAGAACGTAGCGACGAGATATCCTGTGCTGATTTTCAGCACTGTTCGAGCGTTCCAATGCCACTTGTTGTCTTCGGGGTTAAAGGCCCCCAATCCAACGAGAATCGGCAGAATGGCAACTGCTGTCTCTTTGGTGAAAAGCGCAGCTCCGTAAAGGATCACACTCCAGAGCACCCGCGACCGCGGTAGGGGACCGCTCGTCGTCGCTGGAATCAACAGAAGAACCGAACCCAGAAAGAAGATTACGAATAAGATTTCATTGCTGGCAGAGACCCAGGAAACAGCGTCAACATGGATTGGATCCACCGCAAACACTACCGCCGCGAGTGATGCCGCTATGTCACTCTTCAATAGCCGTCGACAGACAACAAAAACTAAATACGTCGCGGCAACATGCAGCAAGATGTTGGAGAGATGCCACGCCCAGGGAGATAATCCACCAACCGTATTTACCAACAGCATCCAAATGGAAAATAGAGGACGATAAAAGAAAACTTGATCGCTGGCTATTTTGGCCTCACTCCAGAGATGGGTGGTTAGCAAACGGAACAGGTATCCCCACGATTGCACCTGAGGGTTGTTGGCGATCTGGACATGATCATCGCGTATGAAGCCGTTGAAGAGCGAGGGTATGTAGACGACCAACCCCAGTGCGCAAGGAATGGCCCAGGTCCATGCCCTCGGGGTGTCAGGGGCAGGCCCAGCGCTCCAGGAGAGTTCCCTAACTTTTTTGGACTTGTCTTTCTTTCGCATCGCGGAGAATTCCGACCCTCAGATAACTTAAGACAGTCGGCGCCAAGTTCGCTTCATGCCAGCATGACTTAGTGAACGTTGGGGGCTAAACGGGGAGGAGTTACAGAATAAGCTGGCGCGTCTTCTCAGTCAACAGTCTGACGAGAATCGCCAAAGACAAGACCATAGCTCCCATTCTCTTGTGTTAAAGCAGCGTTTGAATTCAACGAGATAGGTGCCGGGAGTCGACAAACCGAGCTCCGGCGCACGCCATATTGCTGTCAGGCCACCCAACGGAGGGCTTTTGAGTCCGTACCTTCTAGGTCTGCCAATACTTATGGTCGCGCAGGAAGAAGTTTTCGTTCCAGTAGTTGAACGCCGTGGCCAGGAAAAGTCGCGCGATGCGCAAGTGCCCCATCTTCTGGAAGCGGCGATTGGTGGTATAAACGCCGCCGCGCACGATCCCGAATTTGCTGCGCGCCACTTGCTGGCTCAAATGGTAGTCCTCGGCAAAGTGCACTTGTTCGTTAAATTCTCCCAACTCGTTGAAGCGTTGCCTTTCAAAGAGCATGAACATCCCGGTACTGAAAGGATGGTGTATCCGGGAAAGATATTGAAAGACATCGTTGCTGGCGTAAAACAGCTTGTCGGTGAAACTTCCCTCGCGGCAAAGGATGTTGGTTGTCACACAGTGCAGTTTCTTGCGCTGGGCCAGTTCGAGGGCACGACGCACCAGCGACGAGCTGGCCGGTTCGATATCGGCGTCAAGAAAAAGGACATAGGGCGTGTCGGCACGGTGAGCGCCGGCGTTCCGGCCCGCCGAGGGCAAGCCGCCGGGAATTACGCTGACATTAAGCCGATCGCGGAAGGTCATGACAATTGCCGGAGTTCCGTCGGTGGAGTTAGCATCAGCGACCAATACTCTCGTATTCCGCATCTTCGGGTAATCCTGATTCGCCAGCGAGTTCAGCAAGCGCGGAATCAGCCTCGCCTCGTTCTTTGCCGGGATCACAATGGTCAGGTCGCTCGTCATGTTCATGATCTCGGTGCTCGTGTTGGTATTCATGCTCTTGGTAACCATGGATACGTACTCCTTCCTCGCCAATAGTCAGATAGGTCGGCTTGGAATCGGTCCAGCCGCCTGCGTTGTAGTACTGGACGCTGTCTTGTTCGCGGTAAAGTGCCTCGTGAGTGTGGCCGCAAAAGATACGGTCGACGCCGTGCTGCCGTGCATATGACAGCGCCCCTGATGCCACCTTCGACGACATCCGCAGCCAGTTCGTGTTCAGACGATCAATCAGCCGCGCCACCGGCTTGCCCTTCAAATCGAGTTTCTGCACCCATAGATAAAGCAGCGTCCCTAGATGGTTGAGCCGCACACTGTTCACGGCGAATCCGTCGAACTGGTGGCCGTGAATGGCCAAGTGGCGCAGTCCGGCATATTCCCATGCAAACTCTTGGTAAACCTTTACTCCGACCAGATGCGACATCACGTCGGTCAGACCATGGTCGTGGTTCCCTTCCACCCACACCACCTCTACCTTACGTTTGGGATTGGAGAGTTTGCGGATATAACCGAGGAAGCGCCAGTGCTCTTTGGTGAGACGGCCGAAGTTCAGGTCGGCGAAAATATCGCCCAGCAGAATCAATCGCCGAAAAGAATTCTCCTTGAGCACGCGGGTGGCATCGTGCGCGCGGCTGCAGTCCGAGCCGAGATGCACGTCGGAGAGGATCAGCGTGTCATAGACGGGCGGATCCATACTTCTGTTCTAGCGAAGGAATGTTACGGGGTGATGAAAATTGCACAAAAAATAGTGCACCGGCGTCCCCAAGGTAACCTGGGGCTAACCTCATGATTTTGTGGAGTTATTTCTGTACCGGCGGCACATATTCTTTGGGCAAGGCGGCGCCCTCACCGAAAAAGTACTGCTCCATCTGCTTGACAATGACCTCCTGGTCCTCGCGGCGGGCAGGATTGAGGCGGTATTCGTTCAGCAGCATTTTGCAGAATTCCGTCCAGGATTGCCACGCTTGTTGGGAGATGTTCTCGTAAATTTTCTTGCCCAGTTCGGTGTCAAACGGCGGCTCGTCAAGACCAGGGAGTTCCTTCTGAAGTTTGATGCAGAAGACAGTGCGCTGTGCCATGAGTTTTCCTCGCTGCCTGTTAACTGAAAATTATCTCACACGAAAGAGTGCTACTGGGAATGGCCGGCAGAGGGGACCGTGTCGATTGGAATCTTACCGTGGGCACGCAGTCGCTGGCCTACCAGTACAACGTAATGTAACGACGAGACAATCGTGAATGCAATGGTGGCATGGAGAAATGTGGTTCGAGTAATCCAGACCCATCTTGCACGGTCGATCTCGAGTAGCATCACGAAAAAAACTGCCGCGACCTGGGCCAGGGTGTTGGCCTTGCCAAAGATGCTGGGACGGAAGTCACGCAGTCCGGCAATGGCGTAAAGCACGGCGCTGGCGCAGAGAATGCAGATGTCGCGGCTGAAGACCAGGACCGTGTACTTCCAGGGAATTTTATGCAGAATGGCAAGCACCATGAACATCGTGCTCAGCAGGAGCTTGTCGGCAATTGGATCGAGATACTGGCCGAGCACGGTCTGCTGTTTGAGGGTGCGGGCAAGCAGGCCATCCAGGCCGTCGCTCATGCCGGCGAGAACGAACAGTAGCAGCGCCCAATGATAGTGGCCCTCAACTAGGTTGGTCACAATGAAGGGCACAAACATCATGCGTAACAAAGTAAGTTGGTTGGGGGCGGTGAGCAGCTGAGAGAGCTTCACCTGGAATCCTCGGGCACCGCGTTCGTAGTGTGGCGAGAGAGAACGGCGGCGGGATCTAGACCGGTCTTGCTGGCAAAGCGTTGCGAAAGTGAAGGAATACTGCCATCCGGTAGATCGAGTTCCATGCGCTCGATGCGGTGCATGGGAAAGAAAACTACATTCGGAGAAAAGGGCTCTCCATCTTTCACCATGGAGACTAAATCTTCGAACGATGCCAGCTCGATGCCGCAAAGACTCAGGCCCTCGGGAGTGAGAGCCAGAATTGCGCCCCAGAATTTATCCCGGGGATTACCCAGCGTGAGGATGACCATCGCGCCGGGCGGAAAAGGATTCTCGCCGCTGTAAATCAAACCGTCGCGCGGGGCAGAAGTTGGCACAGCAGCGATTGTCGCCGTATGGCGGCCATCTTTGCAACTACGACCAAGCCAGTGGGCACGGCTGCCCGTCCCTCTCGCGTACTCATGCCTTTATAACTTGTGGCAACTGTGGTGCTCGGTCACTTGCGTTCCATTTTCTGGATAGGTCGGACCATCAATCAAATATTCGGTCTCCGACTTTTTTGTGAACGTCGCATCAGCCTCCGGTTTTTCCGGCTTGGTCCCGAAGAAGCTGACATAGGTATAAGACCAACCATTACCCGTGTCCTTCATTCGGATCGAGAAGTATTGCCCGGTGCTATTGGCGAAAAAGCGCACCCACTGGCCCCGGCCCTCGTCGTACCCGATGAGAGCGTCCGCCGTAACTGCTGGCTCAGTGTGGCCTGCGAATTGCGCTGGAGGAAAATCATATGTCTGTTTGAGCCACAGGTTTCCCAGCACCTTCGTATACATCGTCGTGTATTTCCCCGAAAATGTGCCCACCGTGTGCGCGCAGCTCCAGGTGCCGACCAAGTAGTCGACAGACGCGATCTTCTGTTGGGCTGTCGCCTTTTTTTCTTGCGCGGCGGTAGTCGCACCCGGAGAGACAAGCCCAGCGAGGACAATCATTGCGACCGTAATCGGCAAAGCCAAGTTTCGTTTCATAGGAATCCTCCCCATCCGCTTTAGGGACTCTCTGAATAAGTAAGTTTCTGACCGCGCAAGTCTGGTACCTCAGGAATGGTGGGTTGATAACCTAGCCTTCCATTTGGATTTTTTGCCTTCGCCTGCGCCCATCGAACTGGCTTTCATCTACGCGCTCGCTGTCAGCAGCTTCTGACGACTGAGAAACAGATTGACCAACCCGCAGATCACGAACAGCTGATGCGCGTTCTTCTTCAGTCCTCGGTAACGCAGCTTCACAAATCCA
>JABCYV010000213.1 GCA_013290025.1 Acidobacteriota bacterium
GGGTTGCAGCGGCCGCCTGAAAGGCGGGTATCGCTTCGACGGTCACCGGCGATTTGGGAAGCAGCGTGAAAAGCTCCGGGAGTTTCGGCTCCATCTGGGCGATGTAGTGGCGGAAGTCATCAAGGATCTGCTGCGAAGAGATCGGAGTGTATTTGCGATTGGTTTTGAGCGACGCACGGAAGGAGGCAAGGTCGGTGAAGCCCTCCTTTTTCGCGACAACCGTCATCTCGGCCTGGATGCGGTCAACCTCGCGGAGGCCCAGTTGGTGTATCTCGTCCGGCGTCATGTGGATAGTGGTCCGCCCATAGATGTCGTTTTGGTAGCGCTTCTCGCCGTCTGGCAAAGAGGTGACAGCGAGGGTGGTACGGCCTTCGGGGGCGTAATCGGTGCGAAGGAAAGCGGCGAAGGTCTTGTAGGCGGGGGCGACGTCGATGTTGATGGCGTCGGTGACCTGCTGGGTCGTCTCAGAGTGGACCAAGGCAACACGCGGTCGTCTGGTACTCCTCGAAGTGGAAGGAGATGGATGAGCAGAATCCGAAGCTGAAGCCCGTGGAGGCTGACATTGCAAGGCTCTTTGCCCGCTTTGACACGGTGACCGACAGCCTTGAGACCTGGATTGACGAAATGCAGCCCGACATGATGATTCGCTCGAAGGATGTCCCTCCGATGGTGCGCGTTGCCCGGACGCGTGTAGTGTCCGGCAAAATGGATGAACTCAAAGCCCTGTTCCGCGATCAGATTGTCCCGGCTGTTAAGAAGTCGGGTGCCTCCGATTACGGAGCTGCTGTGGCGCGGTTTGGCACGCCCGCGAATGAAATTCACAGCTACTTAGGTTTGAACGGCTGGGCCGACCTAGATGGATCGTTTGGCGTCGAAAAAGGAATGAGCGCCGCCGAATTTAAGGCGTTTCAAGCCAAGCTGCAGCCGCTGATCGAGAGCACGGAATGGAGCATGTGGAAGTTCCAACCGGAACTAAGCTACGTCCCCGCTCCTAAGTAGCTACATGGCTGAGGAGCACAAAAACAGCGTAGTCGGACTAACCACACAAGAGGCACGCAACAGGCGTGCCTCCTTTTTGCGTCTAATCTGCACACGAAATCGAGGCACATAGCTGTTGATAAATCGCGATTACACCAACTGAGAATTCCTTGCCTGCCCGAAACCATGGCTCCTAAAAGGTATTCCTTCTTTGATGGTCAGGACGCCGAGATCGGGGCATTGCAGTTCAATAAGTTATAGAGAGCGAAAATAGGACCTTTTCTTGATCGCGAAGGAACTCCCGGGTGGGGCGTCGGGCCCCCCTAACATCGTCCTGTCGTTCTTCTCCAAAATGCTATCGTAAGTGAGGATGCCCGGCCACGATGCGGCGGTTTGAGATGGCTGCCGCTCAAGGTAGGCAGGCTCAGGGCTGCCATGTTAGGAACGCTGTGGAGAGAGGTCAACGCAAGAGGGTGTAGGATGTGGCGACGGGAAAAACGGCTCCACCTTCCAATTTTCGGGGCCGAGGGCATGGACTGACGTTGTGATGCGGACGGGGAAAGTGGAGGCATGTGTTGGTTTTCCGGCTGCCAAGTTGGACACGGAACCCGAGTGACTTCCAATGCCGCTCAACTAACTGCGCGTGACTGGCCATATGCAGACCTCTAATGCCTCATTACACTGGCAAGCACTCCGTTCAATGAATCCTGCCACGCATGAGCGATCATTCCAGGGCGAACGCTTCCGCGCCAATAAGCCAGAATTCCGAACATTGTTCCGTACAGGCTGATCAGAATCACCATCTTTAAGCCCTGGTACGCGTGAGCTGTGCCGAATGTTGCGGCAGAAAGGAGAATGCCTGCGGGAGCACTCTTAGTCAGGGCCATGAACTGCCGTTGTAGGTAACCTCGAAAGATCGTCTCCTCGCAAATACCGGCCGTAACGGAGAGTGCTATCCATGATGTCAATTCTTCGATACCCCCGTGCGGGAGCATGGACACATTGCGACCCAGCGGGGCGATGCGGAGGAGCCAGCCAAATAGCCAAAGGAGCACCCACGCAACGATCCAGAACCCAGCGGCAATTCCAATATCCCGCAGCACCTGGCGGACGGAATGCCAATGATCTCCGAGAACGACGAGAACAGACGCGCTACTATGGTGCACGCCTGCCACTACCAGAACGAACAAAAGCCATTCATAGAAAATGGTGACTATATAAAAGCGCACCCGGTTCGGAGTAGCGGCCGCGCTCAATTGATCTGCGAAACTCTTATGCCAGATCGCCCAACCGCCCAACGCGGCGAGAACCAAAATCGTGTGGATGGGGCTGGCGACTCGGGAATAGCGGCCTGACGCGGACTGGGCCAGAGCAGAAGTATCCATGATTACTCATCCAATTAGAAACGCCACTTTCGAATCGCTATATCAACCCTTTGTTGAGAACACACATAGACCCATCAACCGTAGCACTAGCGGCCGCCAGTCGTCTGAGCAAGTGTGCTCACGTTCAAACCGAGATGCGGTAAATGGTTTTTCGCTAAATGGTGGTTACCAGAATATGTTTGCCGGACGCTGTCTCCATTGAGGGTTGCTTAAATATGCATCTAACGTCTCAGGTGAGAACGTGACCCCCATTTGCGTCACTCCATCTTGAAACCGATGCAACGCACGGCATCATTGTTGTCGTAATCGCATTATAAGAGGGCGCCCCTTTGGGAGTAGGTTTGTGATCGTTCCCATCATGACCTACGAAAGGAGCACCCTCGTGAACAGCGAAAAGTATATTGGGCTCGACCTTCGGCGGACCAGAACACGTACTTCACTATCTGGCCCGCTACACGCATCGCGTGGCCATCTCCAACCACCGCCTGCTCTCAGTTTCTGATTCCGAAGTGAGCTTCCGCTGGAGAGACTACGCGCACCGCAGCCGGCCACGCATCATGACACTCTCTCCCGAGGAGTTTCTGCGGCGCTTCCTGCAGCATGTATTACCCAGAGGTTTCCCACGCATTCGCTACTTTGGCTGGTTGGCCAACCGCACACGCGGCCATCTGCTCCCACTCTCCCGTTTTCTTCTTCACCAGCCGCAGCCGCCCCTGAGGCATCGTCCTCGAACCAGCTCGCCACCTGGCAGTGCCCTCGCTGCCAAGGCCCGATGTACGTCATCGAACGACTCACCGCTGCCCAACTCCTCTTCGCTGAGTCCAAGCTTGCAGGTGCATATGACACATCCTGATCCCCCTCGGAACCCGGCCACTCTCGCATGCCTCTTCCCCCGCGTACCGGATGTGTGTCCTGGACTGGGGAAAAAAGCTGTTATGCCGATTCCATCACCGTCACCGATTCACGTTGTATGCCTGGCTCCTGCATGCTTTCCTCTTCCCGATTCCGCAGCGATCGGTTCCTTCTCCAACCATCTCGACTCTACAAGCCATTGAAAACCCATAGACCGAAACATCCTGCCCCGACCGCACCAGCACCTTCCTTCTCACGCTCTATCCGAACTGCTCCACACAGCTCTTTAGCCTCTACTCTTCACACCATCTCTGCGGAGCAGTTCCGATAGAGTCCTAACGTCACTCGGCAACAATCGCCAAGGCTTCGGGTCGCCCTCGTCCAATCCGCTGATAGAATTGGAGCGATTGTTTGCGGAGGTCGCTTATGAGAAATATCTCGCGAGCGGTCGCCCTGTTGCTCGCCTGTCTCCCGTTCTTGTTGATGGCGCAGAATCTAGCCGGCCAGCTACCCACCCCCGGCCAGAACTCTATTCTGAATCTCTACGACGCCTTCGGCTACCAGAAGCGAGGCACGATTCTCGACTGGGGCTTTTCCGCTCTCGTCCATTACAACGGTAAGACTATCCTGTTTGACACCGGCAATAACGCCGATAAGTTCGAGCACAACGTCAAAGCCCTGGGCGTGGACCTCAACCAGGTGGATATCGCCGTGCTCTCGCACCGTCACTACGACCACATTTCTGGCTTCGACTACATGTTAAAGGTCAAGCCCGCGGTGAAAGCGTATCTCCCCGCCGATCCCGCATTGGGCGCGCCCATGCACTATACATTCTCCCATGACACGAAGGAATCTTTGGCCGGAATGCCACCGGAGCAGCTGTACTTCGGCGGCGCCGTGAACTCGATGGACGATTACAAGCCCGGCGACCGCTTTCACGGCGCCAACCAGGAGTTTGTGCCGGCCAGCCGGGAGATCGCTCCCGGTATTTATCTGATCGTCACTCGCTCGGTCATGCTGGGAGATTTCAACGCCTACCCACCGAACGAACCCGGACATCCTGACCTCGCAGGCTTCCCGGAACTCTCGCTGGCGCTGAAGACGGAAAAAGGCGTGGTTCTGATCACGGGCTGCTCGCACAGCAAGGTGGAAGAGATTATCCGTGCGACCAAACAATATCTTGGCAGCTCCATTGAACTAGTCGAAGGCGGATTCCACCTGTTTCCCTATGACGCCGCCTACATCTCGAACATTGCCCACCTGATGAAAGATGATCTCGGCGTGCGGCGAGTGGCCCCGGCCCATTGCACCGGCAACCTGGCCTTCAAGATTTTCCGTGATATCTACGGAGAGAACTACAACTACGCGGGCCTGGAATCCGAGGTGATGTTCACGCACTGATGTTGCGTCTTTCGATGCCGCTGCGGCTGTCGAAGCTGTTTATTCGCATTACTTCCCGGCAGCCCGTGATCCGACCGAAACAGGCAGCCGACTGCTCGGATCGGCGATTACATTATCAGGACGGCACGAAATCGGGCCTTGCCCTGCGCCACGCGATCGTAGGCCTTCGGTGCCTCGGCCAACGGGTACGTCTCCACAATCGTTTTAACTTTTCCTTGCGCTACGAAATCAAGCGCTTCGTAAAGATATTCGGGGCCGTTTTGCTGGCTGCCAATGATTCGAATGCGCTTCGAGATGAGATCTATCAGCGACACCGAAATTGGCTCCGCGTCGGCGCCCATGGTGACGAGCCGGCCGTCGGGCCGCAATCCCTGTATGCTGTCCACCATCGCCTTGGTCGAATTTGAGGTACTGAGGATGACATCTGCGCCTCCCGCTGCCGCAAGGCCCTTGCCGTCGCGGACAACTTCATCGGCGCCGAGATCCCGGATCATTTTGTCTTTATCCGGGGAATGCGAAACTGCGATCGTCTCGAAGCCTGCGGCCTTCGAGTATTGCACGGCCAAATGCCCAAGCCCGCCGATCCCGAGCACGGCCACGCGCTCATGTGGCTGAGGATCAGCCCAGCGCAGCCCGCCATAGACCGTGTACCCCGCGCAGAAGATGGGGGCTGCCTGTTCATAAGAAACCTTGTCGGGAATCAAATAGGTTGCGTCGGCATTCATCAGCATGTACTCGGCATGTCCGCCCTGTGTTTCAATTCCTGTGCCCTTCAGATAGGGACAGAACATCCTGCGGCCGCGCTGGCACCATTCGCAGCGACCACACGTGGATTGAATCCAGGCAGTCCCCACGCGGTCGCCCACCTTTCGCGTGGTGACGTCGGGGGCCACGGCAACAATCTCGCCGACCGGCTCGTGGCCGAGGATTCGAGGGAATGGTCCGGGCAAGTGTCCGAGCGTTTGATGCACGTCGGTGTAGCAGATGCCGCTTGCATGCATCTTCACAAGCACTTGGTTCGCTCCGGGCTGAGGTTGCGGAACGTCTTTGACCTGCCACGAACTGTTTACAGCGGGGGCGACTGCAGCTTGCATAAATACGTCCTCCTAGCGCGATTTGATGCGAGCGCCTTGGCCCTCGCTGCATGATTTTGGATCTTCGATTCACCAATCGGCCACGCAAACTGAGGTTGACGTCCCCGGTCGAATTGTCGGCTACTCTTACCTTGGGATTACTTCCCGCTTGCTCGTCATCCGACCAGAATGAGTCCGACTGTCCAAGCAACCAAGAGTTTTGAGCGCAATCAATTGCTTCCTATCATCTGTAACTGACCACACGGCAGTGTTAGACTCGCCGCCAGACTCTAACGCTCCCTTCGCAAGGTCGGCAGAATGCGATTTGTTCTAAAGCGTCTCCTTTTGGGTTTCGTCTTGATCGCTTTGGCTTCGGCAGCTCTGCTGCTGTCCGATCTTGGACGGCGGACCGCCGCGCCCCGCAGCGTGCCGCACATCGGGCTTCTCCAGCATGCTTCGACCATGCTGCTGGACGAGGGCACCCGGGGCGCGATCGATGGCTTAGCAGAGAACGGATTTGTTGACGGAAAAACGATTGTCATAGAAAAGTTCAACGCTCAGGGCGATATTTCTGTCGGAAATTCCATCGCCAAAGAAATGGTGAATGCTCGTTACGACTTGTTGCTGACGATGAGCACCCTGTCGCTGCAGGCAGTCGCAAATGCGAATCGTGGCGGCAAGACGATACAAGTGTTCGGCCTGGTTGCCGATCCGGTGGTGGCCGGGGTTGGAATCAGTCGCAACGAGCCACTGAATCACCCACGAAATCTGGTCGGCATTGGGAGTTTCCTCCCCGTACAAGATGCGTTCCAAATCGCGCAGGAGATGTTCCCAGATCTGAAGAGAGTCGGCGTGGCCTGGAATCCGGCCGAAGCTAATTCTCGAGCCTACGTCGAGAAAGCACGCCAGGTCTGCCAAAGACGGGGTATTGAGTTACTTGAAGCCAATGTTGAAAATTCAAATTCCGTACTCGAAGCCGAAGATTCGCTGGTCGCGCGAGGAGCAGAGGCGTTATGGATAGGCGGCGATGTGACAGTCAGTGTTGCGGCCGACTCAGTGGTTTTGGTCGGGCGCAGAGCACACATTCCAGTGTTCACCATTACGCCCGGCAAATCCGATCGCGGGACCCTGTTCGATTACGGCACTGACTTTTACCAGATCGGCAAACAAACGGGAGAATTGGCATCCCGAATTTTGCACGGCGCCGACCCGGCTCAAATACCAGTAACCAACGAGGTCCCGATTCATTTCGTCGTGAACACGACCGCAATGAAGGATCTCAAGCAGCATTGGCGGATTCCGGACGATATCCTTCGTCGCGCAAATGTTGTCGTTGACGAAGCGGGTGTACACAACAAGACAGTCGTGGCCCAGGCCAAAGAACAGGCTGCCAGCTCAAAGTGAAATAGATGCAGATCACCAAAGGACTGATTGGGGAAACGGTCGAACTCAAGGTCGAAGGACGTATTGACGGCTATTGGGCTGATCATCTTGCCGCAGCCGTTGATCAGGAAATTCGGCAAGGCTCGCACCATATTCAATTAGACCTTTCCCAAGTGGTGTTCCTGAGCTCAGCCGGAATTGGCACTCTGGTAAGGCTCTATAAGGATTTGAAGAGCATTCACGGATCGTTTGCAGTCTCAAACTGTTCGCGCATTGTCCTGAAAGTTCTCGAGCTATCGAAACTGGTGGACCTGCTTGTCGCCAAAGCCCGGCCGGAATCTTTGCCGACAAGCATGGCTACCGAGAGTTCAAAGGTGGAAGCAGCCGCTCCCAGATCAATCAAGCAGATTGAGCGTTCCGAATCCATCTATGAAGTCTATCCACTTGAACCCGAATCCAAGCTGGAGTGCCGCCGATTGGGCGATGCCACTCCGCTCGAGCGTTGTGGATTCGCCAAAGAACATTGCCGCACCATGCAATTCTCCGTCTCCGGTTTCGCGATCGGACTGGGGGCGCTCGGTGAGCATTTCGAAGATTGTCAGGGGCGTTTTGGAGAATTCATCGCAGCTGGTGGGGCAGTCGCTTATCTGCCAACAGATGGCACCAACGTCCCCGATTTTCTCCTGGCCCATGGGACGGCACTTCCAGAGGTTCAAGTCTGCTATGGCATTGCTTGCCAGGGGGCCGATCCGCAGCCATTCAGCAGCTTGATCCGATTTGAGGCAAAGAAGAGTGCTGAACCTGTACCGCTCGGTTTCTTGCTTGAGTCGTGCCTGGATCTTTCCGGTGCCCAACAAATCGGCATTGTGATGATCGCCGAATCCGCCGGCTTGATCGGAGCCGCCTTGCGCCGCCCGCCGGTTGTCGCCGCCTCCGAGCCTAACGCTTTTGAATTTCCCCGAATTCGCGATTGGCTCAGCTTCACAGCCGAGCCTGCCTACACGAAAAGTGTCGTCCTTGCCGCCGGTGTTGCCGTGCGCGGGAGTGCCGGCGCTCTCGCACCCGTAATTCGGTCCTTCCCGAATGATTCGGGACTTCCAGTCGCTGGCCATTTCCATGCCGCCGCGTTCTCTTACCGTCCCGTGCAGAGGGGGCAGATTGACTTGAAGGCCTCGATCAAATCGCTGTTTGAAGGGCAAGCGCTGGAAGGCGTTCTTCACTTGTTAAGCGACGATCGTGCCCTATCCGGCAGCGGACAGAGCGAATTGGTTCGTGGTGCATGTTGGGTCGCGCCGATTTCTAACATCACAGCGGAGGGGGCCCAGGCATGAGTCTTCTGCTGGGAGCGCTAACTCTAGGATTCATCTTTTCGTTGGTTGCGCTCGGCGTTTTGATCAGCTTTCG
>JABCYV010000214.1 GCA_013290025.1 Acidobacteriota bacterium
GTCCAGGAACTTCATCCCGAAGCCGAGAAAGGGAATGCTGATGGCGCCGAAACCCGCCGGTCCGGCCATGTCGGTGAATTGACCGTTATGGTCGTTGTGATAGAGATTGTTGCTGTCATCGGAGAAATTGGCCTTGGCGATATCGGGCCAGCCGTCATTGTCATAATCGGCGGAGTCAATGCCCATGCCGGCCTGCTCCCGTCCGTCAGCACTGTAAGCAACGCCGGCCTCCACACCTACCTCCGTAAAGCCGCCTTTGCAATCATTGTGATAAAGCAAGCTGGGCGATGAATCATTGGCTACATAGAGGTCAAGGCAACCGTCCAGGTCATAGTCCAGCCAAAGGACGCCAAGTCCGTAGTAGCCGCCGGGATCGATATTCAGCTTTTCAGTCACATCGGTGAAGGTGCCGTCACCATTGTTGTGATAGAGCCGATCGCGGCCGCCCCTCAATCCCCGCGGCCCGCAGGAAACCGAGATGCCCCGATACTTGCAAAAGGGCCCCACGCCGAACTCGGGCAAATGGTCGAGGTCCAGGTCAACATAGTTGGCCACGTACAGGTCAAGATAGCCATCGTTGTCGTAGTCGCCGAATGCAGCACTGGTTCCCCAGCGGCCGGCGTTGCCGACGCCGGCCTTGGAAGTGACGTCGGTAAAAGTTCCGTCACGGTTGTTGTGATAAAGTACGGCGCCGTCCAGATAGGTGATGTAAAGATCCTCCCAGCCATCATTATCGTAATCGCCAACCGCGACGCCAAACCCCCAGCCGCAGTGAGTCAAGCCAGCTTTCGCCGTGACGTCGGTGAAAGTCCCGTCGTGATTGTTGCGGTAGAGCTTGCTCGGGTGGCACTTGCCTGCGGGCAAATCCTCCAGCGTGGAGCCGTTCACTAGAAAAATGTCCATCCAGCCGTCGTTGTCGTAATCAAAGACCGCAATTCCCCCGCACATGGATTCCATTATGTAGCGCTTTTCAAGGCTTCCGCAGGTGAGATGGAAGTCGATGCCAGCGGAACGGCTAACATCAACAAACGAAGCGACGCCTAGTGCAGCGGTTTTTGCGGACGAATGTTTCGCGACGGGTTGACTGCTTTTCCCCTGTCGCGTAGACCCAGCTGCGGTCATCCACAGGGCTGCGACCATCAGGCATCCACCAGCCATCAGCACCCGCAACAGCCGGAAGGGGAGCTTCACTGGACTCGGCCGCTGGCCATCCCTCCGGTTTGAGGCTGAGCTTGTTTCAATTCGTCAAAACGCTCCCATTCCTGGCGAGCTTCGTCTGCCTTTCCTGCCTTTGTCAGCGCGCGGGCGAGTTGATAATGCGGACTTGGATCGGCAGGGTTCAGCTCTGCAGAGCGACGCAACGCCGATATTGCGGCCTGGGCATCTCCATTGAGCAGGAGTGCCTTCCCCAGATCGTAAAAAGCGTCAGCGTTCTGCGGATTTAGTTGCGTAGCTTTCTGCAGACGCGCGATTGCGGATTTGTAGTCCCCGGTTTCCAGAAGACTGCGGCCGAGTTGGTAGAGCACTACAGGATCCTCAGGCGCGTTTGCGATTTCCTTTTCATATTCAGCGGTGGCCTCCGGGTTCCGGCCCAGGCTGGCGTAGGCGAAGCCAAGGTGATAGTGACCCAGGGGAATTTTGGGATGCAACCGCAGCGCGATCTGAAACTGCTCCACAGCCAGCAGCGTGCGATTTGAATTCTGATAAGCGCGTCCGAGCAGGACATGTGCCAACGGATCGGAAGGCTTGAGCTTGATGGCTTTTTCCAACTCGTCTGCTGCCAGCGGATATTGGTCTTGCTGCAGCTGCACGAGAGCGAGATCGAAGTGAATATCGAAGCGCGCACTGTCGAGTTTTTCGGAGCGCTGCAGCGCCTCCAGCGCCGGACCGTTTTGCCCAGCTTTAAAGTAAGCCAACCCGAGCCAGTGCCATAGTTGAGCGTCTCCCGGCCAGCGCGCAACGGCGCTCCGTCCGAGTTCCGTAGCTTCCGCGAGTCGTCCAACTTGCAAGTAGGCGAGCAATAAGCCTCGGTTGACTTCAAGGTTTTCCGACGATAGTCGCTGAGCCTGCTCGAAATCGGCTGCGGCGCGAGCGAAGTCGCCGGCATCGAGGGCAGTTTGGCCGCTGCGAACTAAGACTTTTAAACGCGAGTCCGGCGACTGAGCGGCGGCTACGGTCGAAACAATGAATATCAGAAGCAGGACTGAAGCCAGCCCAGGTGGTCTGCGTCTTCCTGCGTGACAAGACCTAGAGCATCGCCGAAAGCGAACCTGCATGAGACCCCGCCCAGTTGCATCGTAGTCGGTCGCTTGGCGAGGCGCAATTCCTGCGAAGTGCGTTCGAGCACCGATTTGTGGATGCCATCCGAGACTATCCGATCGCTAGGTCTCAAGGACGCCGTGACCATAGGGTGACACGTGTTGGAAACACGCTCATGGTTCCGGCAACATTTTTGGCATAGCGATTTCGTTACGCTCAATTTCCCTGCCTTGAATGACTTCGCCACTTGTTCAGTTTCATGGCGCTTTGGCAAGCCATTTGCATCTAAACGAGGATATGAAAGGGAATTCGAAGAAACGATCAGCGGGAGATTAAGGAAAATGAAAATTAAGGTTAAATTCGGCGCGATTTTTTTGGCGGCGTCCATCCTGTTTTTTTTGAGTCTGCCAGCATTTCCGAGCCCCGCGAATCCACCTCAGGATCAGGGGACCGCCCAGACCCCGCCCGTGGAGAAGGGCAAGAAGCAGAAGGCTGAACGCGGCCCCGGCAAGGAAATCGGCAAGGGCGGAGAGGACATCGGCAAAGGCGCAGGCAAGGGGGCGGAAAGCATGGGCAAAGGCACTGCCGGAGCTGCCGGCAATCTCGCTACTTTGCACCCTGGCAAGGCGGGCGCCGATCTAGGTAAAGGCGCCGGCAGCGCCGGCAAGGACGTTGGAGTCGGCGCCGGAAAAGGCACAGCTAAAATCGGCAAAGGAAGCGCCAAGGGAATTGGGAAGTTGGGCAAGAAGGTCTTCGGCAGGGGCAACAAGAACAAGAAATCCGAGGACTAAACCGGCTCCTCTTGTCTTTGGTATGTCCTGATGACGGCACAGCAAGGACTCGCTCTTTAATTAGGCAACAGACGAGCAGGGCGTGCTTTCGCGGCTGCGGGTCGGGTTCGCTTTTCCAAGTAAGCTGTGAACCTCGCGGACTCTTCGGCCGTGAGTGGCCTGCCAACAAACCCTTGGGGGCGCGTCCGAAGCAAGGCAAGACACTTGTCGCAAATCACGACCGAACGGCTAACAGCGAACTTTCCACTCTGGGCAACCTTTGAAAGATTTTCGATAATGTGAAAGCAGGCAGCCGTGACTTTTTCCATCATTTTCCTGCTTTCGCGGCCTTGCTCTTTTTCTTCTCGGCCATCGTTTCCATTTTTACGAGGCCTGGGCGGGGTCGCACTACGGAAAACGTACGTCAGAGATTACTTCGGTTTTGCGATGGAAAGTTTACTGGCAGGAAGACAGGTGTGTAGCCCTCGGCTCGCTCTTTACGCTTCCCCCACCCGCATTTAGAATCGAGGGCAAGCCGACGTAGCTCAGTTGGTAGAGCAGCCGATTCGTAATCGGCAGGTCAACGGTTCAAGTCCGTTCGTCGGCTCCAGATCTCAAAGAGTTCGGTTCACCGCTGCCCATTTGCACAGTTGCTCCAGCGATTGATGGGGATCAAGCCCTACCGGATGTACAATGCTAGCCGTTCTCCGAGGAGCGATTATGGATCGACGGCAACTCCTGCTCGGAATGACAGCACTGGGATTGGCAAGAAACCTTACCCTCCCCGGTTTCCTCGACGCCCAGAATGTCGAAACAGGCGATTCTCTTCTACGAGCCATCAGCGGCACTACTTCCGACCGTGAACGAGACGGGCTTCGCGGCTTTGTGAAAATGGCCGTTGTGGAAGCAGGTAGCGATTCCAGAAAAACCAGCACCACCACTGAATACGACTTTGAGGGGAGACTCCTCGCTTCCAGATCCGCTTATTCGGGTGGCTCCGAATGGGAGAACACACGGACATACGATGCTGAGGGGCGGTTGCTGAGAGCTACCAACAAATCTGATCATCCCAGCAGCATGCAGATCTATTCCTACGATGAAAGAGGGAGACTCCTCAGCATCACTGACAGCAACGGTCCCCGCACTGACTTTCACTACGACAGCGACGGTCGAAAGACTGAGACGCAAACCATTCCCGCGCGGCCAGGAGAATCGCAGGCCGTCGCCGTCGGCATGGGTGCAATGTTTGGCTCGATAGAAGAGGGATACGCTCTGAACGACGGGGGTACGGTCAGCAGGCGATACGACGATCACGATCTGCCTGTCGAGTCACAAGTTCTAGACTCCGAAGGCAATCTTGTGACTCGGATCATCCGAAACTACGACTCGAAAGGCCGACTCACGTCAGAACGAATGATTCCGGAGAATTGGGATATTGGAGTTGCCAAACAAATGCTGGCAAATGCGCCCGAGGAATACAGAACCGAGGAGGTCCTGAAACAAATCAGAGCGCAACTGAAAACAATGCTGAAAGCCGTCGGCCGCGACACGGAGAAGTCCTACACTTATGATGCCCAGAATCGGATAAGCGAAACGCACATGCAGTCGAGCCTTTGGAACCAAGACACCACGATCACGTATAACGATCAGGGCGACATCATCGAACAACGGGAAACGTCTATTCACTCCTCACCTGACACCGACTTCCGCGTTGTGTTACATCAAGACGAGGCCGGAAACCTGGCCCCCGACAAGCCACAGTCGGAATGGCCTGCCCAGCCTGATTTATTACCTCGGTCAACCGTGATTCGTTACACATACGAGTACGACAGTCAGGGCAATTGGACGGAACAAACCACGATCCTCCAAGACGGCCCCACTTCTACAATTCGCCGCAAGCTTACTTACTACTGAGGCTTTCCGTTCTGCGCAACTTCAGCGATCCTTGCGCTCCCGCCACTTCGGTCGCGGCATCGATGTTCGCCTTCATTTTCGACATCACACGTTTTCTCACGCGTTTTTGCACCACATGCGCTGCAAGTTATCTCCCATGATTCCTGTGAACTGCACTTTGTGCTTGCCAAGCGCGCGCAAGCTTCCGATAATAAAGCAGAAATTCCCTTACCGTGTACCGATACAGTCGAGCGGACCTGCTTCGCATACTGCGGATCACGGCGCGTCAGTTGGCGGGTTGGGAAAGAGCCGAACTGGTAGCCGCCGCCGAGACCTATTCGTTTTTTGATCTCCTGCAAGTCAAGAAAGTACGCGACCTGTGCGCCCGCAAAGTGCGCCCCGTGGTCATCCGGCAATCGCTCGAGGCCATGCAGAAACAAGTCGCGGGGATGGACAATCCTCTGCTTGAGGCTAGTGCCTTCAGTACGGGTGGGCATCGAGTGGCTTTCCGGCATCAAGGCAAATTGGTGGAACCGATTGCCGGCCAGTTCATGTTCGATTTCTCTCCCGAAGAGAGAGTGGTGGTCAGCACGCCCATCGCCACCGCCCGACCGGAACCGTCATCGGCAGACGTAGCCGAGCTTTTTGCCCGCGGCATTGCGCTCGAGGAAGATCCCAGCAACCAGGCGCAAGCCATTGCGACCTACGAAAGGGTTTTGGAACTCGATCCTGACCACGCCGCCGCGCATATCAATCTGGGTACGCTTCATTACAATCGGCAGGAATATGCCCTGTCGGAGAAACACTACCGCCGTGCCATCGCAGTGGACCCGCGCTATGCCCTCGCTTACTTCGATTTGGGGAATGTGCTCGACGAAACCGGAAAGGTGGCGGAAGCCATCAAGACCTACACCACTGCTCTGCAGCTTGCACCCACCTACGCTGATGCCCACTACAACCTGGCGCTTGCCTACGAGAAAGTTCGAGAACCACGCAAAGCCCTGAAACACTGGCGCGCCTACGTAAAGCTCGACACCACAGGCCCGTGGTCTGTTCACGCCCGGAATCAAGTCCAGCGTATCCTGCAAGCCGACGGACTGAAGCTGGTGTACAGCAGCAAGAACTGACTCTCTTTCCATCCTTCCGAAACTACAGCTAACTAAGTGCTAGAATTTCTGGTTGCCAGCTCCCCCCTTAAGGAACTTTATGCCTGAGACCACCTTGCAAATTCCATCGCCGACGCCTCTGACCTCCTTCACCGAAGACGAAATCCTCTTCCGCGACAACATTCAGCAGTTTGCCGAAGAGAAGGTGCGTCCACTGGTGAAGGAGATGGACGAAAAAGGTGTCTTCGAGAAGGACTTGATTCACCAATTTTTTCAACTCGGGCTCATGGGGATTGAAATTCCAGAGCAATACGGTGGCGGCGGTGGCAAGTTTTTCGAAGCGATCGTGGCAGTGGAGGAACTCTCCCGCGTGGATGCTTCCGCCGGCGTCGTGGTGGATGTGCAGAACACGCTGGTCAATAACGCCCTGCTACGCTGGGCAACCGAGGAACAGAAAAAACGTTATCTTCCGCGGATGGCGACGGACACTTGTGGCGCTTACGCGCTCAGCGAAGCCGCTTCGGGCTCAGATGCCTTCGCGCTGCAAACCAAGGCCGAACTGAAGGGTACCGATTATGTCCTCAACGGCCGCAAGTTATGGATTACCAACGGCAAGGAAGCTGGTTTGTTTGTGCTCTTCGCCACCATCGATGCGGCGGCGGGCTACAAAGGGATTACCGCATTTCTCATAGAAAAAGATTTTCCCGGCTTCACTGTGGGCAAGAAAGAGGACAAGCTGGGAATTCGCGCGTCGTCTACCTGCGAGTTGATTCTGGAAGACTGCCGAGTGCCAAAGTCCAATGTGCTTGGCGAAGCGGGCAAGGGTTACAAGATCGCAATTGAGACCTTAAACGAGGGCCGGATCGGCATCGGGGCGCAGATGGCCGGAGTGGCCCGCGGCGCATGGGAGTACGCAGCGAAGTATGCGCTGGAGCGGAAGCAATTTGGGAAAAGCATCGCTGAGTTCCAAGGTATCCAGTTCCAGATCGCGCAGATGGCGACGGAGATCGAAGCCGCCAGATTGATGGTCTACAACGCCGCTCGCATGAAGGATGCCGGTGTCTCGTTTGTGAAGGAAGCGGCCATGACCAAGCTGTTCTGCTCGCAAGTGGCCGAGCGCGTGACTTCCCTCGCCATCGAAATCTATGGTGGATACGGCTTTACCAAGGACTACCCGGTGGAAAAATACTGGCGCGACGCCAAGATCGGGAAGATCTACGAGGGCACATCTAATATGCAGCTGGCGACCATCGCGAAGCTGGTCTGGGGGGGAAAGTAGGACCCCGAACTCCCAATGGCGGGGTCAGTGTGAGTCTCCAACCCCCTGTCGTTGGAGGGATTGCGAGCTTCCAGTCACCTCAGTAACACATCTGCGTTACCCATAAAGTGCAGCAAGTTGCACCTGCGGCTCTGTCGAGAGGGTCGCAAATCCAGCCTAAGTTCATTCCTTGGAATGATTTAAAAAACGCGCTCCCGTTGGAGTGCAAGCTGCAATCGGCAGTATGCCCGGTATTAGGGCGCTGATCGAGGTGCTACGTGGTGAACTTGATGGTCAACAAGGCAGTCGGGAAGCCGAAGCATACGTTGCTTCCGGTGCTCACCGTGCTTTTTCTCATTTCCTATGGCCTGCTGACCATGCTGGTGGTGGAACAAGGACGGACGATTGACTCGCAGAAACTTCTTATCCGGCAACTGTTCACTGACAGTGGCGAATTATCGACCCTAAAAGGCAATACAGTTCAGAAGCACAATGCCGAAGCTCAGGCCCAGGCTGAGGCAAAGGTTCACTCCCAAGCGCAAGCTCCTTCGTCCCAGGGGACCCCGCGAGGTAACGCCAAGAGCGACCGCAGTACCGGAAAGGTTCGGAGATCGGCCCCGCAGAAGCCGCCCCAGGTTACTTCCGACACGGCGGACGAACGCAGAGCTCTGGTTTCCATCTGAATTCGGGGCTAGGCGAATCCCCATGAAAGCTCTGGCGACATTATTGTTGTCGTTGTCTCTGCCGGGTTCACCGGTAATTCCACCGCTACAGTCCCCGGTAGATCGAACCGTTATCCGGCAATCCCGCAGAGGCGGACGCTGGTACTTTGCACAAAACGGCCATGCGGTCTATTGCTTCGGTCCGGTCAAAGTTGTGCCCCAGCCGCAGGGTGGCATACAGCGGGTCGCCACCTTCTGCCAGGGCACCAAACCTATGGTTCCGCTTATGGATTAGCCGTAGACGGTCGACTTCAAGGCTTCTGGGTCGCCCTCTCGGATCACCTGCAGACTATTTGATGTCGTGATGTTCTCGCGCCCACTTCTCCGCTTCGTCAAGCTCTTTCAGAGCTGCGTCGATATGGGTCATCGCAGTATACCTGTGACCGCCCCATCCAGCACCAGCTTTGGCCAGATCG
>JABCYV010000215.1 GCA_013290025.1 Acidobacteriota bacterium
GTTCGGGAGCGCCCTTGACAGCTTCCCACGTCACCACCGGAGGGTTATGCAGATGGAAAGCAATTAATAAGGAAGGCCGCCACGTCGGCCTTGACTTTTATGACCTTCTCATAGAAGGCGATAGCACCAATAGTCCGGTGACTGTTCGTGCGGGCTA
This sequence comes from Acidobacteriota bacterium, assembly GCA_013290025.1. Lineage (GTDB taxonomy): Bacteria > Acidobacteriota > Terriglobia > Terriglobales > Acidobacteriaceae > JABCYV01. The sequence goes on from JABCYV010000215.1 coordinate 158, forward strand.
TAATAACGCCCATCAAATGGCCCTCATTTCCGGCACGAAACTCGGTCCGTACGAAATCCTTGCGCCGCTAGGCGCGGGCGGCATGGGTGAAGTCTATCGCGCGAGGGATACACGCCTCGGGCGCGATGTCGCCTTAAAAATACTTCCCGAGTCTTTCGCTCGGGACTCCGACCGCCTGCGCCGGTTCGAGCAGGAGGCGCGGGCGGTGGCCGCGCTAAATCATCCGAACATTCTCGCGCTGTTTGATATCGGTCAGCACAATGGCTCGCCATTTCTGGTCTCTGAGCTTCTGGAAGGCGAAAGCCTGCGCGCCGGACTGGATCGCGGAGCACTACCCCAACGTAAAACGATTGAGTACGGAGTGCAGATCGCGCATGGATTAGCAGCAGCGCACGAAAAGGGCATCATCCACCGCGACCTGAAACCGGAGAACGTTTTCATCACGAAAGACGGGCGCATCAAGATCCTGGATTTTGGCTTGGCAAAACTGGCGCAGAAGGCAGGCGCAGATCCAGATGAAGTTACTCTGACCAGTTCGAACACGGCGGCGGGCGTCGTCATGGGCACGGCGAGTTACATGGCTCCCGAGCAGGTACGCGGTGAGGCCGCCGATCCTCGCACCGATATCTTCGCGTTCGGCGCCGTGCTTTACGAAATGCTTTCCGGTGCGCGCGCCTTCCGCCGCGACACTCCGGCCGAGACCATGACTGCCGTCTTAAAGGACGACCCGCCGGAGTTGTCTGATCCCGTTCGTCCAGTCTCTTCCGCGCTCGAGCGCATTGTGCGGCGCTGCCTGGAAAAGCACCCAGAACAGCGCTTCCAGTCGGCGCGGGATCTCTCTTTTGCTTTGAGCGCACTTTCCGGAACTGATGCCAGCGGTTCGGTCCGCGCTACGGCAGCGCCTCGCCGGATTCCGCTCCTGCTCTCGCTCTGCGTAGCCCTGGCGCTGGCGGTCGTCGCCGGGCTGACCTGGTGGATTGCGCGACGTCCCGCGGCAACAAATCGCCTGCAGTTCGCGATTCCGGTTCCGGAAGAAATGAGCGTGAGCCACATGGCGCTCTCGCGCGACGGTTCCATGCTGGCGTTTGTATCCCCGGAAGAAAACTCCGGCCTGCCCATGCTCTTTGTGCAGCATGTCGGTTCGTCGAGCGTCACACCCTTGCCCGGTACTCAAGGCGCGAGTTATCCCTTCTGGTCGCCGGATGGCGCCTACGTAGGATTCTTCGCCAATGGCAAGTTGCAGAAAATGGCGATCTCAGGAGGTCCGCCACGGGTTCTTGCTACCGCTTTGGCGGGACGCGGCGGAAGCTGGGGAAGCAACGGTGCAATCATCTATGCCCCAGACGCCCAAAGTCCGCTTCAGCGCGTCAATGTTGATGGAACGGGAGCGGCGCTGGTCACTCAGGACATCAGAACTGCAGAGGATCAATCCCACCGCTGGCCCATCTTTCTTCCCGATGGCACCCATTTCATATTCTGGGCGGGCAACTTCGGAAACCTCAAGGACGACCGTTCGAGCGGCATCTACGTCAGTTCTCTTGAAGGCAAGGAGAGAAAACTTGTTGCCCTCTGCCATTCCAGTTTTGGCTACGATGCCCACAATTTATATTATGCGGACGAGCAAAGGCAGTTGGTGAGCGTGGCCTTCGACACATCCGCCGGAACAGTTTCGGGAAGCGCGACCGTGATCGCGAATGCCGTCGGATACCAACCCTCCACTTATTGGTCGGCTTTCACTGTCGCGCCCAACGGGACGTTGATCTACAACATCAGTGTCGGGGCAGCCCAGTCTGCTCTTACCTGGATGGACCGGTCGGGCAAGGAACTGGGCCATATCAGCGATCCCGCCATCATGGATAACCCCACGCTTTCGCCCGATGGCGGCCGCGTCGCAGTGGACATCAGCGACCAGAAGGCGAATAACGTGGATATCTGGATCGAAAGCACAACCGGAGCCGGCAATTCACGTTTCACTTTCGATCCCTCGGAGGAAGTTGTAGGTTGTATGGTCGCGAGATGGAAGCACCGTGGCCTACCGCGCGGCTATCGGCAACGGCTTGAGTCTTTTCTCGAAGCGAGCGACTGGCCTGGAACGCGAGAAGAATATACTCACTATCCCGACGTCGTCGATGGACGACGTTATTCCGAATTCCTGGTCTTTGGACGACAAGCAGATTCTGTTCACACGTCAGACTGCGTCAGGCAGCCATCTGGAATTGCTGCCGGTCGCCGGCGGGGAGCCAACCCGGTTTTTGACCAGCAAGGGCAGCGAAAGGAATGGACAGATTTCTCCCGATGGAAAGTGGGCGGCCTATGCCTCCGATGAGTCCGGCAATTGGGAGATTTACGTGACGTCGTTCCCCGCGGCTGCAGGAAAATGGCAAGTGTCGCGTGGCGGCGGCACCGAGCCACGTTGGCGCGGAGACGGCAAAGAAATTTTCTATATTGCGCCCGGCGGCGCGCTAATGGCTGTGCCCGTGAACAGTGAGAGTATGTTTGCCACCGGCACACCTGTGCCTCTGTTCCAGATTCGCGGGCGCGCTCCGATTTCCAGCACCGATGTTTTCAGCTATGACGTGGCGAAAGACGGCAAGCGCTTCCTCGTGAACCGCTATGTGAAGCCTGAACACGTCGCGCCGTTAACTATCTTGCTCAACACCGCTAGGCGTACTGCCGAACCTTAGAGTGACTGGAAGCGGTTCTAGGTTTCTGACACCACCGGCAATTTAGCGGCTTCCCACGCGGCAATGCCGCCGGCCATTTCGGCCAGATTCGTAATCCCATACTGCTGCAGAATGCCGGCGGCGATCGACGAGCGGTATCCGCCCGCGCAATGGACCGCAATGCGGCGGTCGCGCGGAATTTCAGCGATGCGCTCTTGTAGGTGGTTAAGAGGGACGTTCACGCTGCCTTCAACGTGTTTGGTCGCCCACTCGCGCGGGTTTCTGATATCGAGTAATAGCGGTGGGCCGGCGCTCGCCAGTTCCTCCGCTACCGACAGGGCGCTGATACGTTCCGTTGGCCACACCAGGTCGGGTCGACCAGCAAGCGCCTCCATGCCTCCCTGCATATAGCCGGCTACGTGATCGAAACCGATGCGGCCCAGGCGCAGGGCCGCTTCCTTCTCGCGTCCCGGCTCGGCGATGATCACGATTGGTTTGGCGCGGTCAAGTACTGTACCCGCCCAGGTGGCGTATTGGCCGCCGAGTCCGATATTGATACTGCCTGCGAGGTGACCCTTCGCGTATTCGGCGGCGTCGCGGATGTCAAGAATCTGAGCGCCCGCATCTCCCATCCGCAGGACTTCGTCGAGTTCTATGGGATGGAGAACTTGTTCGAGATTCCTGTCAAGCGAAGTGTGCTCACGGGTGTTAAGAATGGCATCGTATGTGAAGTACGGAGGAGCGTCTGGCTGATCTGCCGTGACGAGCCGAACAAATTCTTCCTTCGTCATCGGCTGCAGCGCGTAGTTCATCAACCGCTGAACTCCCAGCGTGGAGACCGTGTCAGAGGAGAGATTCTTCCCACACAGCGATCCGGAACCGTGGGCTGGGTAGACGAGGGTTTCGTCGGGAAGCCGCAGAATTTTATTGTGGAGCGAGTCGTAAAGATGGGAGCCGAGGTCGTTGGCACTCCACCCTAGCGACGCCCGCAGGTCCGGGCGGCCCACGTCGCCGATGAACAACGCGTCGCCGGTGAGAACAGCGTAAGGTTCCGCCGAGTTTTTCCGGAGATCGAACACCAGGATCGAGATCGACTCAATGGTGTGGCCCGGAGTCTCCAAAACCTGCAGGCGCAGTCCCGGGAAGTCGAGAGTATTGCCGTCCTTCATGGGGACGAAAGCGTATTCCGCTTGGGCGCGGGAGCCGAGATGGATGGTCGCGCCGCAGCGATGGCGCAACTCAAGGTGACCGGCGACGAAGTCGGCGTGGAAGTGGCTGAGAAAGACATGCCGGATCTTTAGCCCGGATTTTTCTGCGTCGGCCAGGTATTGCTGGATGTCGCGCTGCGGGTCGACGATGATGGCCGTCGAACTCGCCTCGTCCCCAAGCAAATAGGAGGCGTGCGCCAGGCAACCGAGGTAGTATTGTTTCAAAATCATTGGAGTTTCTGCAGTTTAGCACCGCCGTTGCTCGTGACTGGTGGGGCTTGGTGCAGGCCGAGGCACTCGGTGGATTTGTAAGCAGAAATGAGTGTTTGACGGTTAGCAACCAACCTATGTCGCACGACGAGGTCGAAACTTTAGCGCGTGAATTGCTATTCGCACATGAGTCGGGCCGGATGGTGCCGGCCCTTCCTTCGGCGCGCCCCGGTTTCGATCTCAACACAGCTTATGAGGTTGAAGCAGCACTCAAGCGCTTTCGCGAACTTGCTGGACACAGAGCCGTCGGCCGCAAAGTTGGCTATGCCAATAAGGCCGTGTGGCGTGTGCTCAAGCTCGAAACCCTGGTTTGGGCCCAAATGTATGACGATACAGTGCACCAAAGCGAAAGCAACTCCGTGACGCTGGCGCTTGCGCATCCCCGTTCTCTGAAGATTGAACCCGAGATTGTTTTCGGCTTGAAACAAGCGATTATTGCTGAAGGCCTCGATGCCACCGCTGCGCTCGAATCCGCCGATTGGTTGGCGATGGGATTCGAAATCATTGATTGTCCTTTTCCGGACTGGCGTTTTCAGCCAAGCGATTTCGTGGCATCCTTTGGACTTCATGCTGCGCTCGTGATCGGAGAACGGGTGCAGGTGCGTGCTGGCTCGATTGCAGCGCTCGTGGACCAACTAGCTCGATTTAAGGTGCGGATTTCAAAGAACGGCGAGTTTGTGGAAGAAGGATCCGGGAGGAACTGCTTGAAGAGTCCCGCCTTGTGTTTGGCGGAACTCGGCGCGGCCATCTTGCGGCGGTTGCCAGCCCAGCCCGTGAGTGCTGGGGAGCTCGTCAGCTCCGGAACGCTAACAGCCGGACATCCAACCGACAGAGGCGATCTCTGGAACGTCCAGGTCGAAGGGCTGCCGCTCCCTCCACTGACACTGCGCCTGACTTGACACTGCTTCGCCTAATGAATCAATTTCGACGACGTACTTGCCCTTCCACTGGTCAGTAACATTGTTAGCCGGCACATCTCTGCCGACGGCTGACCTTGCGCCGGGACTGTCCAAACCGAGTCTCCATCATTGCCACAACGCACATCACATAGAAGAGCGCGGCGTTGGCGGGAATCTGCAAGTTGAAGTCGACGAAACTGTGAACCAGAATACCGGTAGCGCCCAGCATCGCCGCCAATGCGACGGCGCCATTGATGTCCTCCGGCCAATTCCCCAGCTTCTTCAAGGCACCCCGGTACATGACGATGACAAACCAAAGCATGGTGGCAAATCCAAGACCGCCCATCTCTACCAGTAATTGCAAATAATCGTCGTGGGCTTCGTTAACAAAAAAATTAGTATGGAAGCTTCGAAACTGCGGATAGACGTCGGGAAATACTCCCAGCCCCCATCCCAACCAAGGTCTCTGTGCGAACATCTTCAGGCCGTCGCGATTAACAGTCATCCGCAGCCCTCCAGACAACTCGGCGCGGGCTTCGGTGTGGATGCTGGCCATGCGCTTGGCCAGTTCGCCGCCACCTAACCAGGCCAGAAGGGCAACTCCGATCAGCAGGAAGACCCCGAGCGCCAACGCAACGCGGCGTCCCTTTCGCTGACTAATCAAGATTGCGGCCAAGATTGCCATCTGCACTGCGAACGCCGCCATCCCACCCCGGGAACCGGAAAGAAAAATGGTACCGGTCATTGTAGCTGCGGCGATGGCGGCCAGAGTCCGGCGCGGCCCACGTGCGTTGCGAGTCAGAGCAAATACCAGTGGAATCGGCGTCAGCATTTCCATGAGGCCGGCATAGTGGTTATGGTTGACGTAAGGACCGTAGATCCAACCTCCAGAACGCGGGGTCCTCAGCCAATACAGTTTGTCGTTTGACGACATGCTCTGGATCAAGGCAAACATGGCGACCGCAAAGCCGTAGACCGGGACCACAATCGCTAGCGTTTTCACCTGCGACGTTCAACGGAGACATTGAACCGCCAGGAAACAAAGCAGACCCATACGCGCAATACAGCAGCGCGTTTGACAAGGTTTCGTAGCGATACGCAGTGCGGCCAGTGACGACTTGCAGTGCAACGAGCGCCGCAAAGATCAGTATGGGTGGAAATAGTGGATTCCAAACCACCAGCAGTTCACCGGATTTGACCTGCCGAAGGGCCCAGAGTACGAACAGGAGGGACGCGCTCGACTCCAAAATGAAGATCGACCAAGGTTCAACTGCGCCAAAGGCCAGCGGATTAAAGAGCAACAAGCCAAAAACGCGTAGAAGATGACTGAGTCGAGCGTAGAGCGACGAGGGATTTGGTCCACGGTTGCGTCGGCTTCCAGCGGTCGTAGTGTGGGAGATGTCATTAAGCTTTCAATTTTTCATCTGGCCGCTGGCGCCAGTCGGATGTCATCAATCCAAAGTTTCCCCCGAATAGGACTTCCCGCCGGCAGGCGTTGTATTCGCAGCACCAAAAGTCTTGTGTCGGGTGCGGTGGTGAATGTCCCGTTGATTTTTTGCCAGGAATCAGCGTCTTTCAAAGGGTCGCTGACAAAGTAGGTGGCTTCACTGTACAGGTCCTGAATGGCGAATCGTGGGCCGCCGGCGCCCTGCATATCTTCGGACTTAAAGTAGGCGGAAAAGTCATAGGACGCGTTTGCTTCTACCGGAATCAGCTGCCGGATGCCGGCGTCTTCAATACCTCGGCTATCAAACGAGATCACGAGAGAGCGGTGTCCGGTATGCGACTGGGTAGGATCGAGCGCCAGCGAGACGTCTTTCGACTGCTGGTAAAGCCAATCGAATCCCCCGTTCAGTACCGGCAGACTGAAATCACCGTTGATCACAAGATTCTTACTCGACGGCTGGTAAGCGGACAGCCCGCATAGACTGGCTGACAGTTGCCAAACCAGGCGTGCCTGATCGATTTCGCGCTGTCCGACGAGGTAGCGAATGTACTCAAAGACATGGCGCGCCTCAACAGGTTCGTGGAGCCGTGCCAGTTGCGCCCAGACTTTGGCTGCGCCAACCGTCTCCTTCTTAGAAACCAGAAGATCCAGAAATGCGAGATAGACGCTCGAAATCGGAGGGACAGCATCTCGCAACAGAGCGTCCACATCGGGCTCAGCCCTCCAACAGAGTTGCAAAGCTGCCGATGGCAGGTAGGGGTCATTCGCCATCACCACACGAAATTCGGGCAGCGCTTTGTCCGTCTTCCCCTGAACCATATAGAGATTCGCGGCCTCCCAGGCGACGTCAGGGGTGGTTGGGTCGGCGAGAATCGCATGCTCGAGGGCATCTTTCTGACCCTGCGTATCGCCCAGGAATTGGTAGACCGCTGCCAGGTCAAACCAGTAGCGTGCCTTATGAGGATTTAGCGCCACGGCTGTGCGGTACGATTGGGCCGCGGCTTCAGGAGATCGTTCCACCAGCCAGAAGTAGCGGCCAAGCCGGTACGGAAAATCCGCATTTCCAGGCTGCAGCCGGATTGCCCGCTGCAGGCTCACTCGGTCAACCTTCCGAGAAAAGTAGGCCGCCAGAAACTCGCTTAGGGTGAAGCCACAATATGCGACGCCAGTGAGCAGGGTGAGCGTGAGCAATAGGACTTTTCGGCTCCAGCTCGAGAGTGGTATTCGCATGCGAGTGCTTACCGGCAATGGGCGAGATCACCGAAGGCGAGCCGCTCATACGACTAAGACTTACGGGCGACCACAGCCAGACTGTGGTCGCCCGCCGTGCATTGTACTCGGCCACCATTAGGAATAGAACCTGCTAGCCCTGCAATCAGAAACCACGTTACCGTAATCGAGGTAACCCGCACGGTGCCAATCCTTCCGTAATCTTCTACTGTCTGCAAGCAACTCCGATACTGAGCTTGGCACATGGCTAACCTCCCCCAATCGTACGCGAGTTACCGCAGCCCGCGCATCCGCCTTGCTGATGTCACCCCCGCCGTCCTTCGTTTGCCGGACGGACACTGCAGTCCAGGTAAGTTGGAGACTCTTTCTCTCACTGGCGGCTTGCTCGACATGGCAGACGTGTTGGATCGCGGATCCCGCGTCAAGTTGATGTTCCTGACTCACACCGGACCGGTACTTGGCGCAGCCGAAATGTTGAATCCTGTGTCCG
>JABCYV010000216.1 GCA_013290025.1 Acidobacteriota bacterium
GTGGCGCTAAGCGGAGCGGGCCCATCGGTGTTGATTTTCCTGGACACGAAAGTCAAACCAAAGCGCGTGAAGGCGCAAATCGAGACGCATCTGCGCGAGCATGGACTATCCGCGGAACTTATTTCTATCGCAATCTCCTCGCAAGGAGCCCGCCAAAGCAGTCGTCTCCTGACGGGTAAGCGTCCGATCAGCGGCTCGCGGGCGGAATGATACTGTTCATTCGCAGATATTCCACCATCTGGCCATAGTGATCAAAGCAGTGCCCTACGATTCCACTGGCCATCGCCAGGCGAGTAACTGGCGCTTCTCCAAATGGATTCTTGATAGGCTCCACCAGGTTTGCGGCATCAACTGTCAGAGTCGCTTTGTGCATGTAAGTGAATGAATCTCTCAAAAACTTCATCGCATCTGCTTTGGTCTTAATGGAGTCAGGGCCATTTTCGCTGCCCAGTTCAACCGGCGGCTTTTCTCCCAGAACGGCGCCTGCGACCATGTAATTTACCGCTGCCACATGCTTCACCTGTTCAGCGAACGTGCGCACGCCTTTGAACTCGCCACTGGTGGGCGCGAAGGAATATTTGTCTTCTGGCATAGCATCGGCGGCGGCAACGAATTGTTTTTCCACGCGGCTAAGCGCGCGATCCAGTACTTCAGTTACGGTGCGGGGCTCGGCCGGCTTATTGGCTTGCGCCCAGGCGATGCTGCAACCGGCGATCAGGAACAGGAATGCGAACCGACGCTTCATCTTTATCATTGAATTCTCCTTGAAAACCTTAACCGTGATCTCCCAATGTGGGCCCGCACTAATCTCGCACGACTGCGGGCGAAAATTCTAATTCCTGCGACGTGAGCCGGTGGCCGCGAACCGTAAATAGCCCCGCAGCGAGGGCGACTGAGGAGCACAGAAGAGCTGTGGGAATCCCGACCTTGGTCGCGAGCGCTCCCCAGGCGGCGCTGCCCAAGGCCATTCCTCCCTGCAATACGAGCAAATACATGGAAAGCGCGCGAGCACGCAGCCACGACGGAGACATGGTCTGGGCGGCAACGTTCAGGCACGCAAGGATTCCGATCCATGCCGTGCCGCTGGCGAACAGTACCAGGCTAAGCCAGCTGAAAGTTTGCACTCGTCCAGCGGCGAAGGTCATGGTCGCGAATAGAAGAATGGCGAATACGATCAATCCATCCACCGAAAGCCTGGTGCGTAATCGAGGCAAGACTGAGGCGCCGGCCAAGGCTCCGAGGCCGAAGCAGCCTAGCAGCAGGCCATAGCCGGTGGCGCCGTGGGGCCGAGCAAGGATTGGCAGCAAGGCGGGGAGGGAACTCGCAGCCAGGCTGAAAGCACCGGTGCGGATCAGAACCGAACGCACCAGGGGAGCACCGCGTACATAGCGCAGACCGGCGATCAGAGCATCGCTCACCCGCCCGGTTTCAACATGCTCGCAATGAGGTCGCCTCCAGCGGTAGAGAAAGAGGATCACTCCGAAGAAAGAAGCGGCATTGAGCAGGAACGCAACTCCAGAGCCGGCAGCAGCGATCACCAGGCCGCCGAGTGCCGGGCCGACGGCACGGGCAACATTGAAGCCTACGGAGTTCAAAGCCACCGCTGGCGAATGGTTTTCTGTTGAGACAATCTCAGGCGTGATGGCTTGCCAGGCAGGATCGTTCATCACCGCGCCCAGCCCGAGGAGAAAAGTGAATAAGAGCAGCATCCACGGGGTGACGGCGCCGAGCAACGTGAAGACCCCCAGCAACCCCGAGGCGAGAACCATCCAGCCTTGCGTGATCAGAAGAAAGCGGCGGCGATCCACCATGTCAGCCAGCGCGCCCGCGGGCAAAATCACCAAAAATACCGGGACCGTCATGGCAGCCTGCACCAAGCCAACCATCAACGGAGAGACTGTGAGCTGAGTCATCAGCCAGCCCGCGCCAACGTTTTGCATCCAGGTACCGGTGTAGGAGATTACAGCCGCAATCCAGAGCGAGCGGAAGAGTGGCTCTCCCAAAGGGGCCCATGCGGAAGTCGCGGATCTCGCAGGCAAGCGGGCCGGCATCGATGTTTTCACCGCCTCAGCCATGGTCAATTCGTCGAGACCTCCGAAACTGCGGACGGCATTGCTTCTCCGAACGGCCACTCGCGCTTAGGCCACGCCCGGATCATGTAAATCACCACTCCGGCGACCAGAATCAGCAGCGCATAGCGAATTTCTTTCGTCGAGTCAGTTCGGGAGATCAGGATAAACACGAAGCCGACTGAAGCTATCAACGCAGGCAACGGATAGAGCCACATCCGGAATGGGCGGGGCATGTCCGGGCGCCGGATGCGCAACACGATCAGTCCGATCGCCTGCACCAAAAACTGCAATGTAATGCGAATCACGACCAAGGCGGCGATCACGTCTGCGAGCGAAAAGAAACAAAATAAGATCGCGACGCTGCCCAGCGCGAGCAGTGATACATAAGGAAAGCGGTATTTCGGATGCACGCGAGCAAATGCGCCGAAGTAATTGCCATCAACAGCGGCGGCGTAAGGCACACGGGAGTATCCCAGAAGCAGAGAAAAGACCGATGCGAAAGCGGTCCACATCACCAGACCTGTGGCCAGACCGGCGGCCCAATGTCCGTAAATCCGCTGCATGAAAATCGAAACTACATACAGACCATGATTGGACTGTCCGGACTGCACCATCTCCTGCCACGGAACCACCGCCAGAATGCTGATGTTCATCACCACGTATAGACAGCCCACCAATAGAATGGATAGCAACAGCGCGCGAGGAATGGTTTTGCCGGGGTCTTTCACTTCGTCGCCGAGAAAACAAACATTGTAGTAGCCCCAATAATCATAAGTGGCGATCAGCATGGCCGACCCGAGCCCAAGAAAGAATCGCGACGATAGCTGGAACGCGTTCGGCGGAAAACTGAAGGCGCGCGCGGCGTCAAAGTGGGATAGCCCGGAGACAATGATCCAGCCCACGATTATCAATACGCCGCTCAACAGCAGCTTTGACAACCAGCCAATGGTGGTGATTTTGCGGTAGAGCAGGGCGAGCGCCAGGAGGACGATACCAATCGCCACCAAGGTCGCTCCAGAAACCAGCCAGTGCATCTGCAAGGTTCCTATCAGCGGAACGTGCAGATTCCAGTCATGTCCGGCGTAGCGGCGTTCGAGACCTGGCCAGAAATACGAAGCATAGCCGGCGAGTCCGATTGCACCGGTGGCAATGGACATGGGTGCGCTGAAGGAGAGTTGCCAGATGAAGAGAAACGAAATCAATCGCCCAAGGCGGTTGGGACCGTAAATCTCTCGCAAGTAGCGATAGGAGCCTCCAGAGCCTGGCATGGCCGCTCCCAGTTCAGCCCACACCAGGCCGTCGCACATGGCAAAAAGAGCGCCCAATATCCAGCCCAGCATGGCCTGCGGTCCGCCCATAGCGCTCACGATCAGCGGCATGGTGATGAAAGGCCCCACGCCGATCATGTCGATCATGTTGAGTGCGGTGGCACTTCCCACGCCAATTCCGCGGATGAGGGGAGTCTGTTGTGAGTCGTTAGGCGTTCGTCCTTGGTCTTTGGTGGGGACCATGAGCTTCACCAGATCGGGTTGTTATGCTTAAATGGAGATCGAGGTCCGGATTCCAAGAGATCCCGCCGACCGCGACCAAGGAACGACCAACTAGCGGTTGCCCTCATGTCCTGCGCTCAGCAGATTCACATACAGGCGAATAGCTCCCGGTACGCCGGCCGGCAACTGACGGAAAAACGCGTATCCAGTGTAGATGTAGGTACCTTTGCCATACTGCACCCGCAACAAGCCGCCCTTCTGCGGTTGCTCTCCAGGATCGTGAGACGCCAGAAGCGGCTTGAAGTTGCTGTCCCACTGCCCCATGAAATACAGCCCGCGTTCCTGCACCCAACCGTCAAAGTCGCGCGGCGTGATCGGGTTGGGGAAATGAAAGATTCCGTCGTCTGCAGCGAGAATGTCAACCGGGGCTTCTTCCACTGAAACTCGAGCACGGCTCAGTTGCGCAGGATAAGGCGTGAAGTGTCCGCCATTGAAGTCCCCGACACCGGTGTTGTATTGCGCGATCAGTGTGCCACCCGCGAAAACGTAGTCGAGCAACTTCTTGTTATTTGCAGCGACGTCTTTTTCGGTGTCGTACGCGCGGATGCCAAGAACAATGGTTCCGTAATGGCTCAGGTCTTCGCTGGCGATTTTCTCCGCCGGAATGATGGTAACGTCCATTCCAATTTGCTGCAGCACGGTCGGAATATCGTCACCCGCGCCCATGATGTAGCCGACTTTTAGGTCTTTGGGAATTTTCACGTCGACGATGCTAACGCGCTGAATGGCAGGCTGATAGTAATAGAAGGTGTCGAGATCGTCACGGTTCACGACAGTATAGCCTTCGGTATATTTCACACCGCCCGATTCGAGCACGGCGCGAATCTCAGCTCGGCCCTCCTTCAAGCTGGCTGGAAATACTTTGAAATGAAAGTCCTGCCTCTCGCCGCGCCGGTGGAATTCCACCGGCAGTTCTGATGGTTCAACATGCCAGCTATCTGGAACTTGTAGGCGCAAGGTTCCCTTTGCGGGCATAGAAAGGTTGTAGGCAGCGCCAATCGTTACGTGACAACCGGCGTCGCCCTCCACGCGAATGGTCTGCGTAGCAGGTTCCAGCATTACTGAAAATGCGGGAACGACCGCCAGGCGTCGTTTTCGCTCCACGCCTTTGTCGTCCCGAAACTGAACGAAGACGCCCGCGGATATTTCCCCCTCAGGGTTATCCCGTTGTTCGCGCGGTTTTCGCACACGCAGTTGGTCAAAGGTATCGGGAACTGGCAATTTAATCCCCTTGCGCGGCGCGATTTCGTACTCGATGCGGACATGCAACGGCGGAGGAGGGAAGGCAAGGGTCGCATAAGCTTTGTCGTCTACCGGGTTGACCGCATCTGTCTCCGGGTTATCACGATGCCAATAGGGGCGGGCAAACTGAGCGTCTGCCGGGACCTGTACTGCGAAATTGGCATAATAGTCTTCTCCCGGCGCGACGGTGGTCTGATCCGCGTAAGCGCGCTTCATCCACCCTGCGGGACTCTCCAATTCCGCGTTTTGGATTGCCAGCGAGTGGTGCGATCCATTATGCAGCTTTGCAATGACTGTCAACTTCTGACCGGGGGATACGACGGTTAGAGCATCCTGCTCGCCCGGTAGCCCCGTCTGCGGCCCTTTCGGCGGTGAAACGGTCGCCTCCAGGGATACATTCATAGCCAGATTGAGCGCGGTCTGAGCTTGTCGCTGCTTTTGGTCGAGGATTCCTGATAATTCTTCCCTGGCTCGTTGATCGACCTCACTTTCATCTATACGTGCTTTCGCGGAACGCAGACCGTCGAGCGCTGCGTAAAGTGGCGTGGCAGCGCTGCTCGGATCCTTGTCGGTCTTCTCGGCCGCCTGCTTCAGGCCGTTCGCGATCTGTACCAACTCTCCATGCAGCCACGGCACTTTGGCTTCTTCTGCCCCCAGCCGCGACGCTAATCCAGGCAAGCTGGTGTCAATTCCGTCAAAGAAATCCTTCTCGTGACCGTCTTTGTCTGTGGTCGGAGGCAGTACCGAGTCCACGAGTTTGTAGAACGCAAAACGGTCGCCGGGATCGACCGTCCACGCACCCGCTCCCTGCGACAGCTGATGCCGCAAGCCTTCCATAGCGAATTGCGCATAAGACATGCCCAGCGCCGGGCTGAATTCTCCCGTATTCAGCTTGACCGTGTAATTTTCTGCTGCACAAGTCGTCGCTCCAAAGCCGCACACATTGCCGATGTAAAGCTTTTTCGGCTGCCACGGTAGAAGACCCTCCTTGATCTGCTCGGGAAAGCGATTGGGGTCAGCAGCGGCGCGAAAGGCTTCCTTGGTGAGAATTGCCGAGGCCTGATGATGGCCGTGCCCGTCACGTTCAGTTCCGGAGAATCTTGCCACCAGCACGTCCGGGCGAAAAGTCCGAACCACCCGCACCATGTCAGCCAGCGCGATATCGTGACCTTGCCATTTCTGAAAAGTTTCCTCCGCGCTCTTCGAGAAGCCAAAATCCGCTACGCGAGTAAAACGCTGCTCGACCCCGTAGTAGCGATCCGAGGCAGTCAGCTCCAAAGTGCGCAAGACGCCCAGCACGTCGAACAGATTACTGCCGACTTTGTTTTGTCCACCTTCGCCACGATTCAGGGTCAGCAGTAATACACTCGCGCCTTTGCCGCGAGATTCTAGCGTCAACATGCCGCCGTCTTCGTCATCAGGATGCGCAGTAGTCTGCATCAGGCGCGCCGTGGTCTGCAGCCGGAGCAGCATCTGTTTCAGCCCGAGAGCGCCGGTGTCTTGAGGCAGAGGATCAACCGGGCTGGGAACAGCGGCCGGAGCTTCGGCCAGGCCGGGCAAGCACAAGAATAACCCCAGACCGACGCTCCAGAGGGTCCGCCACGAAAGTCGACTCGAACAAGCACACCTGCGAGCCGTCGGCCGAGGCGTAAGTTTCATAGGTATGGGATTGTGACTATCGAGGGTCGGAGGCAAGATTTTTCCTGGTTCGAATTCTCTTCATACTCATCTATGGACTATGCGGGAAACCAAGAGTTAGCGCAACCCTTCGCTCAATCCTATTCGATTTAGTGATTTTGAGAACTAGCAAGCGACTGAACCGCCCTCTGGCACTGGCTGGCCGCGGTCAGGACATCGTCAAACCTCGGGTCGCTTCTCAACTTTGCTAGCAGGGGATCAGAAAGCAGATTCGAGTGGGCGCAATAGTTTTGTTCAATAGCAATTTTAAACAAGTGGAAAGCGGCTTCCTTCTTGCCACAGAAGGCGAAAATGGAACCCTGGTAGTACCAGAGCTCCGGGTCGGGTTCTGCCGGCTGGTTTACTGCCGCTTCGGAGGCGAGGCGATCCAGTTCGCTTTGAGGCCGGAGTCCCAAACAGGCTTCCAGAAGATCACGGTGGTAGTGAGGAGTGGGAGACATGCGCTTCACTGCCTCGCGCGCTTCCGCCACCCTGCCCTCTCGGAGGAGAAGCGGAGGAGTGGCGTAGGCGGCCCATTCCGAGCCTGCGTCCAACCGCACAAAATCCTGGGCTCGGCGGGTTTGGCCTAGTTCTTCAAAAGCCCAGGCGCATGAACGGAAAGTGTAGTTTCCCGGATCCAGCGACAACGCGGTTTCGCATTCGCGTGTGGATTGCTCGAGCATTCCGGCGTATCGCAGAACCACGGCCAGAGTGAAATGGGCCTGGGCGCTCTCCGGACGACGCTGGACCAGAGCCTGTGCCGCTTCGTAGGCCCTCCCCAACTCGCCCCGCTCAACGCGGTTGGTGATTAGTTGACCGGCGGCGAGCACGCGATTGGGATCCAGAGAGAGCGCGCGCTCGTAGGCGGCATTGGAGCGTTGGAACATCTCCTCGCCACCGTTCGAATAGGTTGCGTCATAGTAATAACGCAGACCTAATGCCTCCCAGGCTGGCGCGTAGGTGGGATCTGTCTTAACCACGTGTTCCAGCACCGCAATCCCATCTTTGTTCGGTCCCGGATCTCGGGGCAAGGCGAGGCTATGGAGATAGAGATCGTAAGCTTCCTGACTCTTGGGCCGGGTGCCGGTGTCGATGAAGCTTCCAGCCGCGCCCAGAATGGGCAACAGGCCCTGGCGGACTTGCGAAGCAAGTTGTCCCTGCAAAGCGATCAGGTCCTGACTGGGAGCACTGATGTTAGTCTGCCACAGCAGCCGGTCGTTGTTCGCGTCTGTGGCTTCGAGGGTGACCAGCAAATTATCTCCCTGCCGCAGGAAGTGACCTGTCAAGACGTTAGCAACATGTAGCTGGCGGCCTACAGCCTGCGGATCCAAATCCTGACTAACATATTTTCTTGTGACCGAAGAGGGACGAACATCCAGAGCACGGGTATAAGTAAGAACATTGGAGAGTTCGTCGGCCAAAGCAAAGCGCAGATAGTCAACGCTGAAATCGCCATTCATGTTTTGTAGCGGCAGCACGGCGATGGTGTTCTGGGCAGCGCCGTTGGTAGTGCCGGCTCGGTGCTTGTACCACCACGCACCACCGGCCGCCAGAACCGTAACCAGCAAGGCTGACACTCCTATAAGAAGATAGGTTTGTCGCTTGCTCGCATTTTGAAACGTATTCGTGACCATGCGATAGGGAAATTTTTCGCGTGGCCCACTGCGAGTTAAACCGGATTCTGTTTCCCTCCTCAAATGC
>JABCYV010000217.1 GCA_013290025.1 Acidobacteriota bacterium
CTCCTGTGTCACGTACCTCGCGGTGAAAACACACCTTCCCCCACCATCCCATAGTAAAGTGGTAGTAGTAGAAACATCAGGAAGGACAGTCACACTTTGAGTTCAGCTATTCGTAACATCGCTATTATTGCGCACGTCGACCACGGTAAAACTACCCTGGTGGATGGCATGTTGCGCCAGAGCGGCACTTTTCGTGCCAACGAGCATCTGATCGAGCGGGTCATGGACTCGAACGATCTGGAGCGCGAGCGTGGCATCACCATCCTCGCCAAGAATACCGCCATCTTTTACCACCACGTGAAGATCAACATTGTTGATACCCCCGGCCACAGCGACTTTGGCGGCGAAGTCGAACGCGCGCTGAAGATGGTCGATGGAGTGATGCTGCTGGTGGACGCCAGCGAAGGCCCTCTGCCACAAACCCGCTATGTGCTGAGCAAGGCGCTGGAAGCGAGTCTTCCACCCATCGTCGTGATCAATAAAATCGATCGCTCCGACGCGCGTCCCCAGGAAGTTCTGAACGAGATTTATGACCTTTTCATTGATCTTGACGCCAAGGAAGATCAACTGGATTTTCCCGTCCTGTACACCAATGCCAAGGAGGGCACGGCTTCCACCAATATAAAAGGCGGCGGCGAGGATTTGCAGCCTCTCTTCGATGCCATCATCAGCACCATTCCCGAACCAAAAGGTGATCCGGTTGGGCCGTTGCAGATCCTGGTAGCTAATCTTGACTACAGCGACTATCTGGGGCGGCTGGCGATTGCCCGCGTGTTCAACGGAACCATGCACACCGGCGAAGATGTCGCCATCGCCAAGTTGGATGGCACGCTGCAGAAGACCAAGATCACGAAATTGTTTTCGTTCGCCGGATTGAAGCGGACCGACATCACCGAGACCACACTCGGCGACATCATTGCGGTGGCCGGGGTTGAAGGCATCACGATCGGTGAGACCATCACTGACGCCGAGAACCCAGCGCCGCTGCCTCACATTTCGATTGATGAGCCCACCATTGCCATGCTGTTCACGGTAAACACCTCGCCCTTTGCCGGACGCGAGGGCACCTATGTGACTTCGCGAAACCTGCGGGAGCGATTGCAAAAAGAGTTGCTCACCAACGTTTCCCTGCGCCTTGAGGAAACCGACAGCACGGATTCATTCGTGGTCATGGGACGCGGCGAATTGCAGCTTTCGATCCTGATAGAAATGATGCGCCGCGAAGGCTATGAGCTGATGGTAGGTAAGCCCGAAATCGTCACCAAGCGCATGGACGGCAGGCTCATGGAGCCGATCGAAAAGCTCACCGTGGACGTGCCCGAAGAGTTCGTGGGCGTGGTAATGGAGCAGCTTGGCACACGCAAGGGCGAAGTCCTCAACATGCACAATCACGGTTACGGCCGAGTGCGGATCGAGTTTCGTGTCGCCAGCCGTGGCCTGATCGGTTTGCGCGGCCAATTGCTGACCGACACCCGCGGCACCATCGTAATGAATTCGCTGTTTGACGGATACACCGAATGGCAGGGCGAGATTCCGCATCGACTGACGGGCGCGTTGGTGTCTGACCGTGCGGGAGTTACAACGCCGTATGCACTTTACAATCTGCAGGAGCGGGGTGAGCTGTTTGTCGGTCCCACGGTCGAAGTATATGAGGGCATGATCATTGGCGAGAACGCGAAAGATAGCGACCTCGACGTGAATGTGGTACGCGAGAAGAAGCTGACCAACATGCGGTCATCCACTTCGGACATGGCGATTCGCTTGGTTCCGTTCCGCAATTTGAATCTGGAGCAGGCGATTGAGTTCATCGCCGACGATGAGTTCATCGAGGTCACGCCTAAGGCGCTGCGCCTGCGGAAAAAAGCCTTGCCGGCGAACAAGCGGAAGAAAAGTATGATGGCGACAGTGGAAGAGGGCTCGTGACACCGCGATCAAAACCCAAGCGGTTTCCGCAGAGCGGACAGCGCTTGAAGATGTTTCTCGTGCCCTGCAGTTGCGGCACGACGTTTGCGGTCGCTGAAAACTATGATCGTCACGGTACCGCTTGGAGCCGTTATCTGAAGTGTCCCGGGTGCGGCAAGCGACATGATCCCAGGAACCGGGTGCTGCTTCTCGGATATCACCGCGAAGGCTATTGGAAAGTGGATGACTGCTAAAACCCGACTGGACCTAATTAGGGACGCCCTTGCCCCGCCGCTTCCCATAATGAGCGAACCTGCTATACTTCCCCACGCATTTGACTGTTCGCCAACTCCGGCTATTTGGACGGCCAACCAGCCCCCGCGTTTTCCGCCGAAGTCAGCCGCACTCAGATAGCTCACTCCGAGGAAATTCGCGTGAAGAACATTTTTGTAGGAAATCTGGATTTCAATACCGGTGAAGACGAACTGCGTCAGCTTTTCGCAGCGTATGGGCAGGTGGACCGCGTCAGCATCATGACCGATCGCGAAACTGGCCGTTCCCGTGGTTTCGGTTTTGTCGAAATGGCGAACGCGGAAGAAGGAGAGAAAGCAATCGCTGCGCTTAACGGCAGCCAGGTGGGCGGACGGACGCTGAACGTGAACGAGGCCCGCCCCAAGGTAGAACGCAGCGGAGGTGGCGGTCGAGATCGTGGTGGGGACCGCGGCGGTCGGGGCGGCGGTGGTGGCCGAGGTCGCTGGTAATCGCGTCCGACGCGCTTTGCGCAACCTACTGTGAGCGTACTCTTTGCTTGCGTGGAGCCCGCCCGCATTGATAGGACGAAGCCCCGGCTGTAAACTGAACGCAGCGCGCCCGTAGCTCAGCTGGATAGAGCGGCAGCCTCCGGAGCTGTAGGTCGGGAGTTCGAATCTCTCCGGGCGCGCCAGTTTTCCCTCGACATTCTTTCTGCCGTCTAGATCCCTCGCCAGGCTCGGGATTTCGGCTGCGGGCTCCCGCTCCGCTCACGCCCGCAAACCGCCTCAAGTTCGAATCTCTCCGGGCGCGCCAGTTTTCCTTCAACATTCTTTCTGCACTTAGATCCCTCGCCAGGCTCGGGATTTCGGCTGCGGCTCCCGCTCCGCTCACGCCCGCAAACCGCCTCAAGTTCGAATCTCTCCGCGCGCGCCAGACAAGCTGCCGGACGCCTCTTTTCCTCACGCCCGCGACACCCTCTAGTACAACACCTCGCCCTCGCCCTTTTCGGCGATTAGCTGCTGGAAGCGCGCCACGATCTTGTCCCGTCGAGCCATCACGCCTTTGACTTCATCCTTGGTCAGATAATGCTTTGTTTTCTCCGTCAGTTCGTTCCCGTCCAGCGCTTTCAGCTTCTCGAGCAACTGCCGGTCGCACTGAACTAGGTCTCCCGGGTTTCTCAGATCTTTGGAGAGCCGGAACGCGCGGGTGAAATCAATCCTCCAAATCTTCCAATTCTCACCAATTAACACGTTGGTGAGGTTGGGATCGTTGTCGTAGACCAACTGGTCCAGGACGCGCACTTTGTACATCTGATGGTTCCAGGCGTCTGCATCGGGCGCAGTTAGTTTCTGCCTGTGGCGTTCTGCCTCATCCATCTTCACCGGCAGCCACCAACTTAGTGAACCGGCATCGCCTTTCCACTTGCGCTCGACGTAGACAGGAACAATGTCATCAAGGCCGAGCATTTCAGCCAGCTGATAAGCTGCGATGTTGTATTTGTAGGAATCGACAAAGTTCATCTCGGTGCCGCTGGCAAGTTGCATCTGGGGTTTGTGTATGTCAACGGGTTGGAAAGAGGCATCGTGGGTCACCGTGCCATCGGAGAGCGTAAGGCGCAAGGTGTTGTTGATGCCTTTCTTGGATTGCTCAGCCTTCACAATCTTGGCGGTCAGAAGGAATTGCTTAATCTGCTCTTTGGTCAGGGTTGGCTGGTCGGACGCCATGATCAAAAGAGGGCACGTCAGGCAAAGCACCGTGGCAACCGTGAATTTCGGCCACTGGATATGAAGTAGGTCCATCGAAGTATCCTCCGCTGCACTTTGACTGGGACAAATTTACCCCCATGAAACCCCGCTCGGCAACTGCAGATTTGTCCGACCCTGAACCA
Source organism: Acidobacteriota bacterium (assembly GCA_013290025.1). Taxonomy (GTDB): domain Bacteria; phylum Acidobacteriota; class Terriglobia; order Terriglobales; family Acidobacteriaceae; genus JABCYV01. Next base: position 4,043 of record JABCYV010000217.1, read on the forward strand.
AGGGCAATCCGGCATGCGTCCGGCAAAGTTAAGATGGGACTTGTTCTTTTCGGTCCTTGGGTCTATTCTTTCCCGCCGAGTACACAATCTTTCCGTTGAAAGGATGGGGTTTATATGGTGAAGAAGCTGCTCACATTATTGTTCGCCTCCGTACTTGCCTGCTCGCTGTCCACGCCAGTGTTTTCGCAGGAGGCCCCCGCCAAGGAAAAAGCCGCGAAGGAGGGGCGCTGGGAGGGCCGCGTCGTGAGGAGCAGTCCGGACAAGTCTACGTTGACAGTTCGGAAGGTCGGTTCGAGCGTCGAGAAGACCGTCCAGTACGACAGCTCGACGAAGTGGGTCAGTCAAGCGCACGGCAGCAAAACGGTCAACGACATTGATGCTGGCCAAGTGAAAGATGGCGATCGAGTGATCTGCCGCGGCACGTACGACGAGAAAGGTGTACTCCACGCTAGCTTGATTTCGAAGCGGCTCAGCGGGAGCATGTAACTGGGACAGCTGCCAGTTTTTTCCGGGTCCTTCCGCGGAAATGCGGCCAGATGGCCACGAGTCCTGTGGTCACCAAGGCCCAAGTCTCGGGTTCAGGGACAGGCGTAAGGACGATCGGCGCGCTGGCGCCCGGCATCAGGAACATGCCGGAAGTAGGCAAAAGCAGCGTCACGTTCATATGACTAGTGGTGAACTGCTGCCCGTTCGCCAACATGAACGTGATAGGTCCGCTGCCCTGAAAAAGGAGTTGCAGTCGCAAAGAAGTGCACGGGCACGCGGGCAATCCGAGCCCGGCGCCGCCCTCGAACAGGATGGGAAGGGTGGATGTGCTAATTGGGCCAATGCTCTCGTGTCGTCCGCCAACGAACAACGTGGCGTTGGCGAAGGTCAGGGGTTGGGCCGTGACTCCAACCGTATTGAAGATGACTTTGTAACCGCTAATCCCCTGACTGCTGGTGGAGAGATATTCCAGCTCGCCGATGGTGATTGAAGTGGCCCACGCAGGGCCGGTTAGGAGCAGGAGGGACAGCAGAGCGCGAATCATGGGATTTAGGGCCTACCTCAATGCTCCCGCATATTAGACCAGATTTCGGCATCCGCAGATGTGAATATCTCCGAAAAATCCAGCATTGGCGTTGGCACGTTGGGTGCCTTTCCGGCATCAGCTAGACTTACATCTAGAACCGGATCCGCAACCCTAGCTAGGGGATTCTCGCCCGATGAATCTGCAAGGACTAGCCCGAAAGTAGGATCACTGACGCTGTTGACCTAAACAGACAGATTCCGCAGATGCACGACTTCGAAATCATGGTGGGCATTTTGTGTAACCGATCACCTGGTCCGTTGCTTCCTCGATCGGGGCTGCGAAGACGGAGTTCTTGACATCCCATTTAAGCCATCCGCTGAAAACGCAGTACTTGTTGGCTTCGTTTCGTAATAATCTCTTGCGGCTAAACCCCCGAATAAGATGAACTCGCACTTCTGGAGGCCCGGTCTCACCTTTCCTGCGCATCGGAAACGGTCCAGCTCCGCGGTGGTGTGGTACAGCCGGCAAACGCTTCACGAAGAAGAGTAACCCCACAGATCCTTGACCAGGGCTTGCTCGCCCCGCCGACGAACAGCAGGCGCTCCAGGGGGAACAGTATTTTCGGTCCGGCAAACGGGCGTGCTTACCTTGTTTTCACCGATCGAAGCACCCACGCTAGAGGTTGACGGCGTGTACAACCCTGCGAATTTCCCTGTTCGCCGGGTAGGGGCTTTGTAGGGTGCGCTCCGCTCCATCAAGGCGTGCCCCTGCGAAACGAGGGTAATGTTGCTCTGGTCGCTGCGCGCGCCGTTCACGGATCCGTTGCGTGTGTCCTGATCCTTGACGGCTGGCTTTTCAAGGTCCGGACGATTGCCCGTATACGCCACACCTGCTTGCAGGCTCAGCAACTCCGCAACATTGCGGCCCTCCAGCGGAATCTGCTTCACCTGAGTTTCGTTGAAGGGATTGCCGATGGAGGCATCCACCAGGTTCAGCGCCGGCGCCTCACCGGTTACAGTGACGATCTCGGCAGGCGCGCCGACCTTGAGCTGAACATTCACTGTCGCCGGGGTATTGACCAGCAACCGCAGATCGGTCTGTAGGTAGCGGGAAAACCCTTTCGCGGTCGCCGTCAGCGTGTAAGTCCCGGGAGGAAGGGCCAAGAATCGGTATTCTCCTTCCATTCCGGTCACCATCGTGCGTTCCAACTTCGACTCGTTACTGGAAAGCCCGACGCTCGCGCCGCTGATGGCACTCCCACTCGGGTCCGTCACGGCGCCTTGAAGCGAGGTCGTTGAGGTTTGGGAGCACAGCGCGCCAGTCAACGCCAGGAAGATTGTTACGGAGAACACAAACTGCTTCAAAGGCCTCATGCAACCTCCTGCCCAGAGACTACTCGCTGATTTGCACCGGCCTGGGACCGGCCAGTCGTGAGAGTCGGCGCTCATCAAAAACTCAGGCAGTCCATCGGCATTATTCTGCTTTTGTTTCGGCCCTGAGGCCGAAGCTGCCGCAGACAGCGTAGCTTTTTGTCAGTCGGGAAGCTTGTCTGAGAGTGACATGCTCTTGTCTGGGAATGACCTGCCGCCGCCATCACCCGCCGCCTCAAACCGCAGCGAGAGGGTTGTTACTCTCAAGCGGACCATCCGTTCTTCTGGAGAGCGAAAGTAGCGCCGCGCTTCCTTTAGGGCGGCCCAGGCTGCGCTTTCTAGCGTTTGAAAAATATGTGGTTTCCACACACGCAACGGGTTAGTGTCAGGCTCCTGAACTCAGAGACTTGAGATCGCGCTTCCCCGATCCTTTTTGGCACGCTATCTCAACTTAGGTGAACAGATCGATTGAGGTGGTTTTGCATGAGTGGAGGATCCGAATCACGCTTCTTTTCAGGTACCAGAACGAGACTTCGACCGTCTGCTTAGATTCAATAGTTGGAGAAAATCTTCATTGGGGAGGGGCGGTCGCTTGTCAACATGCGGCAGATAGCGCGATGAGTCTGGGCCCAAACGGTGAGTTACGACGGCTGGGTTGCGCAGAATGACCTGGTCAACAATAAGTCAGAGTGCCTAAATTATTTCCTCTTGAACCATTTCGAGGAGCGCCTCAATTCGAACTGATCCCGATCATGGCCAGAGAGACATTGAATCTTGGCGTGTGACGGAGGTATGATCGCGTCCGCAGTTATGCGGTATTTCCAATATCTGTAAAAAGAAGGTAACACACATGCCCACAACTACCGAATTGACGATTCGTCTTGAGGATCGGCCGGGGACTCTGGGAAGAGTGTGCCACGCCCTAGCTGACCACAAAGTGAACATTGTTGCATTCCAAGCCGCTCGAGCTGAAGGAAGTGCAGTGGTCCGTTTCGTAGTGGACAACACAGCGACGGCCAGGAAAGCTCTGGACAATGAAGGGGTAGACTACCAGGAAACGGAAGTCGCTCAAGTCAAGTGTCCAAGTCGCCCGGGCGAATTGGCGCGGGTGGCATCGCGACTTGGCGACGCCGATATGAACATCAACTACGCCTACTGCGGGGTAGATCCAAGCACGAGTACGCCTGTGATTATTTTCGGCGTTGCAGAAGCTGGACAGGCTGCCGTGATTCTAGACCGGACTGCTGCCGCCGCATAACCTGAGCGGGACCTTTGTTCTTCGTGACCCTTCAGCGTCAAAAGTGTTACTTTCCGCTATAGCGCTTGTCAGAGCGACTGATTCGGACTGTTGACCGGCGGTGCCAGGGGGTTGTAGCTTTTCCCCGGAACCCTCAAACTCCTGTCGTGTTATTAGAGCACGATGGCTGTCCTTCACATTTAACCAACCCGAAAGGAGTCCCCCATGCACACTCTCATTATTGAAGGAACCTTCAAACCAGGCAAGAAAACAGAGTTCGTTATCGCTTGGAACAACGAGATTCTTCCCACCTTAAAAAAGCAGCAGGGATTTGTAGACGAGATCCTGCTGTTTGGGACGGACAAGCCAGATGTTGGGGTGGGATTGAGTTTTTGGAAGACCAGGGACGAAGCCGAGCGCTATCACCGCGAAGTATTCCCGAAAGTGGCTGGTTCTGTGGGACACCTCCTGAATGGAGCTCCCACTGTGCGCTCATTCGATGTAGAGGCGGCAGAGACTTTTCGCATAGTCCCGGGGAAGGCAGCCTA
>JABCYV010000218.1 GCA_013290025.1 Acidobacteriota bacterium
AGACCGAGGCCAACTCGGCATGACACCAAAAAAGGAGATTCAAACTCTATGAAACACTTCACATGTTCGGCTTTTCTGCTGATCCTTGGTGCCTCTTTAAGTTGGGGGCAATTCAACGGAAGTATTATCACTGGCTTTGAAGGCGACAACCCCGACACAACCAGCGACATCAGCGGCATAGACCCCAACGGTTGCGGTCTATCCTTTCAGGATATCAACGGCATTTGCACATGTACCGACACGGCCACGACATCCATCAACTTCCAGGGTGGAAATAAGATGATCGCCCGGACTAGCCCTTCCGCGAATACTGTGCAGGTAGTTCCAAGTGGCGATGGAACCTTGGTCGGATTGGACAATATCGGCAACACTTACACCTACACAGTAACAACCGATCAGTGGACCACCCTGCCTGGAAATGGGGCGAGTGGGGTTGCTGTCGGAAGAATCGGATCAATCTATAAACTATCCGGAACCACAAATCCCAACGTCTACCAACTCAATATTGGCGTGAGCCCGAACACTTGGGTACGATTCCCTGCTGGTCTGGCCAGCAAGATAACCGCTGGCGCGGATGGATCATTACTAGCTCTGTACGCAGGTGGGGTCGCAAAGTGGACACCTACCGGTTTAGCCACCGGGAGTTGGGCGGCGCTTCCCGCAGTTCCGAATGGCGGCGCCATCGACATCGCTGGGCCGCTCTACAACGGAAACCCATGGGCCTTTGTGCTCGACAAAACCGGCAACGCATGGGCGATGTACAACGGAATAAGTTCATGGCAATCGGTGACTTTTGGCTCTGGTTTTAACCATCTCGCCATAGGTTCCGATTACCACATGTGGCTGTCCAAGCCGAACGACAATCATCTCTATGGCAGTCAAAGCGTCAGCTTGCCGCTGGAACCGTGATTACCAGCATGTCGGCCATCAACGGCAACATACTCTGGTTTGTGGACGGGAATGGGAAGGCGCAGCAGGTTTTGGCGAGCGCTACAACCACCAAATCCAAGACGGTGCAGGCTGGCCAGCCATTAGCTTTTTCTGTGACCAGCGTGGCCACGAATATGCCACTGCAAACCGTCATCCCTATAACCGTAACCCAAGTGGTCAATAACTCATGCCTGGGTCAGCAGTACAGCAACACCGGTAATTTTGAGTACGCCAGCTGGGCGGCACACACCCAAGCGCAAAAACTGAGTGGAGCGCCCCGCAATCTGGGTACGTATTTAGGCGTCCCTTATTACGGGTATCCAGTGCGAGAGTCCTGTGGGAACACAAGCACCCCAGACTTTACCTTTATCCAACGAGCAAGCAATCTCCCTGCTGAGACGATTGCCCATCCAACACCCACGACCAGCAACCAAGGTTGGGATGTCTACGATTTCTGTCAGGGGACATTCGACCGATCTAATCACCAGCTTTACCCGGGCAGCATACTGTGTGAACATCCATACGTACCACCCAATCCGCCAATATACGTGCCAACAAACCCAGGCACCTATACACAGAATGGAAGTTGCACGGTCACAACAACCGATCAACCGTGGATAACTTAGTGCTGTAACTGCTCGGCTGTACGGGATACTTGTTGGTGAAGGATCCCTTGTTGCCGGCGATTTTCGTTGATGAGTGTAGTTAGATCGGATGGAAAGTAATGGCCATTTTTTATCCGTGTGACGATTATCGCCGGCCGCTTGGGCAGCGGGAAATCGGTTCTCGTCGGGTTGGAACCGGAATAGGTGAAATCGCACCGGGAATCCTTGAAGCCCACGCACACAACGACTCGCGGTTGAACCGGAGGGGTAAGATCACCGCGGGTAATAAGCATGCCTGCCCATTTGAGGACGTCGGGGTCCTGCTCGGCTTGATCGGAGCTCGCGTAAGTGTAATCACATTGGGCACGGGTAAACCCGACGCAGACGACGGGCGGTTTCGCGGAGAGAGCAAGAAGCAGAGCCAAAGTAAGCATGGCAGGTACCGCGCGCATAAGGAGTATAGCACGCGGTCTCGCAGTAGCTTTGGCTCGCCCTGCAACTGAAAGGAGGCGATAGCATGGAAGAATCAAAAGATCACAAGGTTATAGTCCATTTACAGGATGTTGGCACGCCACAACAGAAAGCTATCGGCGAACTTTGGGACACCTTCTGCTGGAGAATTAACGGTGGCAAAGAGCCAGCTGCCGCTTCTGAGGGCGATACCGTCGGTGCAGAAGAAGCTGAGGGGATGGCCTTAATGTTCGCACAGCACCTCACCGATCATTACGAGGAATATCTTCAATTGAAAAACGATCCCAATTTAATCATGCGCAGATGGGCCGAAAGAAATATACCCAAGCCTGAGCTCTGACCAACCCTCCGGTCTCACAAAAAGAGATCGGGGATCTTGGATGACAGTCTCAGGTGCGGGCAGCCCAGGGTGGGAGAGGACGGTCGGTATCCATTTTTGACTTCCGCACCTCTTCGGGTCTTCCCATAAAGCCCTACTTAATGCCAAAGATCCGCACAAAAATCGGCGTGTCCCCGGTGACATGCGGCCAAATGATGTGGTAGCCCCACAGATGTACCCAAGCATTCCCCGTCCGCAACGTTAGATAAGCCTTCACCATTCCCGGCCCACCGAACAGGAACACAATGAAAATTACTGAGAGCGCTCCATGCGCCGGTGTGTCGTAGCGCGTCCAGTATTCGGTCAGATGCAGCGAGGCATAAGTAAAGCCGCTCAGAACCATGGTGGCTGCGGTCGAGCCCGTAATCTTGTAGTAGCGCGGCACCAGAATCGACGTGAGAAAGATCATGATCGGCAATCCGGTGCCCAAAAGCGAAAACACCAGGGCAATCACGCCGCCCAAGTGCGAACTAAGCCGCCAGATACCGGACCTCGGCAGATCGAGCAGCAATCCCAATCCTAAGACGACCAGAATTACCAGCGCGTCATTGCGCGGGTTGCTCGATTTCAGGCAAAGCGCTTCGCGCGAATAGCCGCGATGCCGAAAAAACCAGTAGGGAAGGGCCGCATAGAAAAGGAAGTTATAGAGCGCCCACACAAACACTTCGCCAGCCGCCACGGAATCGTTCGAGCCAAACATGCTTCCGGTGAGATGCAGCCCGATGCCGTGGGTCCCGGCCAACCTGCCAACCAGTCGCCCGCCCATCAGCACCGCCGCGCCGTAGATCAGCAGGCCGACCGACTCGCGCATCGCAATCGCGCGTTCCGGAGCGCGAGCCGCAATGTCCACTGACCGCCGCCGCGTCATCAGATACGTGACGCCAACAAAGATCAATGCAACCAACGGCCCGAAGACCTCAAACATCACACGCGACTGGTAGGGCGTCGCTCGAAGCATCGGTTGATCAAACGGGATCGCACCTTTCGCCAGAAACGGAATCGCCGCCGCAAACAGAATCCATACCAGCAGCCCGATCTGCACGATGTGATTCCGCAGCACACTCGGCTTTGCATGAGGTGTCGGCGGCGGTGCTCCGGTTGTGCTCATCATGGAATTGTCTTTCTGAGGGCTGGTCCGCAAAAGGCTATCACGATTCCTTCCGCCTTTCAGCCCGAGTGGACTTCCGCGAAGACTTCACCTACGTAGCAACCGAATTCATTCGCATTTAATAATCGTGTGACAATTCCCAAATATCTGCTGGCTAACCTGTAGTCGTTTCTCTGCCTTGTTTGTGGCCAAACCAACCCGGCCCACAGCCGGGAGTTCGTGTTGAAAATAGGAGGATTCCGAATGTTTGATCAATTCCATTTTTCAGCCCCCCCAAGAAAGTGATGGCGTCATTGCTGGCGCTCATCGTCAGCTTGGGACCGAGTGCCTCTCCCGCTTATGCCGCCGCCGGCTCCACGGCGACACCGATTCAGCATCTGTCGTCATCTTCCAGGAAAACATTTCCTTCGATCATTACTTCGGAACTTACCCGCTCGCCACGAATCCTCAAGGTGAGCCCTTCTTCAAAGCCTCTCCGAGCACCCCGGCGGCCAACGGATACACCAACACCTTACTGAACTTCAATCCCAACTTGAAGCCGGCCAATGGAACGGGCAAGTCTAACCCGTTTCGACTGGATCGTTCGACGCCCGTGACCCCGGACCAGGGTCATGGTTACACGCAGGAGCAGCAGGCTTTCGACAACGGTCTGATGGACCTTTTCCCGAAGTTCACCACCAATCCCGGCGGCAGCAACGAGGTCATGGGCTACTACGACGGCAACACCGTAACCGCGTTGTGGAACTACGCCCAGTTCTTTGCCATGAGTGACAACCCCTATAGCACCACATTCGGGCCCTCCACTCCTGGCTTGATCAACCTCGTCTCCGGCCAAACCAACGGCGTAATCGCCCACCTCAACGGCACGGGCAGCGAAGTGGATGGTGGCACGGGATCCCTGACCGTGATCGGCGACCCTGATCCCATTGGCGATGCCTGCTCTGCTCCCACGCGAAACCAAGTTACCATGGGTGGCACAAATGTCGGCGACCTGTTGCATGCCGCTGATGTGACTTGGGGTTCGTTTATGGGTGGATTCGATTTGACTGTAGTGAATCCCAACGGCTCGACTGGCTGCAGTCGCAGCTCGGTCAACGTTGGCGGCACCACCGTTACCGACTACATCGCACATCACCACTTTTTCAATTACTGGACCTCCACCGCAAATCCGCAACACACGCGCCCCCGGTCGGTCGCCGAAATTGGAAACGACGGACCGGCCAATCACCAGTACGACCTCCATGACTTCTTCGACGCGATCAAGGCCGGCAATTTTCCGGCAGTAAGCTTCTTGAAAGCGCCGGCTTATCAGGATGGTCACGCGGGCTACTCCGATCCGCTGGATGAGCAAACCTTCCTTGTGAACACCATCAACTTCCTGCAAGCTCAGCCCAGTTGGGGCAGCACTGCCGTGATTATTCTCTACGATGACTCCGACGGCTGGTACGACCACCAGATGTCCCCCATCGTAAACACATCCACCGGCCCCGCCGACGCTCTGACCGGATCCAATGCCTGCGGCACCGCCGCCAATGCACTGCCCGGCTTTGATCCCGGCAGCACACACGCTCTAGGACGTTGCGGCTACGGCCCAAGACAACCATTGCTCGTAGTTTCACCGTGGGCGAGGCGGAACTTCGTTGACCACTCCGTCACAGACCAAACTTCCGTTCTCCGCTTCATCGAAGACAATTGGTTGGGCGGACAACGCATTGGCCAAGGCTCGTTCGATAGCATCGCCAACTACATCACGCAGATGTTCAACTTCCGCAAGATGCAGGAGAATGGCACACTGTTCCTGGATCCGAGTACTGGAACTGTGCGACAGCAGCAACAGTAGCAGTTTCCTCCTGATATGCCCCGATGTCTCTCTCTGCATTTTGGAGAGAGACAATACGGGGTTTGCTGCCGGGTGCCCCAGAGCCTGCCCTGAGCGGAGTCGAAGGGTTTCGCCGTTTTTTGCGAGACCTGGGAGTCACATTCTGCGCTACAGGATGGGGGTTATTTCCTTTGCGTGATGCCTCCGCGAACCCGCCACAACTCTGTCATCCCAACCGAAGCAGAGGCTGCCCTGAGCGAAGTCAAAAGGGACCTGCCGTTGGTTTGTGTGGAGGGGAAATGTAGGCGCGGGCGTCTCGCCCGTGCGAATCAGAGTCGTCGCGGAGATGATTAGTTTCAGGCAAATATCCATTGCTTTCGCTTTGCCTTCGCTAGGTAGGACTCGAGGGTGGCCAAAAACGAGGAAGTTTTTCTTTGGCTCCCGGCGTAGAATATTACTTCTGTACTCTGGCTCTTGCTTTTCTCCTGCGAGGGGAAACCGCCTGAAGGGCGGTCAAGCACCAGAGCGTGACCCCAACGCAGCGCGAAAGGAAGTCTTGACGCCGGCGAGCTTTGCGCCACCTCGACTGGGTAAAAAAACTCTGAGAAAGCAGAGATGATGAAGTGGCACGAAGACGTAAGATTCTAGCCGCAGCCGCTCTGTGGGGAGCGTGCGCCTGGTTCGTGAGCTTGGATGTAGACTTCCTGATCACCCATCTTCGCAACGCCCCCTACTGGCTGCTGCAAGGTTTCCGTGCTCTGTTCATGGGAGCGAGCGTCGCCATTGGTTACGTGGTATTTCGGAAGTATCAGCTTGAAATGCGGAGCCGGAGCGAGAAATATGCTGAGATTCGAGCCCACATTCGCCAACTTCTTGCCGACTTGCTCACCACCCCCGATGAAGACTTGATCCGTCAACTGCACCGCACCATCAAGCGCATCGAGCAAGTACTGAAACGCTACGACCCCGAAGCCGCTCACCAAAATTCCGAACGCAAAAAGCCAAAGGTTGCGTAACCTGGGCCAACAACATGCTGGCCGAAGAGTCGGGAAATTCTAACTCCAGCGCAAAGGTCGGCCGCCCGCCGAATCACTCTGTCCCGGCGGGTGCTAATCATTGCAAAGGGGGAAAGAATTCCAGGTTGCGTATTTAGCGCAGTTCGACTGACACCGCGACATCGAACTTCGAATAATACTTCTTCACGTCCCCCGCTCCGTACTTCTCGCGGAATTTTTCGACTACAGATTTCACAGTTTTCGCTTCGGTGATCGGCTTGCCCCGGAACTCCCCTTTCGCACCCCGCGCCTCGATCCGAATCTGCGGATTCTTGAGCACGTTCTGGTACCACTGGGTGTCCGAGCCTTGCACAGGCAAGAGGTAAAACTTCTCGCCCTCCAGCACGAACCAGACCGGAATCGAGATTTCTCGCCCCGACTTCCTCCCGGTGACACTGATCTTGATCTCTTGGTAGCGAGTGAGGCGATCTTTGAGAGTTTCCTTTGCGCTTGGCATCGCGTTTTTCCTCGCACTGATGCTATCGCAGGTGGCCACCTTTGCGGTTCTTGCAAAGGTCGGGTGGCCCATCCTTTGCGCTCTTTGCGAAGGGTGGGGTTCCTCTGCTTTGATACCCTTGGGCGGTTCGCGCCTTTCGCTCAAGTCTCAGAAGCTTCACGAACAATCCTAACCGGTTGTTACTGGTCTCGCAAAAGCACCAGAGCCGGGCGCCTGCAACTTTGTCATCCCGACCGAAGCGGAGCGAAGCAAGCGCAGTGGAGAGCCTGCCCTGAGCGAAGTCGAAGGGGACATGCTGTTGTCTCCGTGTGAACGGAGTGCAAGCATGGAAACCGTTCTAGTCGCCACTCCGATGCCTTAAGCTCCGGCCTTAGTCGTGGTCGCGGTCGTCCCAATCGCGTTCTGTGCGCCAGCGGTGCTCGTGTTCATCCCACCATCGCTGACGCTCGCGCCAGCAACGCTCGCGTGCTTCGTGCAATTCCCGGCGCTCGTGGTCCGCCTGCCTACTCCTATGTCCGTGTTTCTCGATTGCTTCGTGGAGTTCGTGCTCCGCATGCTGAATTCGTCGCTGGCATCGGTCGGCATCCTCGGCCTGAAGGCGCGGCAACGCTACGCAAAGCAGAGCCCCTGCGAGAATGACTAGCGAGAGAAGAGATTTTCTGACACTGTTCATTGATTAGCTCCAATTGGCGATCCAACAACGCGAAGCCTTGGATGCTGGCGATCAACCAGAGGTTACTGCGTCAGGTGTTCAAAAGAGGGTTGTGGTGCCGTTGCCCCATCAATGGGGCGGGTGGCCCGGCCTTTCGCGCTCTTTGCGAAGGCCGGGGCTTCGTGCCATCTCATGCCGGCGCCGTAAGCGGTGCGCTAGCATCAAATCATTTCACAACGTCGAGTCAGTGAAATGCGTGGAAGATGACTGTCATTCTAAGCAGCAAACTACGGTTTGCCCCCCATCCTCGACAGTGCTTTCCTGAATCTTCGGACTAAGATTCGGAAGATTTCCTTATGCGATTTGGCTGTTAGCACATAGCTACTGACAATTTGTGAATTTGAAGGATGCTACCCTGGTATGAAAATTAACCACTCCGTTTGACGGCATGTACTGGTTGACGTACCAGAAGGTGCAATCGTCCGACGGATCAATGGCCAGGCTGCTGTAGTCGCCCCAGCGATTTGCGCGTACTTGAGATCCTTGGCCCTGCCAGATTAGCGCGGGCGACTCCATTGTGTTAAGAGGATCGCTGGGCACTCGTCCGGTGAAGGCGATGGCGGGGTGCGTAGTCTTGCTCGATTCGCTGAAGCCCACCGCTATGTCTC
>JABCYV010000219.1 GCA_013290025.1 Acidobacteriota bacterium
CCATCGATGCCGATAGCACGGTACTGGAAGGCGCGCGCTTCATGATGGAGCACAACATTGGCGCTTTGCCTGTGCTGCGCAATGGCCAACTGGCAGGTATTTTCTCGGAGCGGGACATCATGAACCGTGTGGTCGCCGTCGGGCGCATGCCGGGGACTACCAAGATTTCCGAGGTGATGACGGCGAATCCTAAAGCAGTGAATGTGCAGGAGACCGTAGAAAACTGCATGTTCCTAATGCGGGAATTCGGCTTCCGACACGTCCCGATTGTGGATGGCAAAGAACTCAAAGGCCTGGTCTCGTTGCGCGACATCCTGCTGCGGTATGTTGCCCAGAAAGAGGCCGACGACCGTCGCATGGCAGTGTAAGAAAAGCATCTGCAGCGCCCCGCGTACACCTCCGCTCAGTCCGTCCGCTTGCGTAGAATGAGGTCGCCGCCGCTGGGTGGCAGCGTGAAAGGAAACTCGACTACCCGGTTGCCTAAGGGTATTCGTAGCACGAATTCTTCCTTCTTTTTCCATCCTCCAATCCATTTATCTTTGGCGCGAAAGAAAATCCACCCGCTGATTTCCGGACTGCTGGAGTCGAGCTTGGCGCTATGCAGACCACGCGTAGTCAGGAACTCCTGCACCTGGACCAACTCCTTCTCATACGCCCGCACGATCGCCTCCTTCTCGTCTTTTTTCTCAGGATGCTTGAGGATCTCGCGCTCATTGTCCTCGGCAAAAGCGTCGACATTGTTCTGGTATTCAGTAGAGAATGCCTCAGGATCGAGTGCCCCATGCACAACGTGAGAGTGGGTCGCGAATTCGAGGCTAATATGATCGGCCCCAATCTCCTGCTGTCCCGTGCCACGATAGCGGAAGCTCAACACCAGCCCAATGAACGGGTCCAACCGGCGACTGGTTCTCTGTAGTTCCTGGGAATCGACCACAAGCGTGATCCCCAGATCATCGGCCCACAAACCATAGCGGTATCTGCCATCGTCACCCCGGACAAAAGTGCATCCCGGATTGCCTTCCGCCCAGCGTAGCATGGGTACTGGGGCTTTGTCTTTTCGAGGAGCCGCCCAGGCTAGGGATGTCATCGCAACAATCAACGCCGAAGCGACGAGAAAGTAGCCAATATGACGGTGAAAACACATGAGGCTCTGCCCTAAGACAGATTAGCAGGCCTCACGGTGTGATCTTGGCCACAAAGGCGTCCGGACAGGGAAAGCTACCACAAGATGGAAGCGGACTCCCACCGCCGATGGTGCCCTGAAAAGGATTTTGCAATGGGAAGTTGGTCGGCGAATTCGTGGTGCCGGTGATGTAAACGTTTCCATTAGAGTCCACAGCAATCGCTCCGGCCAGCGGCCCCGCGAGCAGATTATCCTCATGTGCACTCCCCCCAAAGAATGTGGAGAAAACGGGCGTGGCCCCGGAAGCCGCAAATTCCGCCACAAACGCGTCGCTCCCTCCTTTTAGAGTGCTGGAGCCGGTGAGCGGGTTCTGCACCGGGAAGTCTTTCGTTGTGGTTGCGCCCGTAACAAAGATATTGCCGGAATTGATCGCGATTCCCAAGCCCTCGTCAGCGTCGACCCCACCAAGCCCTGGACTGGCGCCTCCCAGGTAGGTTGAAAATGCTATCGTGCCATCTGTGTTGACTTTGGTGATGAAGGCGTCCTGCGTACCATGCAACGAATTTTGGGCACTGGAAAGGTCGCTGACTATGGTCTTTCCGGTGATGTAGGCGATCCCAGCGGTGTCAACTGCGATGGCATCTGCGTCCGTAGCCGCCATGGCCAGGGGCGAGCTACTAACCGCACCACCCACGTATGTGAAATAAACCTGATGGCCGCTCGAATCGAATTTTGCGACAAATGCATCCTCGGACCCCTTCAGGCTATTGCTAGCGCCCGGGATACCCGCCGATTTTGTAATTCCACCGACGTAAGCAGTATTATCGCTGCTATTGACGGCAATTCCGGTCGCCAAATCCAGCTGACTTCCGCCCAGATAAGTTGAGTAAGTGATCGACCCGCCTCCGGATGTCAGCTTAAAAACAAAAGCATCAGTTGAGCCCCCTGGAGGAAGAATCGGGCTAGTGAAAAGGTTGGTCGAGTCCGTCTGCCCTGCCACGTAGATGTTGCCAGAAGTGTCCACCGCAACGCCAAGTGCAGACTCTGTTCCAGTGCCGCCGATCACGGTCGCGAATCCTCCTGCCAGCGTACCGTTCGCGTCGAGCTCTGCAACGAACAAGTCCTGGCCGCCCCCAGGACCGACACCCGACGGAGTCAGCGTTGTCGGGAAATTTGTACCCGCCTGGGTATCTCCGGCAATGACCGGATTTCCGCCCACCAGAGCAATTCCCAGCGCGTCGTTCTCTCCGGTCCCGCCGATAAAAGTTGAATAGGCCCGTATGCCCGAAGCGTTAACCTTCACCACAAACGCATCGTGCCCGCTGGTACTGTGAAGTGTGGGTGTTCCGGGAAAGTCGGTTGACGATGATTCTCCGGCAACGTAGACATTGCCGTTGCTGTCAACAGCGATGGCCTGACCCTGATCATCCTTGCTGCCGCCGAGGTAGCTGGAGTAGACCAGTACGCTATTGCCCCCACCGCCGCCGCCACCTCCGCCACCACCTCCGCCGCCTCCCCCACTCTTGCTGCTGCTGCCGCAAGCCGGAAGGAAGACAAGGCCAGAGAACACCAGGCACGCCATCAGCAGGCCCAGCCACTTAAGCCTTCGCGGCGCAATCCCCACCCCCGCGAGCATCAGCCCAACGACCGGCAGGCAGAGCAGATAGAACGCCCGAGTGCCTGAATTCGAACGCAAAGCCGTCGCGCTGGATGAAATCGCGAGATCCGGAGTAACCGATCGGCTCAGAGAGGGAACAATCACCAACTCCCGGGTGCGGTCATAGTCTCCGAGTGCAAAACCAACTTGTTTGTCATCCTTCATGACAAACCTTGCTTCCACGGAGTGGCGCGTGCCATTTTCTTCCTGATAAGCAATGGGATGGCGCAAAAACAGATCGCCGGCAGACGAAGACAGAATCAAGTCTCCAGAGGCATTGGTTGCGACACCCTTGGCCCCGCTGAAGCTCAGGTCCATCGGCACCGGATCAGCCCCGGCGGCCACCACGAAATCAAACTTCAGTTGGCGCTGTTCACCGTAGAAGGTCAGGTTCACTCCTGGGTAGACGCCCTGGTAATCGACACGCGCGTATTGGTGAACATTCGTTTGCCACTTCCGTGGATCACTGCCAATGAAATAGTTGCTCACACCGGGGAGGACATCGTCGCCTTTAACGCGTGGATTGGGATTCGCACCAGCCATCCGCATGCGCAGGACGGAATCAGGGGCGAGCGAGATCACGGCCTCGTCCGCAGTCAGAAAAAGTTTGTATCCATCACCGCGTGCCACGTAGTGTACGCGCGCATCGGTCTGGCCCTGGTTCTCCTCGAAGGCCATCTCGCCTCGCGAAGTGTCTGGCAGGCTCGGTACCACGGCATTCGCAGCGCTTGCTTTTACCAGCGGAGAGGCGCTCGGAGACCGCCAGCTTCCAGTTCGCGATTTTTTCGCAACATTCTGGTCATAGCCGAGGCGCAGGGCTGCCATGGCTAAGGCCACAAGCACACAACCAGCGAAGACAAGAACGCAGAACAAACCAAGCCTATGCTGGGGCTGTTTCGATGTCATGAACTCCTCCGTGGAACGTCGTCGTCGCAACTCAGTGGTGGGGAGGGGCTCTCACGAGTTATCGACGCGGTGGAACAAAGTT
Organism: Acidobacteriota bacterium; assembly: GCA_013290025.1. Taxonomy (GTDB): domain Bacteria; phylum Acidobacteriota; class Terriglobia; order Terriglobales; family Acidobacteriaceae; genus JABCYV01. Next base: position 3,769 of record JABCYV010000219.1, read on the forward strand.
GCGTCCGAGCGCGGAAAACGGCCTAGCGCTGGAACTTTTACCGAGTATGGTATGCGAAATCCGGCTTGTCAACGGATGCGAGGGTACTCCCAGGTTACTTCCGGTACATGTGCGAACGGGAGGAAAGCGACGATTCAGCGCCAACCGCTCGCCCGTATACACGGTCCGCTCAAAACCACAGCCCCCACATCCAATCCACCCAGGTGTGCGTGATCGCCGAAGCCGGAACCCTCCCCCGCTCGCGCCAGGCCCGTCCATAGAAAATACCTGCGATTGTAGCCAGCAATACGTAGCGCCAATTGAAATGTGTCGACCGTTTGTTGAAGTGTGACACCCCGAATACGACCGACGCAATCACCAGCGCCGCCCAGCGCCCCACGCGCCGCTCCAACAGGTTTTGAACCCAGGCGCGAAAGAAAAGTTCTTCCGGCACGGCAGTGAAGAAGAAAATCGCCACCCAACGCAAAGCCGCCGAACCCAGCCCTGGCAGGTTGCTATGGGGATGAATGAAGCCAAGCGCCAGTCCCAGCACCAACACCAGAGGCGTAAAAAAGACCAACTCCCGCAGACCTGTCTTCCAGTCGCTCCACTGCAGGTGAAAATCGAATCCAGTCCCGCTTAGTTGGCGGACAGCCAGAAAACCATACAATCCCGCATCCACCAACAATAGTTCATTCAAAGCCCGAAGCCGTACGGGCCACGCCGAATCGAACCAGCGTAGATCAACTGCTAACCCCAGTCCCAGGAGAATGATTGCGTCGCGCCAGTTACCACGCTGCTCCCCATCAGCGGTTACCGCCTGACCCAACAGCCATGCGATCGCCGCGGGAAGTGCGGCATACAACCCGAACCATTTCCACTGAAACATGTGTTGGGAAAATGAGACCAGTACGTAAGGCAAAACCAGCGCCGCTGGTACTGCCACTCGAAGTACAAACGGCCAGCGCTGCAGAGCTCGCCCAATCCGCTGCGCCGCAAATCCGAATCCAACAGCGGGAAGCAACTCTATCCCCAAAGCCACAATTGCCACCGGCGTCAGATTCTGCACAGAATCATCTTAACCTTGAGCTGCACGGTCCTTTGACCAGCAAGGGTGCGCTGCGGCAATCTACTTGATCGAGTTGAGCGGCGGGGAGTTTGCGATCGCACGGAAGATTCAGACGCCACGCTCGGCTTTGACCTAACCGAGATCCAACCTGAAAGCGCTCGCTGAAGGCAGATTGTTAGTGGAAATTTTAAATCATGTTGAGACACGGTTTGTTCTGAAAACAGGACAGGTTTCAGTTCTCCGTGGCGAGGACCACACCTTTAGGTATAATCCGTATCCGTGAATGTTGGATCGTCAAATCCGATGTTCATGTTCAGCCTGCATCGGGCAGCGCTCAAACCAACCAATAACAATCGTGGTACTTACTGAAGTCTCCAACTCGAGTCAGTAGCCCCTAAATCCTAAAGAAAAGATAAGGCGCCGTAAGGCAGTCAGCCTGACCGCCCAGATTCCAAACATAATTGACAAATGCAGAAAGGACAGAAAAATGAAAGCGAAACTAGCAACAATTTGCGGCTTGTTGTTCCTATGTCTGACACTCACACCGTTTGTGGTTGCGCAGTGCACGGATTGCAATCAACAAACCCATTTCTGCGTACCCCTACCAAAGGCGCTTGTAACTGTAACTGCTTGTCATTTATTCAAAACGGCATGCGCGTCTGCCACGCTTCAGGACCGTGCGGACCGCACGAAATATGCACGCAGCCACCACCCGTTACCGTACAGACAATCATGACGTACCCGTGGCTAGCGGCCGCTGGCATTGTTAAAGAATTGGCTTCCCACAGCACAATGCCGAATGCCAGAGAGATTTTTGACGTCGTGCGCACGGTGCAACTTACGGAAGGATCAAATTCAATTCGCCGGGGTTATGTCCAGGATTCCGGTTACCGCATGGATGGAAACGCCCCGACGATCGCGACAAACAAAACAAAGGGAACTCAGTGGTGGCAACTCGCTAGCGATGATTCCCAAAAAACGCAAGTCTTGACGCTCTGGGACGACCCGGACCTGAAGTGGATAACGACTGGAGACATTCATCACTCGACAATGCGGCTACCGGTGACGGAGACGATCACATTTTATGCCGATCATTGGGAGCAGGTGAACGCCAATGGTGTGTTCACCGACAAAGTTGAAGCCTACGTGACGCATTCCGAGAAAGCGAACCCCGTAGGCCCCACGTTGGCTAAGGACATGATCGCCGTCAAATGACCCGGTGCACGATTCGCAGACTCGCAACAATCGAGCGGCAGCGCCGGACTGATGAAAACGGTCTGCACCGCCGCTCGGCCCTCATTTTTCCCAAGCTCTTGTGTGCGTAACAATCTCTCATAAAGGCCGATGTTCTCTGCAGTTGCGGTTCCGGAGCCGTTGCGCACAGTGAAGTTGCCGTATTTGTGGGGCTGCAGAGGGGCGCGATCGAGGAGCTAGCATGACGAAGCTGGTATCATATTCGAGACTCAGAACGGCCACGCAGCGATGTTACATCAAGACGCTGCCGGAACAGACCCTTGCGGCGATGAACATTTGCAAACGATCGACGACATCGGCTTAATCTACGATGTATCCGCAAGAAGTAACCGCTTCGAAGCTAGTGCGGTAGTGGTTCCAATAGGATGGGCGCGTAGCTCAGGTGGTAGAGCAATGCCCTTTTAAGGCATGGGTCGCAGGTTCGAATCCTGCCGCGCTCACCAAGATTTTGGGGTCCCTAGGCTTCGCTCGGGATTTCGGCAGCAGGCTCGCGCTGCGCTCACGCCTGCTTCACGCCTCAAGTTCGAATCCTGCCGCGCTCACCAAAATTCCGGGTCCCTCGGCTTCGCTCGGGATTTCGGCAGCAGGCTCTCGCTGCGCTCACGCCTGCTTCACGCCTCAAGTTCGAATCCTGCCGCGCTCACCAAAATCTTTTGATTGTCCAACTATCCCCATGTGTCTCACCAAAGCGATGGCTCCGCCCTCGCGGTTCGGTATAATCCCCATTCCTGAGGGGGAAATAGAAACGCGCGAGGTGTCATGCCGATTCGGCCCGGAGTTGAGCTGGCGGGCCTCAGTGATGTGGGCTGCCAGCGCGAAAACAATGAAGACCGCTATGCTTACTGGGAGCCCGCCAGCGAGGAGCAGTTCCAGCAACGGGGCAGGCTGGCGATTGTGGCCGACGGCATGGGAGGATACGAAGGCGGCCAGGAGGCCAGCCGCATTGCCGTCGAAGTCATCGAAGATGTGTATGCCAATACTCCAGGCAGTGATATCCAAGCCCTACTGATTACCGGATTCCATCTCGCCCACCACCGCATCCAGGAGCACGCTAGGGAACATCCCGAGTTGCTGGGTATGGGCACAACCTGCACCGCCATCGCATTGCTGGACAAGCTTCTCTACTACGCTCATGTCGGTGACAGCCGCCTTTATCTAGTGCGCGATTCGAAGATATCTCGCCTCACCCGGGACCACTCCTACGTCGGTCGGCTGATCGAGAGTGGCGTCATCACTGCTGAGGATGCGGAATCTCACCCCCAAAGACACATCCTTACGGCTGCCATGGGAGCGGGAGCGGTCATTGCGCCGGACAACCCGGATCAGCCAGTTCAGCTGATAGCGGGCGATGTGCTGGTGCTCTGCACCGACGGTCTATGGAGCCTGTTGACCGACAGCGAGATCATCCGCACCGTAAAGGACGTGACTCCCGGCGATGCCTGTCAGGCCCTGGTGGAAATCGCGAAGAAACGCGGAGGACCGGACAACATTACGGTTGAAGTGTTGCGGATTTCCGCTGATTCTGCCAAGTAGAGGATCTTAATTAAATCGGCTGGATCTCCCCTGAGACGTCATCCCGAAACTCGGGCGTAGTTCAGCCGGGAGCCTGCCCTGAGAGAAGTTGGGATCTGAGACGTCATCCCGAACTCCGGCGCAGTTCAGCCGGGGTGAGGGATCCGGCGTGGAGCTTATCAGGACGCACCGCGGTTTCACACCAGATCCCTTCGACTGCGCTCAGGGCAGGCTCTCGCCCCGCTGGTGAAAGCGCGGGGCATCGGGATGACGTCAGCGTTTCGAACCTGAGTCGATGCCTCGAATCTCGAAGCGACCTACTTCTCCTCCTGCCATTCAGGAACTCGGCCGGGCGTCCAGGGTGCGCCGGCTGCTTCCATATCTTTCTCGAGCTTTGCCAGGTCTACCTGAATCAAGGTTCGTAGCTTCGCCAGTTGCTGGGAGAATTCGTCGGCTGCGATGGCATAAGCATCCAGATGGGTTTGTGTCGGACGCGTAATCGCGAAGCGCTCGCCATCCATGATGTTATTCATCCGGTCATTAATGGAGGTGGGAACATTT
>JABCYV010000220.1 GCA_013290025.1 Acidobacteriota bacterium
GCCACAAACTGCAGTCTTTCATCCATGACCGAACACTCCTTCCAAGGCATCACTCCCTCCCCATTACGGGGAAAAAGTGTCACCCATGTGTCCGGTACAATGTGTCACCTATGTCTCAGGTCGCTCAGCCAACTCATTCCTGCGATTAGGAACGCTTGGGTGTTCGTACCTTGAGTCAATAACTCTGTAACATGCCCCGAATTATGCCTTCCATCTTGAGGGATGGAACTTTGGCGCGGCGATAATCACGATCAGGATTTGATCGCGCTGAGCGGAACAACGAATGACTAAGCAAAAATTGAACATCGCTATGATCGGTTCCGGCTTCATCGGGAAGGTGCATTCCAACGCCTTCCGGCAAGTCGGCCATTTTTTCGATCTACCCTATGAGCTGTATTTGAAGGTTATCTGTGGACGGAATCGGGCGAAGTTGGAAGCCGTGGCTGCACACTGGGGCTGGGAAGAGGTCGAAACCGATTGGCGCACAATCATCAGCCGGAAGGACATCGATGTTGTCGACATCGCGGTCCCCAACGCATTGCATGCTCCCATCGCGATCGCCGCAGCCGAGGCGGGGAAAATCGTGTTGTGCGAGAAACCTTTGGCCACATCCTTGGAGGAGGCGGAGCGCATGGCCAAGGCAGTACGCCGCGTTCCGAATCTGGTGTGGTTCAATTACCGGCGGGTTCCGGCAGTTGCCTTCGCAAAGCAACTCATCGACCAAGGACGAACCGGGCAGCCGTTTCACTATCGCGCCCTCTACCTTAATCAGTCAGGCAATGACCCGTCGAAGGCCACAGGGTGGCGCTACAAACGGAGTGAATCTGGAACCGGCGCCGCGGGCGATCTGTTCTCACATTCAATTGATCTTGCTCTTTACCTTAATGGACCCATTAGTGAGCTTACTGCCATGACTCACACCTTCGCTCCAGATCGTGACGTTGACGATGCCGCGCTTCTATTAGCTCGTTTTTCCAACGGGAGCATTGGCAGTTTTGAGGTCAGCCGCTACGGGGTCGGGTGCCAGAATCGCAACACCTTCGAAATTAATGGATCCAAGGGCATGTTGCGATTCAGCCTGGAGGACATGAACCGGCTCGATTTCTACGACGCTACCGAAACCCCAAACCTACAGGGTAGCCGAAGCTTGATGGTCACCGGTCCGAACCATCCTTACTGGGAGATCTTCTGGAAACCCGGTCACGCAGTCGGCTACGAACACCCCTTCATTGCCACACTCGGAGACTTTCTCCACTCGATGGCGCGGGAAGAAACGTTCCACCCCAACTTTGAAGATGCGCTTGCCGTGCAACGGGTCTTGGATGCCCTCGAACGATCGGCGCTGTCTCGTAATTGGGTAAGGCTGGACGGCAATCAACAGTGAGAATGCGCCGGCGAATGTCCGGCAGAACGGATCGCTCCCTGAGGCCCCCCTTACTGGAGGGCCACCTTCCCAGTCAGTTCAATCTGCGCAGCCGAACGTGCAACGTACAGGTCGAAATCGCCTGGCGCAACCGTCCAAGTGTGGGTCTTGACGTCGTAATAGGAGAAGGCGCGCCGATCGAGTTTGACTTGAACGTGCTTGTTCTCGCCAGGATTGAGGTTCACCTTTGCGAAGCCCTTCAATTCCTTTACGGGGCGGGGTACGGGAGCATGCCGATCACCAACGTACACCTGCGTGATCTCCGCGCCGGCACGAGCGCCCGTGTTCGTCACATCGAAGGCTATCGTGACCGGATCGACCGCCGAAGCCGCCGGGGAAACTGTCAGATTTTTGTAGGTAAACGTGGTATAGGAGAGTCCGAAGCCAAAGGGAAATAGTGGCTTGATTCCAGATTTGTCGAAATGGCGATAGCCAACAAACACACCCTCGTTGTAGCTAACCTTCTTCTCGCCGTCCTTCGGGTAGTAATTGTCATGCACAGCATTGTCTTCCCATCGTCGCTCGATCGAAATCGGCAGCCTTCCTGAAGGGCTAAACTCGCCAAACAGAAGTTGTGCCAGCGCCGAGCCTCCCTCCTGGCCGGGGTACCAAGCCTGCAGGAGCGCTGGGACACGATCGACCCATGTCGTCATATCCACCCCGCCCCCAGAAGTCATGACCACGACCGTGTTCTTGTTTACGGCAGCGATTTGGCTGATCAGTTCATCCTGCCCTGGAGGCAGGCGGAAGGTGCGGTCGCCACTTTCACCCTCGCTGGCGGTATCAAAGCCCACCGCCAGCACCACGGCATCGGCATGAAAGGCCAATGATTTCGCCTCGGCACTCACTAGAGTCTCGGGGCGGACGATGCCGAGATTGGCCGTCGTTTTGCCCCATCCGCTCTTGGCGTAGTAGTCGAGTTCGACCTCATGCGGGCCCGTGCTGAGAGTAATGGAAGCCTCTCCAACGAAGGCGTACCACTGTTTCCAGTTATCCAGCACCAGCTTCTTGTCGATATACAGCCGGTAGCCACCGTTTTCACCAGGACCTTGTACGAATGCAAGATATTGGCCGGGCCCAGCCGGCGTGAAGAAGCCAGTCCAACGAATGGAAACGTTGCTGTCCGCACCGCTCGCTCCGCGGGCTGGCTCATAGTGGACGTATTTATCGTATCGAACGATCGCAGGTGTGCCGCTTAAATCCGCGTTATTGAATAACTCTGTCTTCAAGCCTTTCTGGCCCCCGGTCGCCTGGGTAAATTCCATCTGCTTTGAAATTTCGTCAAAGGTAGTGATACCCGGCGAGTAATAGACCTGCGCGCTGTCACCCAGGTATTTCACTAAGCCTTCGAGGTAGCTGACGGGTGTGAAGGGCTTGGCCTCTGCACTGCCCCCGCCACCGGGTTGGGCCGGATATGCGTCAGGACCGATGACGGCGATCGATTTGATTCTTCCCTTTTCCAGAGGTAGAAGATTTCCTTCATTCTTGAGCAGGACCATGCCCGAGCGAGCGGCTTCAAGTGCGGTCTGCTTTCCCGCAATATTCGGAAGCGGGATTGACAGGTCGGTTTGGTCGCGGTCGAGCCATCCAAACTGAATCGCGGTGCGCAGGATGCGACGGACCTTATCGTCGATGGTTGCCTCGCTCACCGTTCCAGCTTTGACGGCTGGCAACAGACTCGCGCGGTTCATGACCTTTCCCGACGGCATCTCGAGGTCGAGGCCGGAATTCGCTGCGGCGACGGCGTCATAAGTGGAATCCCAATCAGACATCAAGATTCCAGTGAAGCCCCACTCTTTTTTTACGAGGTCCGTATTCAGGTAACCATTCTGGGTCATGTGAAGGCCGTTGGTAAGGTTGTAGGAATCCATGATGGACCCCACGTGTGCTTCCTTTACCGCGGCTTCAAAGACCGGAAGATAGATTTCGCGCATGGTGCGTTCGTCAATAATGGAATCGGTGTTATGACGGTCGAATTCCGAATTGTTACCCATAAAATGCTTGATAGTGGCGCTGACCCGCTGGCTTTGCATGCCATCGATGTACGCAACCGCAGTTCGTGCAGCCAGGAATGGGTCTTCTCCGAAGTATTCGAAGTTGCGGCCGTTCATCGGCGCGCGATAGATGTTCACGCCGGGGCCAAGCATGAAATGCACACCGCCAGCACGCGCATCCTGTCCGATTATGGTCCCTATCCGTCGTGCCAGCTCGGGGTCCCATGTCGCCGCAAGGCCGATGCCGCCAAAGACCGTAGAGGGACCGTAGTTGCGAACTCCGATTGGCCCGTCGGCCATCTTCAGCCGCGGCAGGCCGATATGCTTGATTTCGCGGATGTAGAAATCATCGACGCCGCCGATGAGATCGATTTTCTCTTCCAAGGTCAACTGCTTGAGGAGTGAATCGACGCGAGTCTCGATGTCCGCCTGGGACATCTGGCACAAGGCAGGTAAGACTGACACGCTAAGGAGCAGACAAACAAATTGGAGCCTGCGTACCATTGCGATCCTCCGATTCTGAGACCCTAAATAACCCCGAGAAAGCCCGATCCGTCTATTTGCCCGCGACCAGCTCGACGCCCAAGGTTGCCAGAGCGATATCCTCAGTCGATGAAAGACCACTGACAGCGACTGCGCCCGCCACGGCGCCGTCCTTCCAGATGGGAATGCCGCCGCCCCAGCCAACAAATCTGGGATCGCCGTAGTAGGCAATGTCGTGCCCTTTTTCGGCGTGCCGCACCTTCTCTCCGATTTCCTTGGTCGGCTTCCGCTCTCGCGCGGCAGTCCACGCCTTATTCGCAGCAATGCGGATGGATGAAACCGGAGCGCCGTCCATGCGGGCAAAAGCGATGAGCTCACCATGGGAGTCGGCCACGGCAACCACAACGGATTTTTCCATTTGTGCAGCTTTTTCCACGATCAGGTCAATGATCTTCTTGGCATCAGAGTAGTCGATGACGGGGACATTCCTCATGCGGGTCGGAGGAAATCTACTCGAAGAGAGTGCACGCGCGCAAGGCCGCAACTCTTGGTGCTCGGTGAGATAGCCTCAGCAAGGACTAAAAAAACCGAGCTGGGCAAAAGTGCCCAGCCCGGCCGATTGCGCACGACTTAGAAGACAAGTTTCAGGGCAAACTGAATCAGACGGGGGTTGCTGTCCGGATTAGTGGACGTCACTTGTCCAAAACCGTTTGCGGTGTTATCGCCTGCCACGGGATTAAAATTCGTGCCAGGGAAGCCGAAGTGCGGGTGATTAAAGAGATTGAAGAACTCAGTACGGAACTCGAGACCGGCTCTTTCCGTGATCGCAGTTCTCTTGAAGACCGCGAAATCAAAGTTGTTGATGCCGGCGGCCCGCAGTGAGGAATCCACGCGCTGTTCGCTTCCGAATCCCCACGCTGGGGGAGCGTTAAAGCAGCTGACATTAAACCACTGGTCTAGCCTACTGCCTGAGCCGCCACCTTGTTTCGATTTGTCACATCCACCCACAACATTGGGACGGACGTTGGAAACACCAAGATTGGCCGCCTCCAGCGATGTTTGAGGCCCACCCCAGGCAATCTTCAGAGGGAATCCGCGCTGGAACGTAGTGACTCCGTCAATTCCCCATCCGGAGACTGCTTTACTGGTGACTCCACTTGCGCCGCCGAGAAACCTCTTACCCCGACCGAAGGGGAGATCCAGCACATAGCTGATCACGAGGCGTTGCGAGACATCCTGGGAGGAGAGAGACCGCTCTTTGTTGAGGTTGTTCCAGTCTTGGACTTGTCCAACGCCGCCCGTGCTGCCATTCTCCAGCCAACTGGTGAGGGTGTCCGTGTTGCTAAGCAGTTTTGCGTTGGTGTAAGCCACCAGCAAGGTTCCACCACCCTGGAACCTTCGGGTAGCAGAAACCTGCAGTGAGTTATAGGTGCTGCCACAGCAACCGAACCCGGCAAGGTTTACGTCGGTGTATTGCGGAAACGGCCGGCCCAACTGACCGGCATTGATTAGGGGAGCGCCAATGGTAGCGTTTCCGCTGGTTCCGGCCATCGGATTAGTGATCTGCGTACTGATGGTGGGCGTTTGGCCAGCAGCAGCTTGGGCAGCAGCTTGCGCAACGGCGCCATCAGGAATCTGGTTCAGGTGGGTTGAGTACTGCGGCAAGTGCACCCCGTGCGAACCAGCATAGGCTACATCAACAAAGACGCCGCCCGGGAACTCGCGCTGGATGTCCAAATTGTACTGCTCGACATATCCTGGCTTGGGGTTCAAGTACGGTGACAGAGTTGGCGATCCGGAAGCCGCCACAAATGCTGAAGTGTTCCCACCTCGCCCGGGCGGTGCCAGGATACCTCCGGGTCCGAACGGTCCCTGGTTCAGCTCCGTGCACGTGAAGGAACCAAAAGTGTTGGTAGCACTCTTCGGGAGCGAACATCCGGTGGAGTTTAATGTGCTCAGCGGAGTCAGTCCCGAATCCAGCGTGGCGGTAAACGGCGTAGTTGCCAGGTTGATGACGTCATTATCAGGATTCAGACCAAAGGAGACATAGTTCGGGATCCAGAACACGCCATATCCGCCGCGGATCACAGTCTTTGGGTTCCAACTATAGGCAAACCCGAGCCGCGGAGAAAACTGCTTCTTGTCCAAAGGCAGGTTGTTCCGGGTCGAGTTCGGAGGCGTTCCCACGAGAAGTGCATCGCCCAAGCATACCGAACCTACCGTGCCGCCGCAGCCCGTAACTGTCCGATTCACGATAGTAGGATCAAAGAAGGTCAGGCGATTGTACCGGTCCGACCAGCCCCCTTGGAGCTCGTACCGCAACCCGATATTCAGGGTCAACTTGGTGGTGACGCGCCAATTGTCGTTGCCGTAGAAGGCGCGATAAGTTTGTCTGCCCTGGGTCTGGGCAGGTACCTGGGCGACACCTTCAGTCTGATTGACGAAGCTACCCTGGTTCAGGGACAGGCCTAACAGGAAATCAGCAAAGGGAAATCCGCCGGCAGCGGGGTTAGCCTTAGTGGGAGCCCCAGTGCTAGTCGTCCAGCTTCCGTCGAATGCAAACGCCCCGCTGGCGATGTTGGTTTGGAAGTAATTATCCAAGCCCAATTCATACTGCCCGCCGACCTGGAAGGTGTGCTTGCCACGGATAAAGGTAAGCGCCGGAGTAATGTTGTACTGGGTGTTATGGTCGCCGATAGCGCTGTTCCCCTGCGATTTGCCAACGTCATTGGGGAAGAGGAACGCGGGCGTGGGCGGAGTCCTCATGACAGCAGGAGCGGTGTTGTAGCTGGCAGGCCAGCCCAGATTTGTAAGGTCGTAGCCCGAAAGGATGGGTGCACGGGCATAGACAAAGCGGCTACCCGCGATATTGATATCAAAGATCGTGTTGGGCGAAAAGGAATGGTTCAGATCGATGGCCAGCAGCTTGGAGTGGTAATTTTCGGCGCAGCGGTCACGGCAGAGGCCGGTGCCGAATGGATTGGTCGGCAGGTCAAGCAATCCGAAGTAGCTGAACCTTCCGAAGAGCCGGGTCGTACTCGATATGTTCTGGTCGGCTCGGACGACAAATTCGTTGTTGTTGCCTCCGGAGCTGGTCGCCGAGGTAAAATTATTGACACTACCACTCCCCGTCGGTGGCACAAAATACTTGTCCCACATGACGGTGGCAGCCTTACTGAATTCTGACGGCTGAATTTGGTTGTTCAGGTACGGTTTCCGCTTCCCAAAGTTTGGATTGAAGGCAGGCTTCGTGGGATCCGGCTGACCCGAGTTATCCACCGTGTAGGGGTCGTAGAGTTGGATTCCCTGGGCCAACAGCGCGGAGAAATCACCGTTCCGGAATGCCGTTTCAGGAACCGTCGTGGTCAGGACCGAGCCTGTCCGGAGCCGGAATTGCTCCCAGCTCCCAAAAAAGAAAGTCTTGTCCTTAATGATCGGGCCGCCGCCGGAGACCCCATATTGATTCTGCACGTACGGAGGCGGCTCGTTTTTCTTGCCGCCTGCGATTTCGGATCGCTTCAAGAAATAGTCGTTCGAGTTCAATACCTTATTGCGCAGAAACTCATGAGCTTCGCCATGGAAGGAATTGGTGCCGGACTTGGTGCTCAGGTTCACCACGCCGCCCGCGAACTTTCCCCAATCCGCGCCCAGGTTGTTGTACTGAACCTTGAATTCACCAATCGAATCCTGCGTCGGAATGACGATCGGCAGGTTGATGTAGCCAATGTTCAGCGGCTGACCGTCCAGGTACTCCGCACTCTCATTCGCGAAGGAACCTCCGACCTGGTAGTTCCCCCAGCTAAAGGGGTTTTGGCCAACCGGTGTGCCACCAGACCCGCCCTGCGCGACCGCCGCGGGAGAGATCGTAATCAAATTAAAAATGTTACGGCCATTCAAGGGCAGTTCGTTGGCCTTGCGTTGCTCCACCACTTGGCCGAGTGACGATGTCTCCGATTGCAGTAAAGCCACTTCTGAGCTCACTTCTACGGTCTCGGTGACTTGTCCGAGGGCCATTGCAGCATCGATATGAGTATCCTGCTGCACTTGGACCACAACATTGGCGTGCGTGTAGTGTTTAAAACCGGCCTTCTCAATCTCCAGCCGGTATTGGCCAGGAATCACGTTCACAAACTGGTACAAGCCTTCACTTCCTGTTGACTGGGTGCGCGTTTCCCCCGTGCCGGTGTTAGTCAAGGT
>JABCYV010000221.1 GCA_013290025.1 Acidobacteriota bacterium
CTTGGCACCGGCTCTGTCGGCGGCACAACCGCCGGTTTGGGCGCGAAATAGCGCACTGTCACATCTTCTCCAATGTCGACTTCATTCTCCCCGACGCGCACGCGCTCGCCTCTGTTCCTGGCAGGCCGCGCTTCTTCCGTGGCTCCTGGCACGGTCTGCGGCATGGCCGTGCTGTTCTCCGGCACCTGCTTTGGGGATACGAAGGGCACCTGCTGCTCGAGGGCATTCGATTTCTGTAGCGCTGTCCCTGAGGGCGAATCACGGCGGCGAGCGCTGTAGGCAATCCAGCAAGCTATCACAAGCGCAGCCACGACGGCTGGCCCGGCCACCTTCCACCAGGGTCTGCGCAGGCGGACGGGCTTCAATCGCTCCGAGGTGGCTGTCGCTGCTTCAGCCGGCTGCCAGAGCGCCGGTAACTCCCTGGGCACTTCCATGACGGCTTGGCAAACCTGATCGATCGCGTGTTCGTTCGGTGGTTCCGGCATGGACGTGCTGTCGCTGGGAAACGTCTGCGTCATTCCCTGTTTTTCGGGTGCTTCGGAGATTTCCAGTTGGTCAAATGCGACATTGCCGCCAAACACCGCTTCCGTGCTTTCCTGCTGGCGCTCGACTTCTGACAAAAGCGATTCGTCCCAGTCCTTGGCGGTAGGCACGTTTTCGGGCCACAGCTTGGCTGCCAGACAGTCGCCCTGGTCCCCGAACAGCAACAACTCGTGATAGCAGGTAGGCTCGAAGTGCCCGTCGCAGGGACCGTGTTCCTGTTCTCCACAGAACGGGATTTCCGTGTCGATATCTGGCACCCACCCCACCGGTAAATTCATGGCCTCAACCTTCGCCAGCAATTCCCGATGGATTCGGCTCAGAGTGTCCAGGTTCTCGCTTTGGCTCGGCACCTCGGTCTCGAACTCGAACCAATGAGATGCACTCTGCTGAATAACGTGCGGCACGATTCGAGTCACCTCCCAGAACTTTTTTCGTAGTTCGTAGCAAGGGAGGTCTGGCGCGGCGAGTAAGAATCTTTAACGGACTCGGTCAGCTCCCGCAAAATAGCGGGCAAGTTTCTTGCCAGTAAGCGTCTAGGCTAAGTGCCTGAATCTAGGCGCGGCGGCGACACATGCTTTCAGCACAGCTATGACCGAAACTGCACAAACAGGACAATTGATTGCGAAGCGAAATCGGTCGTACAGGCAGGACTTTATGCGCAACAGGTCGTTCGGTCGGAGTCATATAGCACTGCCTCTCGTCACGAATAATGACAGGGCTACCGCTGGTTTATTTTCGGAAATGTATAAAATTGAACAGTTATTGAAACCGTTAACAGATACTATGCCCGAGTCTGACAACTCGACACGCGGTCATGGGTTAGCGGCGGAAACACCGACCATTCGGACCCTCACGACCGCTTTACTATACTGTGCTCGCACGTGCACGTTTCTGGCCGGACCCACACGGGTTCGGCCTTTTTCCCGACCCGACCCCAAGAAGACTCGACGCACTACCCGGCCCCGAAAGCACCGGGCAGACTCGTAAACTCCCAAGCTTGCCTCACACTGGCCGGGGTTCCCTGCGCCCGTCATCGAGCCACAACCAAGCTCCTGACGATTCGGAGTCATGGCTTGGGTAATTTGGGAAGGCACGAGTAGTCCGAAGGCACAAGTAGGGGCGAGAATGGCTCTTCAGGGTGGAATCGAAATCCTTTGCCGAGTGAGCCTGCAGCTTTGCTGCCGGCAATCTATCTATCTCTTTTTTCTTCTTCCTGATTCATCCTCTTCTGCCACAGGGACCTGCTGGCACCCAGGCTAGAAGTGAGCTTTCTTGCACAGACTTTGGACATCTCCCGAATGAGAAAGTCTCTGTGAGAACTGTTCCGAACGAGACAGGGTCCTGAGTACGTTTCGACCGGAAATCGCGCCTTTCAATCCGCGCAACCCGCAGCAGCCGAGCGACACCGGGCAGGCGAAGGATAATCGGCAAGAGGAAGCACAATGCGTATCATCTCCTCCGTTCGTTCGCCGCTGTTCGCACTCGTACTGCTGGCCATGTCGGCGGCAACTTACGCGCAAATCGGCGTATCGATCTCATTCGCCCCGCCTGAACTGCCCGTGTACGAGCAGCCCCTTTGTCCCGGCGATGGTTATCTCTGGACCCCTGGGTACTGGGCTTACGCCGACGATGACTACTACTGGGTACCGGGTACATGGGTGATGGCTCCGGAACCCCGTCTGCTCTGGACTCCAGCCTATTGGGGTTGGAGCGGCAGCGGATATGTCTTCTATGATGGCTACTGGGGTCAGCAGGTAGGTTTCTACGGAGGAATCAGTTACGGCTACGGATACTTTGGTGAGGGCTATCAAGGCGGACGTTGGCAAGGCCGACAGTTTTACTACAACCGCTCCGTGAACAACGTGAACGTCACCAACATTCACAACGTTTACAACACCACGGTGATCAACAATACCACGGTGAACCGCGTCAGCTATAACGGGGGCAACGGTGGGATCACTGCGCGTCCAACGCCTCAAGAAGAGGCTGTGGCACACGAGAGACATATCCCCCCTGTGGAAGTTCAAACTCAACATGCGCAGGCTGCCCGCGCGAAACCAGAGCTACGAGCTTCCGTGAACCATGGCGCACCGGCAGTCGCCGCTACTCCTAAGCCGGGGGCCTTTAGCGACCACGCAGTCGTAGCGGCTAAACAGGCAGGGGCGCCTTATAACCCCACAATCAATCGTGCCACAGTTCAGCCACCGCCCAATACGCCGGCCGCACATCCAGAGGACAACGCCGTTCGCCGCGACCGGCCTGCCCCGAATAACCAGCCGGAACTGAACCGTCCGCCGACAGTTCAGCCGAACAGTCGGCCCGAGCCCAACCGCCTAGAACCGAATCGGCCTGAATCGAACCGTCCACCCGCTGCCCAGCCGAACAACGGACACGAGTCGAATCATCCGGAACCAAGTCCGCTTACACCGAACCGTCCGTCCGCAGCGCAGCCGAACAATCGGCCTGAGCCTGCTCAGCGGTCGCAAACTCCTGCGCCCACCGAGCGTTCGCAGCCCCAGCGCATTCCTCCTCCTGCGGAAACGCCCCGTGCGGCGCAGCAGCAACAGCGCCCGCAGCCAGAACCTCTGAAGCCGGAAGAGAGGAAGCGTCCGGACGAACAGCCAAAGCGGGACGAGAAGCCGCCGCAGTAACCGCAGCCTTTCAGACCGGACTAGAAAAGGACAAGTAATGAATGAGAAACCGAACGCCACCTTGTCGGGAACTGTCGAAACGATCATAAAATCCCCCCTTGCCAGCGAACCTGAAAGAGCACAGATCGCCGTCGAACAGGCCGATCACTCGTATATGCAGATCCGTATCGAGAACACCCTGACCGACGAAAATTGCGAAGAGGTCCACTTGAGGCCGGATGCCAAAGTGAGGGTTACGGTTCGGCGCAGAGCAACGGGCAACCCCAGACAGTGAAGGAAGGCTTAGATTTTTCCGACGGCCAGATTTAACTAGCCATCAAGGGTTCTGCGGGCGCTACCAGGGTGCGCAGCATATGAGAAACATCCCCTTGCGGCCGTTCAAACTCAACTTGCGCAGGCTGCCCGCGCGAAGCCAGTTCTCCGCCGCGCAAAAAGGGGCCGGCCGGAACAAAGAGGAAGTCATGTTTCTCGCGAACACACACGTTAAACATCTTGGCTATGCGATTTCTAGGCGCATTCGGCTCTATGGCGAGGAGTTTGAAGTGGTTTCAGACCCATTTCCTGAAGCTGAGGGGATTCCAGTTCACGTGACAACAAAAAAAGACTCAAGCATTCGCATACTGCGGATTCCGGCGACAGTGCTTCAGAGTGCAAAAGGGAGGAGACTCCGCTAGCCCCTAGTAGTGTTGAGAGTGCCAGAGTTCAGTGATGGGAGAAAGTATCCATGGACAAATCGAGAGATCCAGATCGGGGCAAGGGCGCAACAGAGCAGGACCCCCAGAACCAAGGTGGCAATAGTAGCATGCAAGGTCAATTGGGGCACCGTGATGAGGATGCAGAGTTGAAGAACGCTGATTCTGATTTGTCCGGGTGAGACCTGCCGTGTGCTGCGCCGCTCATCGCATGCATTTGGGGGGTTGGCGGGAACGGCGCAGACGTGTACAGAGGTTCCTGAGTCCGCGTATTCGGTGACCCTGAAGTTGATACCACATACACTGTCAGCCCGAGACATTGCGTTGTTTGCGTTGAATACGCAGCGTGTCCTAGTGTCTAACTGATGTCCGGGCTACCCACTCAGGTCCCGTGGAGACGTTTCGTCTGCGTGCTCCGAAAACTGGGCTATACCGCCCAAAAGGGAAAGGCCGGCGCGGCAAGATCGTTTAGTCCCTACGCGTACCCTAAATGTTGTTTTATTCCAGGAACCCCATTCGGGAAAGAACGTGCGCCAAAGAATGTTGAATACCTTCGCAATTCTCCCTCGATAGGATGAGTTCGTGCAGTTGTTGGATGACTTCTTACATCGGGCGCACGCGAACGCCAGCTAGCCCGTCCGGATCGGGCATGTGGAAATACCGTTCACCCTACGGGTAAACGCGCCAAGTAGAAGAGTGGAAAGGGAGGCAGTCATGGCAACACCTAAACTGATAGACGTATCTTGGCTTGGACCAAAGGACGAAATGGACCGCGCCAGTCATCTCTTCGGCAAGTGCTCTCAGTGCAATGAGATCATCTGTGTCGAAAAGGCGATGGATAGTACGCAGAATACGCAACAAGAAACCAACGAAATGATCTATAAAGCGTTTCACACACACGTTAAGTTGAAGCACTCCGAGGATGCCAGCCAAGCCGAAACGAAGAAAACGCTCGAGGACTACGGTAGAAAAGTAGGAAGTTAGCCGAGCGCTCGGCATCTCCCTGCGCAACGTAACGATCACCTCTATTTTCTTCCTCAGCCCGTACGCCCCGCGCCGAGCATGGGCCCCTTGCAAACTCTGACCGCATGAGGCCTATTTGAGCCGTGTCTGTGTTCCGATTTGATTGAAGACTAGAACCTATCAACCTCATCTCATAAAAGCTGCCTCCAAGTGTTCAAGAATGCACAGACCAATGTGCATAAAGGAAAGTACCCGCCCATCAAGCGTAATATGTCTCTGTGATTGCTCGTACCATCGTCATTGTAGTGGTGCTGCTGCTGGCCGGGTGGGTCTTTTACACCATGATTTACCCAAATATCAGACGGGTGAAAATGACACCCCATTGTACGTCTTAGGTAGCGTCGGCGTGGGTTCGCGCGGGTGTTTAGCGCACGCGTGCGACGCAAACTCTTGTCACGGTGCGACTCAAAGTTTTGCCTTAATTGCGTCGAAAGTTTCGCCGATAGGCGGACCGAGAGAGTTGAAGACCCATGCACATTGGGAGCAGCCCCAACCACGAAAGCGCGATTGCTCCATCCACACCAGCTCGCGCGGCATCGCCGCAATATACGGTTCACGGTCTTTGCCGCAAAATCCAGATCGCACCACTAGCCGACTTTGCCGATTCGGGTCCGTGTCATCGAACGCGGTACAATCGCCTGCCTCTCTAGCCAGGGAAAGGGGGAACAAACATGACCGAGGATGAAAGGCAACAAATTCAAGCCGCTTGGATAGATGTTCTCCTGGTGGCGAACGCGGGGCCAGACTCGGAGCGTTTTGCCCGGATCAAGCAAATCATCAAGAGAGGATTTGACGCAGGTCTCAAGCGACGACTGACTCTAATCGCGGTGGCACCAAGCTGTGATGTCTTCGTATCGCGGTACGACCCGATGGTCCACCATGAAGTGGGGTGGGAAGTGTTGGCAAACATCATCTGTGGAACCAAAGCAGCGCCGATTAGGCCGCCCATTCTTATCTTTTTGTTCGACGACTCTGAAGCGACAGCCGCGGTGCGGGGGAGAATAAAAGCAGACTTGGGTCTAGAGTGGTTCAACGAAAAAACTAACAGATGGGAATAGGAGAGGTTGGAGGGGGCAAGCCCCCAACCAGGCCTGGGGAGCTTTAGTCACTGCCACCGGGCAGCAGGTCAATGCGATTCTTATGGACCCAGTTAGCGAAGTGGCGCAATCGCGCACCGGTAAGTAGGTCCGGACTTATGAAAGAGATTTGCCACAATCCATCCGGTCGCTTCTGAAGGTAGAGCGTCTTAGCTATCTGGGGCTCTATCTTGTATTTCACTGTCGCGACTTCCTGAATTTTCCGTGTGTACTCTTCAATCGTCATCCTGCCAAACCTCCAAATAAGGGTCGGGTCCGGCGGATAGGTGTGAAGTAAGCGCTTACCGGACCCTAACCGAGTTGCCTCGGCTGATGACAGGATGGCGGAAATGAAGGCGGCGAGGAATGGCCCGTGCTGCTGATAACTTTAGTTACTGCCGGTTGCGGCGTTGAGCCTTAAGCGCGTCACGGCCAGCAACGGCACCTTAGGGAGCAATTACAGTATGCACTGTATCGAACAATTGTTTGGGATGTGGCAGGCTACCAAAACCCTGGCCCGCCATGCGTCAACGATTGGACGATCGGACCAAAGAGCCTTGCGCCAAAGCAGTGGCGACCCCACAGTCCCCCGAGTTGAACGAAATTCTCCAAGAATTGCAGGCAGCCCTCGCCGAGCATACGCGACGCTTGAGGAAGTTAGTTGCGGACTTTCCCGCACGGGCGAAGCACCGATCTACCGACAATGATTAGAACAGATGGGCGAAACAATGAAACACGCGGAAATCAGATGGAATCCAGAACCGCAGGAATGGTCTTGTGTGAGGTGTGGCCGGACCTCAGATCACATTTCAAAGAAGGATGCTGAAGGCGAATTGGAATTGTTCGAATGTCGTCTTCCTATCGCAGACCAGCGAGATGATCCTCCGAAGTGATCTGCGAGCCAAGCGAAACAACCACAACAGGGTTGCGCAGGTGTTCCAGTAATTCTCAGCGGCACGGATCTGACTTACGGAGCTTGCACAATTCCAAAATAAGCCTCACGCAGTCAGTATCATACGCAAGACTCATACTCCCGCGGGCATAGGTCCACAGCGTTGAGACCTGCAGAACAAGGCGAGGATCGTATCGTCGCGCAAGTAGGGGTCTTTAGTTCGGGCTTGCGAGACGATTCCGTACCAGGTTCGGTATGGATCGGATCGGAAGCCTGGCGGGGGATTACCGCACGCAAGCAGGCGTGGGGAGCGTAAAATCCAATCCCAAGATGGCATGACTGAAACAAAATGAAACTATATGCTGGGCTATTCATGCTTTTTCTGATGTGGATGGTCTGTGTGGTGGTGTGGGGTCGTGCCCCTTCGTTGACCGAGCAGAAGGCGACGAACGAACAAGCTGCGAAGACGCACAGTCTAAGCAGGTGCAGCCCAAATCGACAGATGGCCCGAAGGTGGACGACGCAGCGGTGATGAGCAAGCCCTGTGTACCGACGGCAGAAAGCATGAAAATCACATACCGGCGTTCAAGAGCCAGGCTGTCACTGCATCCTCGGTGCGGAGTGGTCGGTTTTCAAGACGTGCTTCTGAATTCTTTCAAACACATTCTCAACAACTCGATCACACCGCACGGCGTGAAAATTGAATGCTTCTTTTGTGCTCCCACTCGAACACGCTGCCGTCGGGCTGAAGACAAACAACGGCAGATCGAGTCCGGAAGCCCTACTTTCTGTCTTTCTCTTTGGCTTCAGACTTGGCTTCAGCTTTCCCTTCGGCTACGGCCTGGGCTTTTGCTCCGCGAATTTCCGCAAGGAACGGCTGGGCTGCGGATGGAGCCGGCACTTTGCCCAACAGCAAAGCCCGAGTTGTGACTTTGCGGCCGTACATTGCGCGCCGGGAATCATTGTCTTGACGGAGCGATGCACCTTCCAACGTGAGCCCGGCGAACGCACCCTTGGCACGGGAGTAGGTCAGGATCTCCGTATCCATCTTCCAATCCGTACCGGCCTCGGCATGTCGTCCAACTGGACCCGCTGCGGCTGAAGCGTCTCCTCCGATTTGGAAATTACTGGAGAGCAGCC